>JAAFIG010000020.1 GCA_013298595.1 Deinococcales bacterium | reverse complement strand
TCAGGAATGGGATTCGGGTCAGGAATGGGATTCGGGTCAGGAGCAGGATTTGGGTCAGGTGTTGGCTCTGGATTTGGCACAGGATCTGGTTGAGGTTGTGGGTCAGGATCTGGCGTTGGGAATGGGTCTGGAGTGGGTTCAGGCGGACACTCAACTGGGACTGGCGATGGTTTAGGAGGACGAACAATAATTATCCCAATTGGTGGTAGAGGACGAATCCGCGAAGGGCGAAATTTTTTCACCACTCGTTTGGCTTGTAAATCCACTTCAGCTTTTTGCAACCACAACCGTCCCTCATCATCTCGAGTTGCAAAAACAATCGGCGCGGTATCATCAAGAATTATCCGACAAATAACTTTCCGACTCTGCGCTGCTCGAGCCGCCGCTGCAACATCAGCAGCCCATGCTTCAGGAATCGGAAAACTCACCTCGAGATCGGCATTAACATCGGCATTACCTAAATCCACAGTAATGCTGTTATCAGCCCAAGCTAAAGCAGGATCAGTGTTGTCTTGAGGGGCAGCCACATTTTGCACAGATACACTGGCATTACTACCCAGAGCACCCGCTGGAATCTCGAGTTGCACGCCATTACCAAGTTTGATTTCACCACCAACCCTGGCATCAATACTTTTCACGGTGATATCTGACACAGAATCGGGAACCACCACGGGTAGCGGATTTGTGCTTTGACAAGCCGCTATCAAAGCCAGAACAAACACAAGCAAAACTCTTTTCATAACACTCCTTTCGACTCGAGCAGTCTAGAAAATCAGGTCTGAAATGGGTCTGAAATTGGGCAGTGAGTTAAATATCCTAAAACATGCTGCCGTAGCGGCGAGGCATGCCTCGCCCTACATTGCATCTAGCCGTAGCGGCTTACCATATGAAAAGCTGAATACCCTGCAACAATACGATTCGTGATGTCCTAAAGGGCGAACACAAGGTTCGCCCCTACCAAACCGATTTTACTTGCTGTATACAAAAACAGAAACTGATAGTATCGTTGCCACAAACCTCGAGAGGCAAAAATAAATCGGTTTGTATGACAGTTTTTATTACTGAACAGCAGCTGTGATGTCTAATAATCCTGCTCCGCACTTATTTTTTTCGCACGGAATACTTTGGGCGGTGTTCTCGAGGCGGGATTTAATTTGGGCTGGTGTCCATGTTGGATTTTTGGCTTTGACTCGAGCCACAGCAGCACTGACAATAGGTGTGGCAAAACTTGTGCCTTCAAGTGTAGCTGTGCCGTATCCTGCTACGCCATTATCGGTGACAATAGCAGTTTCGTTTGTGCCGGGTGCGGCAATGGTGACATAGTTTCCTGGGGTGGAGTAACTCGAGCCTACCCAGTTGGTGCCGTTGTTTTCTGTAGCAGCAACGGCGATCAGTCCAGGTATCTCGAGGGCGTAGGCGGCTGGGTAGTTGGCTGGTGGGTTGTTTTGTATGCCGTTGTTACCTGCGGCGGCAATGATGCTGATGCCTTTGTTGCTGGTCTCGAGTAAGACTTGTTTGAGGGCACGAAATGGTTGTTTGCCGCCAAGTGAAAGGTTGATGATGTTTGTGCCCCTTGCAACGGCTTGGCAGATGCCAAGGACAACATCCATGCCATCGCATTGGTTTTTGTTATTGGTGGTTTGGCAGACTTTGATGGGTTGGATTGGTGTACCAACAGCGTAACCTGTACTCAACCCGATACTCGAGGCACTAATTAAGGCAGCGACTCCTGTGCCATGCCCTGTAGTGCTATTGCCGTAGATGCCGAGATCGCTGACATCGGTGGCAATGGCTCGAGGGTCGGCTGGGTTGTCGAAGTTGGTCAGGTTGTGTCCTGTTTCGAGGGTGCCAAGGCTTGGGTGACCCGAGACTCCACTATCGAGAATAGCGACTTTGATGTTGGCAAGGTTAATGTCGGTGGGTGATGGCGTTGGAATTGGAATGGTTCCTTGTGGGTAAACTTTTGTGCTTGTGGTTTGGCTACCCGCCAGTATTGAACGAGGATTTGCTTCGTAAGCTGGGTTAATAATTTGCAACGCAGCTTGTAATTCATTGATAGCTGTACTGGTGCTGCGTCCTCGAGTGTCGCGCAGTGCTGCGTAACTGCGGTTGCAACTGGGCATATCGCCAATGCTGGTACTGTTCAATTGCAAGACTTGATAGCCGTTGCTCGAGGCGATACTGCTGATTTCACTTTGGGTAAATACCCCTGTAACAATAATTTCGCGAGCCACCAAATCGGTATTGTCTGCTCCAAGCACAGCAGGTCCCGCGACTCGAGTTTCTGTACCGTTGGGTTGGCGCAGCACAAGGTCGTATTCGCCTATGGGAAGGTTTGGCATCGTCACAATCAGTTCGGTGGTTGTGCTCGAGATGATGGCTGCATTGCTGGTTCCAATACTGACGTTGCTCCCTGCCACAAATCCTTTGCCTCGTAAAATAACGCTGTCACCAGTTTGGGCAACTCGAGGGGTAACATTGTTGATCTCCGAAATGGTTGGTGTAACTGGGTTGGTGCAACCAACCAATAAGACAAAGAAAACAAAAAATTTGTGCATTAAGAACCTCCTTGAATGCTGGCAGCTAAGGCTTTTGCATCGGCAATAAACGCGGCATCATACTCGCTGGATTGTTCAGGAATCTGGGATAGTAATCGCATTAAATGCTCAATGTGTACTTTGGCAATTTGATAATTAGACAAAGCTAATTCGACTTCGGCTAAATTGTACAACGCTTCATGTTGTAATTGCGGAAAATCATTTGTTAAACGCAAAGTCTCGAGATAATGGGTTTTAGCTTCCTCGAGTAATTGTTGGTGGAAAGCTGTTACACCTAAGTTCAGGGTACTGAGGGCAATACCCCATGTATCACCAATTTCTTCTTGCAATTGTTGGACTTTTAAGTACGCAGCTCGAGCCGCATCATGGCGTTTAAGTACATCGTTATAAAGTACACCAAGGTTATTGAGGCAACGTGCCATATTAATTACATCACCAATTTCTTCGCAGAGTTGCACACCCGAAAGTAATGTTTGCTCGGCGCTTGGGTCTTGTAATTTTACCAAAGCAGTTCCTAAATTGTTCAGCGCCGCCGCAATTCGTGGGCGGTCGCGCAGGGCTTGGCGTAAACGCAGTGCACCCGCAAAAAACTCGGCAGCTTCGGTAAATTGCCCACGCAAACGTGCCACCGTGCCAAGGGTACTTTGGGCATCGCTTTGCAATAATCGTGCTTCATCAGAGTGCTCGGTAGCTAACCACTCCAAGGCTTGTTCTGCCAGTGGCACAGCTTCCTCGAGCCTGCCCAATTTTAATGCCAGCAGATTGGCTCGTACCACCAGCGGCGCTGCTCGAGCCATCAAATTGGCACTATTTTGTAAAATCACTTCGGCATGATCGAGCACCTCGAGGGCTTGTTGATGCTGTCCAAAGCGTTCCAAAGCACGTCCTTGTTCAGTCAGTGCTTTGGCTCGAGTCTGATAATCTTTGCTGACTTCTTGGGCACGTTCAAACCAATGGGTTTGCAATACACCGCGCTGCGCTGCCTGCACAGCCGCTTGAATAAAAACCACAGCCGCTTTTTCGGTATCGGTTTCGTCCCATAAATTCTTGGCTGCCCAGTAATGCAGTGCTGCCTGCACTGGTGCTCGTAAAGCTCGAGCCGCGCGTAAGTTCAACACTTCGCAACGCGCATAACTGAGGTCGCGCAAAGCTGCTTCTCGAGTTAAATCATGGGCAAAGAAAACATCGCTGTTTTCAAAGCGAATTAAACCAGCAAATTCTAGGTACTCGAGGGCTTCGGCACTTTCCTCGAGCGAACGCCCTGCTACTTCACGCAACACACCTTGGTTAGTGCTGCCTAAAATTGCTAAAGCATCGAGCATTTGACTGGCAATCGCAGGTAAACGTGCAATCCGTGCCCGCAACGCATCTTGGACTCGCTCTGGCACAACTGTACCTGTGGAACGGAATAACTCGAGTAAGAAAAATGGATTACCGCCCGAGGATTGATGGAGTAATTCAGCTTGGGTGGTGTTACGCCCAAGCATTGCTGCCAGCGAAAGTGTTTCAGCAACACTTAAACCAGTTAATTTAAGACGAGTCCCTCGACCTTCACGCCCAATAAACTCGATCAGCATTTGTAAATCGCTACGTGGAATTTCGGTATCGCGGATCGTCGCTATCAGCAGTAAACCTTGTTTGATATTGGCTCGGAGTAACTGCATCACCACCCGTAAACTGGCTGCATCTATCCATTGCACATCATCGAGTACCAAAACCACTGGCTCGGAAACTTGTACCAGCAAAGTTCGTAAAGCCTCGAGTAACATCCGCTCGGAGAATTCGCTTTTTGTTGGCAACTCACCCAGTAATTGTTGCACAGCTTCTTGTAACTCGAGCCGCAAAGCAGCCAAGGAAGTTTGGCGCATTACTCGGCGCAAAACTCGCTCGAGCAATGCCAGCACACCATCAGATTGCGTAGCTTCGGCAAGCGCAACCAGCCAACCTTCTTGACTTGCCAATTGCATAACTTCTCGAGCTAAACGGGTTTTACCCACACCCGGCTCCCCAGCCAACCAAACCAAACGCGTCTCCCCTGCTCGAGTTCGCGTCAATTCATCTTGCAAACGCTGCTGCTCGAGCGCACGCCCCACCAATGGCACATCGGTTTCGGCTTGCGAGATCTGTAACAGATTTGGTTTTGCCATCCCCAGTTCACGCAGTAACTCAGCTCGAGCCGCTTCACGCCCAGTTCGTACCATCTCGAGCGCATCTCGGGTCTTTGCCAACGGCGGCACACCTAGGTCTTCAAGTAAGGCTTTCTCGAGCCGAGCAAAAACGGATATTGCTTCGTCTAAACGACCCAATGCCCCGAGACACAACAACAATAAACGCGCAGCATCTTCTCGAGGTTGCAAACTGCTTTGCGTGACTTGTAAAAATTGCACAGCTTGCTCGAGTTGCTGATTCGTTGCTAAACCCGAACCCAGCCGCGTTGCTAAATCAAAACGGATTTCGGCTAAGGATTCACGATTTTGATATAACCACGATTCAAATTCCTCACCGACCCCACGTGACCACTCGGGTAAACGCAAACCCTCGAGAAAATCACCTCGGTACAACGCAAAAGCACTGGCGGTATCCTGTCCCGATTGCCATGCAGCGCGAACACTTGGCACATCACACGACCAATCGCCTTGCAAAACCAAGGTTTCAGTATCCCCACCTAAGTAATCGCCCAAAACCTTACCAAGTTGTACTCGAGCCGCCGAAACGCTGTTTAAAGCATCGGACGCATCTGCCCACAGCAACCTTCCGACATCGCGGCGATTGGCTCGACCATCCACAGAAAGCATGGCAAGCATGGCTACCGCCTTGGCTCCAAGACGCAATTCCACGCCGTCCAAACGGACGACGGGAATACCCAGCCATAAAAGCGCCAATGCCATTGGTTAAAAGCGTACCAGAACCTCGAGAAATGAAAAGTTTTTGCCACCCAAATACCATAAGAAATATGGTCTGAAAACCCTCTGAAAAATCAAAAACTCTCTCAGCGAAAAAATTCCTAGACAAAGTATGAATTAAAAATTCATGTTTCAGACTCGTATATGCTCCTAAATAGTCTAAAAAGTTGGAATTAGTATTTGGCTAGAACTAACCAAAGTCCTTTTTACCCTGTATGCTTAATTTGCAAAACGTTTGTGTTAAAAATTTCGATAAGTCAAAACCACGATACGACACCAGAAACCACTATGGTTGAAACGGCAGGGTGGCGTTAATAGCTATATCAAACGTAGCCGTACCTTTATCTAGTTGCACTTTTGCCCTACCATTTAACGCAAGCTGACCGTCAGCGAGTGTAGCAATTACCGTGCCGCTAATACTCCAAAATTCCGTAAAGTTATCGTAGACACTTACAAAACACAAAGTCCTTACACTCAGGTCACAGCTCTGATTATCTTGTAATGGATTTTGAGGAAGACTGACTGCAACTACGCGAGTATCTTGTTTCACATAAAAAATTGTTTGAAATTGTGGACGTTTACTCACAACAACGCCACCTGAAATGGCATCAAGCAAATACGGCACTTGCAGTCCTGCTGCATTACTAAAAACAACGTCCATTTTCCCAACAGGCTCAGGCAGCGGCGCAGGTGGAATCCTAAGGATATCAGATAACAAGCACCCACTGAGCATAAATATCAATGAAATACCCAAGAACATACGTAGTAGAAATGCTTTCATATTGTTGTCCTCCAACTAAATTTCCCACAGTTTTGGCTAGAAATATTTTCAGTCCAAGCCAATGCTAAAAATAAACTCGAGAATGCCATTGGTTTCATATTCACGTCCTTTAAAACAAGAGTTTGGTGTGGCTTAAATTTGTACGTAGAGTTTACAAATGCTGCCCTGAAAAAAACCTGAACGCAAATCATTTGTTTTCAACAGCCTAATTACTTGCCTTACCAATCGGCTAACCTCGAGTTTTTAGCCAATCATCGAGCACCTTTTACCTCTGATTTGATTATGGAGTAAGCAGCGTCAAAACAGCGTCAAAACATAACGTCACATAAATAACCCGTTCCGAGCAAGATATTGATGTTTTAGCTAGTGCGACTTAGTGTAAAGTCAACTCCAAGTTGTAAGGTACTTGAGTGCAACTGTTCAGTATTCAAGAAACCACTCAGGAAAAAGTGTTGAGTAAGGAAAAATGGTCTACACTCAGCTACGAGCCTCGAGTCTAGGTTACAAACTGTCGTAAAAGGAGTTTTATATGCCGATCACATCCCCATTTGGTGCACGTTCAACCGCCCTCGAGGTTATTCATGGTCATGACCTCAGTGGTCAGACAGCACTGGTGACAGGTGCAAGTTCTGGTCTTGGCATCGAAACTGTTAGAGCATTACTTTCTGCTGGTGCCGAAGTGATTATGGCAGTGCGTGACACCGTAAAAGGCGAAGCTGTCGCAGCCCAATTGCGCCAAGAAACCAAGAATCCAGCGGCTCATGTGCTCGAGTTAAATCTCAGTTCGTTGACTTCGGTGCGTCAAGCAGCCGCACAAGTACTTTCGCGTTGGTCAAAACTGCACATAGTAATTAACAACGCTGGAGTCATGACAACACCTCTTTTCCCACGAACCGAGGATGGTTTTGAAATGCAGTTCGGCACCAATCACCTTGGGCATTATTTATTTTCGAGATTACTCCAACCTGCTTTATTGGCAGCGGCTCCCTCGAGAATTATTATGGTCAGTTCAATGGGGCATCGCCGTTCAGATATCAATTTTGAGGATCCAAATTATCAGCAACGCCCCTATGAAAAATGGGAGGCTTACGGGCAATCCAAAACAGCCAATATCTTATTTGCTGTTGGTTGGAATCAAATCTATGGCAAAGATGGAATCACTGCCAATGCTTTACATCCGGGTGGAATCTTAACTGGTTTACAAAAATTCTTACCAGAAGAAGAACAACGAGCGATGGGTTGGATTGATGAACACGGAACCCCAAACCCACTGTTCAAAACCATCCAACAAGGTGCTTCTACTTCCATCTGGGCAGCCGTAGGCAACGAATTAACAGGCATTGGTGGTTTGTACCTCGAGGATTGCCAAGAGGCATTGCCGTTTGACCCAGCAAAACCTTACTCTGGGTATCAGCCCTATGTTCTTGACCAAGCTCGAGCCGAACAACTATGGCAAGTTTCCGAGGAAATGGTGGGATTAGCCTAGAACATCACCTAACTCGAGACTCTTTGCAGCCCATTCCATCTCGAGTTAACAAACCCTAAAAACTGAAAGTGGTTACGCTAAACGCCGAAACTGTCTCCTATCCAATTTCAGCCCTTCGTGATACTCGAGACGCAAAAGCCCCTCCGGACAGCCTCAACTACCACCAAAACACCAGCGTAACCACTTCCGAAATACACAATACAAAGGAGGGTCTTAAAAACCCCTGAAAGGCAAAAGCCTATCCATCACAGCCTCAAGCAAAAACTTGTCGTACACTAAAACCATGAAACGCGCCATTGGATTACTTTGCTTACTCTTCTCGAGTTGGGCATTGTCTACCAATCTGCTAAGCAATAACGGCGCGATGTACGACTTAATCGCCGTTGCGAACCTCAACCAAGGCAGCTTTACCGCCGATGAATACCGAGGGGTTTTACGCTTCTCGAGCCGTATTGTGTACCTGTTTCCGAATAGCCCAGAAATTATTATAGACGGACAAGATGTCCGCTTAAACGCACCCATCACCGTGCAAAAAAAGCAATGGCTGGCACCAACTGCCTTACTCGAGGCATTACAACTTAAAGCCCCAGAAGCCATAGCAGCACCAGTAGAAATCAGTGCTTTTGAACTACCGTGGGAAGAACTCGAGTTAAAACCCAAAGCCAAAGGTGTACACATTTTTTATCGTCCAGAAGGCAGCAGCCTAGACGAAGCTAGCATTTTTTTAATGCCATTTGAACAAATCAAATACTTAGATAAAGACCTCGAACAAACCACAAAAACCTTAATCAATAAATTTAACACAGGTAAAATTGGTAAAGTCCTGTACTTTTCTGTTGCCCTCGAGCCAGGCGGATTACCACCCGCCGAACTCGAGTTTATTCAAGGTGCTTCGCGGTACATTGTTGAAAATAATGCAGGATTGTACAGCTTTACTGGTACATTCCCAGAAACCAGTATTGGAGCAATAAAATTACCCAGTACCTTTAATTTAAAACAACCGATTCGGATTGTTTGGAACGAAGTCAGTGCTGATTATGTATTTTTGAATTGAACTCGAGAATTTAGAGCGATGAAAGTTTGCGCCATGCCCAAATATTTTTTCCTGTTGTTCCAATAAATATCAGTGTTCCAAAAACTAAAACAATGTCCCAATAATCAACCATAAAACCTTGGAACTGTTGAAGTATAAAAACCAGCATCACAACAAAAAAAACGGCAAGACTTGCCTTGATTTGAAACAGAATATAATCTTGCAACACAGTACGTCTTGCTATAGAACGATCAAGTAAATTAGAAAGCACTTTAATTACTAAAACAGGAAACATTGCAAATATAAAGTCATGATTCATTTTGAACAATTGCAAAAATAATAAGAAACCACCCAAGATTATTTCAAGGGCAAAACCAACATTTGCAGCACTGTCTTTTACTGCTGTTAGTTTTTCAAGTTCTCGAGTTGTCAAATAAGCTTTCTCAAATTTTTTCGCAGCCGCTCGAGCATCACCTAAATCTGCTAATGCCAACGCTTCAGCCTCGAGAACAGATTTTCCCTCGAGAACATATTTTT
Organism: Deinococcales bacterium; assembly: GCA_013298595.1. Taxonomy (GTDB): domain Bacteria; phylum Deinococcota; class Deinococci; order Deinococcales; family JAAFIG01; genus JAAFIG01. Next base: position 71,627 of record JAAFIG010000020.1, on the reverse strand, counting down.
CTAAAGCACTATTCCAATGCTCGAGGATTTGTTCTTGCACAATTTCTTTAGCTCGAGGAGCAAGGTTTGCTTGGGCTATCTCGAGCCAATTTGTGATTGCTTGGTTCATAGAACTCCCCAGTCGTAGTTACAGAACGAAATTTATTCATAACAGTTTCAATTTTTTGTATCCAAAAAGACTCTCACGGAATTTGGTGAGGAAAAAGAAAAACATGCCCACAGGAAGAATAAGGATTACTAGAGCGGCAGGAATTTTGGCAAACGCTTGAAGAATTGATTGAAAATTAAAAACCACCCAACCCAAGTAATACATGTAGTACATCATCACTAAAAAATATTTCGCTGTCAAAAAAATAATATAATTTCTTAAAGTAGATTTCTTTGCTATTACAATTCCAACTAAACAGGTAACAATACAGAATAATTCAATATCTAAGTCAACAAGTGATTTGTGATTCAAGAAATTAAATATCACATAAAGACTGAACCAAACCATAATTATCCAAAAACTATTCCTTTGTGAATGAAGCTTTTTTTCCAATTGGAGATACTGCATATTTGTCAAATATGCTCTTTCAAATTTCTCTGTAACTTCTTGAATATCTCCTAAATCAGTATATGCAAGATCTTCCGCTTCATAGAAACTTTTCCCTTGTGTCTGATAATTTTCAACTGCAGCAGCAAAATGTTCGTACAATTGCTCCCTAACAAGTTGTTTTGCTTTAGGTGCAAGGTTTGTGACAACTGCCTCCACCCAGATAACAAATTCTGCTTTCATACCGTTCCACCAAGTACGCCGCTGATAGCGCTGCTCATTTTTTGCCACTCGAGTTTGCTTTTCTCGAGATGCTTTGTGCCTTTGTCTGTCAGTTGGTAGTACCTTCTGGTTCTGCCATTCTCGAGTTCGGTGTGGCTTTGTACCATGCCGTCTCGCTCGAGGGTGTGAAGGGCTGGGTACAGTGTGCCTTCTTTGAAATCGAGGACTCCTTCGCTTTTGAGTTTGATGACGGAGGCGATTTCGTAGCCGTGGCTGCTGCCTCGAGCGAGGGTCTCGAGAATAAGTGCGGGTAAGCTGCCTTTGAGGTTCATACTTCAGGATACATCGGATTCAATAGTATTGCAAACCTAGGTATGCTCAGACTCGAGCAATAATTGTGACAATGCTGGAAATAACCACTAATAAGATAAAACCCATTGCACCAACACCTAATGCCTTAATACCAACTCGGCGGACTGTTCGGATATCCACACCTAAACCAATGCCTGCCATTGCCATTGCTGTACAAGCAATCGATAAAGTTTGTGCCAGACTCGAGAATTCCTTTGGTAGCCAACCCAAGGAATTAACAGCCCCAACCACTAAAAAACCAATCAAGAATTGTGGCAGTATTGGCGGGCGTTCTGTTTTTTGCCCAAGAGATGCGCTGCTTTGATTGTCGCGGTAACGTAGCAAACTCGAGGCAATCACCAAAGCTGGTGCCAGTAATGCCACTCGAGCTAATTTCGTTAAGGTAGCAGTGTCCAAGGCGTTGCTGTTGACACTGGCAGCGGCAATCACTTGTCCAACTTCTTGTAAGGTACTGCCTGTTAAAATACCGTAATGGGTGTCGCTTAGCCCAAGTGGTTCACGGATTAAAATAAAACCAAGTACGCCCAGAGTGCCAAGTAAACTGACTGTTCCAACGGCTAAACTCACTTCTTCATCTTTAGCACTCGAGATGCTACCTGCGGCAACAGCTGCCGAAGCTCCACAAATACCCGTTCCGAATGCCAAGGATAGCCGTAATCCTCTCGAGAAACCAGCTTTTCGACCCAGTTCGTTAACTACTAAAATACCAACTAGCACAATAATCGCATCAAGTAACACAATCAGAACGCCACTACTGGCTAAACTCGAGAAATTTAAGCGCACACCAAGCAGCACTATACCTAAGCGCAAAATGGTTTTAGCGCTGTATGTTATGCCTGCTTTGAAATGACTTGGCAATACTAAACTCGAGCGAATAATAATGCCAAGAATCAGTGCCCAACCCAGAATTCCAAGGATTTTCAGACCCACAATTCCTGGCAGGACATTGGGAATACCTGCAATCAGGGCTGCCAGCACGGCAATGGCAAAGCAAACAAGAATTCCCGCAAGGTATTTCTGCATTCGCTGCCAGTCTAACGGATTTAGCCTAGAAAAAGCCTCGAGTTTATCTCGAGGCTATGAAACATTGGTTAAATTTAAGCTTTTTTGTCGTCGTCTTTACCGTCGTCTTTGCCGCCAAATAATCCGCCCAATAAGTTCTTAGCGGTTTCGACTGCACCACCAACAGCTTCAGAGACATTTTTAGCTACATCTTCAGCAACGTCTTTGACAGTTTCTACGGCATTACCAGCAAATTCCATGGCTTTTTCTGGAGCATCACCAAGCAGTTCTTTGGCTTTTTCAGCGGCATCAGCAGCAAACTCTTTGCCTTTCTCGAGAGCATCGCCTGCGGCATCGGCAACTTTATCTCCGATATCTCCTGCTTTGGCAGCTACATTACCAGCCACATCAGCAGCTTTTGCACCGAGTTCTCCTGCTTGACCAACAACTTGACCTGCGGCTTGGCTGGCAACAGTGGTGGCTTGTCCTGCAACAGCGGCGGCTTTTTCAGCAGCATTTTTAATTTCATCACTCATGGTTATCTCCTTGGGGTAATTCCCAACTCATTGTACGCCGTTTTGACTTGAAAAGTTGCCATACCTTAGATGGAGGTACTTCACACTCCTCACTTGAGAACGGTACAATACTTGCTGCTGATGTTTGAGAATCGCCGCGCACGCTTTGAATACGAATTGCTTGATCGCTTTGAGGCAGGCATAGAGTTGCGTGGTACCGAAATTAAATCCATGCGAGGCGGTGGCGTGGATTTCCGCGATAGTTTTGCTCGATTTTCGGATAACGAATTATTTCTCGAGAATTTGTATGTACCACCATATGGTAAAGCCTCGTATAATAACCATGAAGCTCGTCGGAAACGAAAATTATTATTACACCGCAAAGAATTAACCGAGATTTTTCAAGCTGTTACCCGTAAAGGCTTAACGGTTGTACCTGTGCGAATGTACATGGTGCGAGGACGCATGAAACTCGAGGTTGCATTGGCTCGGGGTAAGAAACTGCATGATAAGCGTGAAGCTGAAAAAACCAAATCGGCTAAACGCGAAATGGAGATGTACCGATGAAACCCAAATGGCAAGTAACACATACCAGATGGCTTTTTGTTATGGCTTTACTTGGTTTAGCTTGGCTTGGTTTAGGGCAAACAACGCCTCAGACCAAGGATTTACAAGTGGCTGGCACCAGCTTAAAAGCCAGTGTTTACAATGGTTTTGCTTTTGCTCCGCTCGAGTTTGCGTCTGCTTTGGGTTTAGAAACCCAAGTGACCAACGATGCCGTGGTTTTAAAACAAGGTGGCAAAGTGTTACGAATTGCCTTGGCAGATGGTGCTTATGAAGCGGCTACTCAATGGACAAATGGGCTAGAAGTCAATGGTGTGAGGCAAAAAAGCCCAGCAGCTGGCTTGGGCGGCGGACGCTTACTGATACCTGTTAAATCGGTTGCCGAAGCTGCTGGTGGCACCTTTGAAGAATCGGGTAATACAGTCATTGTTAATATGCCTCAAGCCATTCTTGGTACTGTCTCGAGTGATAAAACCGAGCGTTCAGATCGGGTAGTTTTAGAAATTGACCGCGATGTTGGTTTCTCAAGTCGGATTGAAAAATCGGATTTAATTGTCACGTTGCGTTTTACCAATGGCACAGCTTCACCCTATCTGGTAGGTGGAAAATTTATTGATGTTTTTGAAGTCAAACCCGTTGCCAATAAACTCGAGGCAAAAATTCCGTTAAAAAGCAGCGATGGTTTCCAAATTTTTGCTGTGGCAAGTAGTCAAGGCATTCCTGCTCGAGTGATTATTGATGTTGGATCACGTTTTGGTCGTCCAAGTGTGGCACTCGATAGTCGTCCGAGTGTGGTGGTGCTCGATCCTGGGCATGGTGGTAACGACCTTGGTGTGGTCAGTGGCAATTTACGCGAAAAAGATATCACTTTAAAAATGGCGCAACGCATTGCTTCTATTCTGGCACCACGTGGTATTGCCATGAAATACACTCGCAACGAAGACAAAGACACTTCTATCGAAACTCGTCAAGCTTTATCGGTCAAAGCGGATGTGCTGATTTCATTGCATGTCTCGAGTCAACCTAATTCCAGTGCGAAAGGCGCAGAAATTTTTTACTTATCGCCAGATGCACCCTCCGAAGGTATTTTAGATGCTGGGCGCACTGCACTCGAGAATGCCAAAACCGAACGTGAACGCAAATTATTATCCAGATTCCTTGCCCCTCGAGCTGCTTCGCAAAAACTTGCCGATATGATTAGTGCTCGTATTTTAGCTGTACCAAATGGCGAAGCTCGAGTCTCGAGTCTCGGTAGCCACACTGCCTTGGAACGTGCCCCAAAAGCCGCCATTGTGCTCGAGTTGGGCTATTTATCCAACGATGAAGACCGTGCTGCTTTACAAAATACCGATGCCAGTGTCAGCCGTGCCGAAGCCGTTGCCTATGCTGTACTCGAGTACCTTGGTAAACCTGTACCTGCAGCTAAACCGGAGGCTCCAAAGTGAAATGGTTAAAACTATTTTTTCGTTGGTTGTTCTCGCCGTGGAACATTATTTTTTCGATTTTGCTACTGGGTGTACTAGGCATACGCTACATTCAAACCCGTCCAACCCCGCTGGCAATTGATCCTAAATTATTGCAATCCACAGATCGCACCCGTAGCCGTTTAACACTTTCTTTGTACTTTGCCACGCCAGATGGTCGTTCTTTTGCTGTCGAAAAACGCGATGCTGGCTTAGAACTTGATGATCTCGAGACTCGAGCAGCTGTTGCCATGCGAAATTATTTAGAAGGTCCAAAAGTCGAAGGGGCAATGCTGCTAGTTAGTAAAATGCCATTACCCACTGTTTTCGCCCATCAGGACACAGTCTATGTGGATTTAGAAGCAACTTGGAAAAAAGTGCAACTGGGTACACAAAGCGAATTACTTTTGGTCTGTGGTATTGCCAATACCATGCTTGAACTCGAGGGAGTACAAAAAGTCAAGTATTTGTTGGCAGGCAAGCCCGTAGAAACCATTGGTGGGCATATTCCAACTGATAAAACCTTTTCCAAAAAGGAATGCGGTTCATGACCATCCGAGTACGCGCCATCACCATTCAGGGCTTTAAAAGCTTTGGTGAGCGCGTACGCTTAGATTTTTCAGCAAAAGTCAATGCTGTTATTGGACCTAATGGCAGCGGTAAATCCAATGTCATCGAAGGTATCCGCTGGGCAAGCCATACAGCGCGTACCAGAGAATTACGGGTCAAAGAAAGCACCGAACTGATTTTTCATGGCTCAAGTGGCAAGCAAGCCTTAAACTTAGCCGAAGTCCAACTTGAACTCGAGCAACCCAGTGGCGGATTAAGTATCACACGGCGTTTATACCGCGATGGCGATTCCGACCTCGAGTTAGGTGGTAAAAACGTTCGAGTTCGAGATTTACACGATGCCTTGCGAGGTTCTGGTTTAGGACCTGGTGGTATTGCTGTGGTTGGGCAAGGCGAAATTGGTACGGTGATTAGTGCTAATCCAACAACGCTACTTGGCTATCTCGAGGAAGCTGCTGGTTTATCTCGAGCCACACACCGCCGAGCACAAAGTATTGAACGCCTTGAACAAGCCAAAATTCATTTAGCTCGAGCTGATGATTTAACCCGTGAAGTGCGAACTCGGGTGCAAAAACTCGAAGCCGAAGCAATTGTTGCTCAAGAATATGCCGCTCTTAGTGCAGAATTACTCGAGTTAGATGGTGCATTACGCCGAGCTAAGGTGCGGGTTTTACGCGAAGAAATTGTTAAATTCAAAACCGAATTACAAGACAGTACCACCCGAGCCGAAAATGCTTCGAGCAGCGCTGCCAACCTAACCAATCAACTCGAGGCATTACGGCTTGAACGCGAAGGTAAGCAAGTGGCTTTTGTTGAATTAACTGCTGAATTCGAGCGTTTACGCGGCGAAGCAAAACTGGCTCGAGAACGAGCCGCCAATGCCGATGCCAACGGCAAAACCTTAGCAGCTGAACGCCAACGCCTCGAGCATGAAATACAGAGTTTAGCAACCCAAGTGATGCCAAACGAACCAGAATTACCAGCCGAAAATGTGGCTGAACTCGAAGCGAATTTAGCCGCTAAAAAACTCGAGTTACGAGCCGCTAGTCAAGCCGAACTTGATGCTAAAATTAATTTATCTAAGCAGCGCTCCGAGCGTGATAAACTCGAACGAGAAGAACGCGTGCAACGCGAAGCCCTCGCCAGAGCTGATGCCGAACGCGATACATTGCTACGCGAACTTGAAAGTAACCAACAGGAATTAACGGCTGCTCAAGAAATAGCAGCCAAAGCTGCTACAGCCCTCGAGGACAGCAAAAACGAATTAGAAACTGCCAATAAGCAACTCGATAAACTCGAGCGAGAAGCGGCGACAGTCTCTGCCCGAATGTCCGAAGCAGGCAACCGACAAACTGAATTACGGGCGGCTAAAAGCAGTTTACAAAAAGAATTTGCCCGCTTGGAAGCAGCTAAAAACGCACATTCGTACCTGTCCGAAGGTCCGCGTCGCGCTCTTGGCAGCGGAGTCAAAGGTATGATCGGACCTGTTTCGGATTTGGTGCGTGTACCACAACACCTCGAGACAGCCGTTGGCGCAGCTTTGGGTCGGCGCATCGAAAATATTGTGGTTGAAAATGGCAATGTTGCAAAAAGTGTGATCGAAATCCTTAAAAAAAGCGGTGGGCGAGCCACATTTTTACCACTAGACATTCTCCGAGTTCGTCCGCGCCGTAAACTCGAGATTCAACGCGAAGAAGGTGTGATTGGCTTTGCTGCTGAACTGGTTGAATCTGAGTACCAAACAGTTTTAGAAAGTTTATTTGGTGAAACCTTAATAGTCGAGAACTTGGATGTGGGTTTGCGCCTTGCCAGAACCTACAAAGACCGCCCAAGGTTGGTCACTCGAGATGGTGAATTACTCGAAGCAGGTGGAGCCGTCACAGGTGGACGAGGACGTGATACCACAGGCGAAACCTTTGCCGAGTTACGCCGTTTTGACGAAACCAAAGCCGAGTTAGATACCCTTGAAAAAGCCTATGCCAAACTCGAGAAAACCATCGAAACAGACCGCGAAGCAGCCAGCAACGCCCGTCAAGCCGTACAACAAATAGATTCTCGAGTGGTGCAACTGCGTAAAGACACCGATGCTGCTCGGCAATTAGCGGTGCAAACCGAAACCAAACGCGAAGGGCTTGCTTTTAGAACCACGCAACTCGAGCAAAAACTCAAAACCCTCTCGCCTGCAACCAGCCAAAACAGCAACAGCACCTTGCCAGAACTTGCACCTTTTGAACAGATTGTGCAAACCGCTACAGCCAACCTCGAGCTTGCCCGTGAAACCGAACGCCAAGCCGATAATCAATTGCGTGCTGCCATTGGTAAAATTGCGCTCTACCAAGAACAACAACGCGCTTATCAAACCACACTTGCCCGCATCCAAGATAATCAAAACCGTGCCGAACGCATCCGCGAACGCCTTGAAAGTATTCATTTACAAGAACTCGAGATTCAAAACCGTTTAGACAGCACCAACCCAGAAATTATGCAACTCGAGCAACAAGCCGAAAACCTTGGTGTGAACGCAGCTAAAACCGAAATAGACACCCTCGAGACCACCCGTAAACACCTCGAAACAGAACTCAGCAACACCACCCGAAAATTATCGGCAGAACGCGAAAGTATCGAAAATACACGCCTTGCCATTGCTCGCCGTGAAACCAATCTGGAAACCATCGAAACCGAATTACTGACAGCCGATGGCAAAGGGCAACAAACAAGCCAAGAACCAGACGAAGAAACCCGCGCCACCATTCTCGAGACACTACTGGCATTACCAGACCCAGAAGGCACACAACGCACCTGGGCAACTCGAGCCAACCAACTCCGCAACCACATCGAAGAAATAGGCGCAGTCAACATGTTAGCAGCCGAAGAATTTTTGCGCGAACAAGCACGTTTACAAGATCTCGAAGCAGGCACCGCCGATTCATTAGCTGCTGTTCAAGAACTCGAGACAGCCTTAGACGAACTCGAGCGCGATGTGACTGCCAGACTGCGCGAAAGTATCGCTCGAGTTTCCAATGCTTTCCGCGAATACAGCACCGAATTACTTGGCGGCGAAGGCGAACTGGAAATTGTTCGTGATGAAGCAGGCGCACTTGAAGGCTTAGCCCTGAGAGTCACACCCAAAGGCAAACGCACTCGAGCCTTGCACTTACTCAGCGCAGGCGAACGCACCATGGCAGCCCTTGCGTTTTTATTTGCCCTCTCTCGAGCGCCAGAAGGACATGCAGGCTTACCATTTGCTGCCTTAGACGAAGTAGACGCACCCCTCGACGAAGCCAATATTCGCCGTTTTACCCATTTTTTGCGCTTACTTGCCGACCAAGGTACCCAATTTATTTTAGTCACCCATCAAAAAGCCACAATGGAAATCGCCGATGCACTTTGGGGAGTCACCACCGACACAGGCGGAATTTCTCGGGTTTACAGCATCAAAAACGAAACTCGAGAAGCAGCCGTTGCCGCAGCCGCCGCAGATTAACCAATTCGCAATTCGGCACTCGGCATTCGAGCCAAATCCTCGAGAATACCAGCAGCAATAGTTTCTGGTTGAACCGCATTGCGCGGCACGGGTTTACCCAAACGCTGCCAAAACGCCGTATTCACCGCAGGCGGTAACACCAATGTCACAGAACGTTTTAACTCGAGTTCCGCAATTCGACAAGACACCGCTAATGCAGCCTTAGCACTGGCATACGCAGCAAAGCCAGGGTACGTCACCAACTCGGGGCGTGCCCCAATCGCATACACTCGAGCATTCGGCAATAACCTCGAGCCGAGATGCTTACAAACCAATTGAAAACCCAACACATTCGCCTGCCAAATCCGCGTCGCATCCGCCACCGAAAACCCCTCGAGCGGTGCAAGTGCCACATCACCAACTGCATACACAAGGGTCTGGACATCCTGTACTTCCAAAGCCAAAGCTTGCAACTCGAGTTCGTTGGTCACATCGGCAGGCACCGCAAAAACACCCAATTCCTGCGCCAAGGAAAACAATTTTCGAGCATCTCGAGCCACCAGAATCTGCGGTTTAGGCAAAACTCGAGCCAGTGCCTCACCAATACCACCAGTTGCACCAACGATAAGCGTATTCACCAAGCTATTCTCGAGGATTTAGGTTTTAATCACAGTGCGCTGGCACGAAGAATGGTGGCAAAGGTTCAAATAACCAATTCACGCAAAACCTCTGGATGATTTTGTGCTACCCGAAGCAATGTTTTTGCTGCACCACTTGGTTCACGCCGACCTTGCTCCCATTGCTCGAGAGTACGTTTAGATACGCCGAGTAAAGCAGCAAATTCGGACTGACTCAACTTTGTTTGAACTCGAGTTCGCGCTACTAAGTTATCAGGTAGGACAGTAAGGCGCTTGCCGCGACCTGTTTTAATTTCTATGGCACTGTCTAAAACTTCTTGCCAAATATCTCTTTCCATAAGAAACCTTTTCCAGTTTTTTAGCGATACAAGAAGGAACGAATTCACGCAGCGCTCCGTATACCAAGCCGACTGATACTATAGTGCAAGTCCTAAAAAAATCTAAGCGAACGCGTACAGCGCCTCGAGGATTGCCCTTGCGTACTCATCGGGTTTCAAACCTTTTTTCTCGAGGGTAAAACCAGGTGGGTATTTGGTTACCAATAACTTATTCGGATGGTTTTTAGCTGCTTTAGCATCGTAATCAAGGTTGCCTCGGTTGGGCGCAAATTGCACCACCAGTTGCGTCATGGTTTCACCAACACTCATTGCACCTTTAGCTGTTCCTATCACGCGTAAACGGGCTAACTCGAGGAAATTTTGCACCTCAAGCGGTAATGCACCATGTTTGGATTTCATTTCGCGTTCAACTCGGCTGATTTCACCTAAACTGGTACTTTCGGATAAACGCCCGTAGTATTCGATACGCTCAAGTTCTTCGGGAATATAACTTGGCTCGAGACGGGCATTGACTTTCAGGTCTATGGCAAGGCGTGGTGGGATAATTTTTTCTTCGCCTTTGAGTTTAGAAATTGCTTCGCCTAATAATTCGGTGTAAACCTCGAGTGATACGTTTTGGATGTGTCCGTGTTGTTCTGCACCAAGGATATTTCCAACACCACGAATTTCCATGTCTTTTTCGGCGAGTAAATGCCCACTACCAAGATCGGTTAAATCGGCAATTGCCCAGAGGCGACGTTCAGCATTTTCGGATAAGCGTGGAGGGTAGAAAAAGTAGGCGAATGCCTCGGTTTGTCTGCGTCCAACACGTCCTCGCAATTGGTACAATTGGGCTAATCCAAGCCTATCGGAGCGTTCTATTAAGATGGTATTGGCTTCTGGAATATCTAAACCCGATTCGACAATGGTGGTGGCAACCAGCACATCGAAAGCACCTTCCTCGAAGCCTTGCATAATTTCTTCGATTTCACCATCTGGCATTTGACCGTGTGCCACAGCAATTCGTGCTTCTGGTATCAGGGTTTGTAAGTACTGGGCACGCCTACCGATGCTGGCAACGCGGTCGTGGATGTAAAAGCATTTGCCGCCGCGTTCCATTTCGTAAAGTATTGCATCTCGGACAGTAAATGGGTCGAATGGCGAGAGAACTGTTTGAATTGGTTTACGTCCCGCTGGTGGCGTGGCAATATGCGACATATCGCGCAGACCAACCATACTCATGTACAGGGTTCGTGGTATTGGCGTAGCAGACAGGGTTAAAACATCTATGGCATGTTCGGTCAATTCGACTTTGCGTTCGCGTTTAACACCAATCACATTGCCCATAATGCTCGAGAGATCGTGAGCGATATCGGAGGCGACTTGTGCGGTTTTTGTGCCTGCTTTACGGGCTTTGGGTTTTGCATTTTTTTCGATATCAAGTTCGACATCTTTAAAACTCGAGAGCGATAACTCACCTGCTTTGAGGGCTTTGAGTTTTTCTTTTTGCATCACACCAAAACGGTGTTCTTCGTCAATAATCAGTAAGCCCAAATTCTTAAACGAAAGTTGTTCGGCAAGTAAGCGGTGTGTACCAACCACAATATCTATTTTGCCTTCACGTAAATGCTTAAAAACCCCTTCGACTTCTTTGTTCGGCGTAAAGCGGCTTAGCCCAGCCACAATCACGGGTGTGCCATCAAAGCGCTTACGAATCGTCTCGAGGTGCTGTTCGGCTAAGAGTGTCGTGGGTACCAGAATGGCAACTTGTCTGCCATTAGCAACCACTCGGTGAGCGGCTCGGACTGCCACTTCGGTTTTACCAAAGCCTACATCACCCGAAACAAGCCGATCCATCGGCATGGCACGCTCGAGGTCTCTGTAGACATCTTTAACCGCTCTGCCTTGATCTTTGGTGAATTCAAATGGGAAGTTTTTATTAAAATCGTCATCCCATTCCATTGGCGCACTTGGATAAGAAATACCCGAAGTGGCTTGGCGAGCTGCGTATTGTACCAAAAGTTTTTGTGCCAATTCCTCGGCGTTCTTGCGAGCTTTTTCTCGAGCTTTTGCCCAATCGTTGGTACCAAGGGTACTGAGGCGTGGTGGGTCGTCGGTTGTTCCAGGGTGGCGTTTGAGGAATGGCAATTGTTCGACTGGTAAGTAAATTCGGGCATCGTTAGCGTAACGCAAATGAATGTAATCTCGCATCACACCCAGCACTAACCGCGCCTCGAGTCCGAGGAATTGTCCGATACCATGCTCGGGGTGAATCAGATAATCGTTAACTGTTAATGCCATCGTATCCGAGACAGGATTACCACGCAACTTCCGCATTCGCAGACTGGCACCACCTGTAAAGCCATACAAGGCATCTTCGGTTAAAACCACCAGTTTACTCGCCCGATCAATAAAACCAGCTTCGGCAGTCCCCAAGGTTAAAGTCACTTTGCCAACTTGTGGTTCAGCACGCCATTCCCAAACCACTGGCACACCGCTTTCGGCATTAAGCACATTGGTTTGCAAATACACACCAGTACGTTCGTGCTTTAAAAGCACTTGAATACGGTAGCCTTCCTCGAGCCAACGCTTGGCATCCTCGGCGAACATTTTTAATCTGGCACGATAAAACGCCATTGGTTCAAGAGCAGATTGCTTGGTCTCGAGTGCCAATTTAGTAGCCCCAAAAGAAACAATATCTCGAGTCTCGAGGTGCGCCCAAAGACGCTGGTTTTGCTTGGTGGTTAAATAACCTTCAAAGAATTCAGGTGAATCCAGATAAACTCGCCCACCGATTCGCTCGAGACGGGTGCTATCCCATGCCACTTCGGGTACATAATCGCCCAGTGGTGCTAGTGAAAAATGATTGACTTTCTCGTTATTAAGTTTAAGCGTTTCAAGGGTATCACCAAAAAACTCAGCTCGGATTTCACGTTTGGTTTTATCCTGCCCAGAGCGGTTAATAACAATCTCGAGAGTATCGCCTAAAACCTTAAAATACCCATCAGTTTTCTCGAAACTCGCCTTATCTAAATTCTCTTCGCGTTCATAGCCCAAACCTTCAAGACTGGTTAGAAAATCATCTCGGGTGTACGTTTGCCCAACCCGCAACTCGAGCCGAAACAAATTTGGTTCAGAAGGAAAATCCTCGAGTGCAGTGGCAATATCAAGTACCACATGTTGCTCGAGTTCAGACCAATCTGCAATCCCAGGATTGATACTGGCTTTGCGTCCAAGTACAGGTAAATCCTTGTACAAACGCATCCGTTCAGGTGTGGTTACAAGCACAGCATGGTTATCCCTGGCAAACAACATCAACCTTGCCACTTGTGGTAGCCCAGCGTATAAGCCAGTCTCGAGTGGTGTTAAAGATTCAATGGCGATTTGGGCGCGGGCAAGCAACCGCGCAGCACCAGCAGCAGGTTTAGCTGTTGGTTTGCTGACTGGTTGTAAAACGCCCGACGACCCCGCCGCTTGTGCGGAACGTCGCGTCACGCCAAGCAGTATACCGCACTCGAGGCTTTCTGCAAGTGGCGTAACTAAACGACGCATGCCTCTCCCCTACAAGACAGCTCGAGAATACTGTTGATGACCCTCGAGTCAATAGGGCACGGATTTAGACACAACAGCACAATCCGATTGACCTATACGCAGATTGTTAAAAAATGTCGTACTGAACAGGCGAGGCAAGCCCCGCCCCTACGGCTCAACCAACTTTTAACTATCTATTTCGGATTTACTGACCATTCAAACCGATGGTTTTGCTCGTTTAATGGTTGCAATCCCTGCCTCAGATAGCATTGCACGCTCAAAAATTTGCCAAGCCTCGAGTTTTGCTGCTTGGGTTTGCGGTAAATGCTCAAACCGAAAATAAGCAATATCACCGCTTTCAAGTTGAATGGTTGGCGTACCAAACACCCCTAACTGCCCAGCTTCCTCGAGATCAGCTCCAAGTTCAACTGTTCGAGCTACAACATCGGCTCGAGCCACAGTAAAAGCATTAATATCCAGATTGGCAGCCTTGGCAGCTTCCAATGCAGTTTCGGCATTCAAAACCTTTTTATCCCGATGCCGTGCCCGAAATAACTCGAGAGCAAATCGCAAATATGCTGCATTGCCTTGCTGCATTGCCGCCCGAGCAGCCAGAAACGCTTCAAGGCTACCATCCACATTTAAATAGGCTGGCAAACCCGCATTGGCTGTATCACCAAGGGTTTGTGTAACCAATTGCCACTTGGGAAGATGACGCGGCAAACCCGCATTATCAGGGTGATTCCCTTGCACCAAACTATAATGTTTATGCACAAACGGAATCTCGAGGGCAGCTAACAATTCAAGACCACGCCACGCATATGGACAGAGAAAATCATAAAAAACTGTAATCACTCCATCACTCTACTCGAGACAAGATTGATGATTGGTACTGAGGAATGCGCTTTGAAAAGCAAATCGAGTTTATCTGCTCAAACCAAATAAATACTTTGCACCAAACCACTAGCAAAAGTCTTGGTTTCTTGGTGTTGCAAAACAATATCTGCGCTTAATCGTCCGAAAAGAGGAATACCTGCACCCAGCAAAACAGGTACTCGAGTCAACACCAACTTGTTTACCACGCCTAACTCGAGCAAAGCCGTGATGATCTGACCGCCATCGGCATAAAGATGTTTTGTACCTTCGGTCTCGAGTATTTTCAGTAATGCTGGCAAAGGCTCAGCCCGAATCTCAAGTTTACTTTGTAAAGGCGTTGGTACTTCGGTCAGGGTGCGACTACAAACCACAACACGTTTACCCTCATATGGAAAGGGGGTAAACCCCAGAATCGTTTCATAGGTTTTACGCCCCATCAGCATTGTATCTATGCTCGAGAAGAACGCATTGTACCCATGATCTTCGGTTTGGTCTTGTGGCAACCAATCCAACGCACCATTGTCTCGAGCGATAAAACCATCTAAGCTGGTGGCGATAAAAACTGAAATCTGCATACCAAGAATTTACTGGCTCGAGACAGTTGGAGCAATAAGCTGAAATTACCAAGGCAATCTAGGGTATTTTCCTTGAACGCTTTAGCTTTTTTGGTAACTGATACAGATTTTTGAGTTCCGCTAAATACTTCTCTGCTTTTCGCACTTCAATCCTAGCTTGATGAGAATCTGTTGCAACCAATCGTAAAAAGGCTCTTGTACAAGCCGCATGAACTTCAGTATGTTCACTTTGACAACGCCGCAAAAAATCTGATGTACTCAAACCTTCTTCAGGGTCGTTTCGCAGTTGAAAAGCTCTCCAAACCTTAATAATTTGCTCTGCACAACCTCGCTGAATATCTTGACGTTGAGCTAACCCAAAAAACGCAATAATTCGTTCAGCTCGAGCATTGGCAAACGCATCTGTCGCCACAGAGATTTTAGCTACAGGTGTAAAGCCTTCCCAGTCAATCAAATCCTCTGGGTCAGTATCGAATTCACCAATCGGATACAGTAACACTGGTTTTTCTCGAGCATTCAACTTAGGCACAGATTGATTCTTCAAACCCACCGAACCAGAAATTGGAAAGAAATTTTTCTTCAAACTCGAATTACAGGTTTTACAAGACAACAAATAATTTGCGACATTAGTTGCTAACCAAGCATAACCATCTGCTCGACCCGATTTAGCTGGTATTTCACCACGTCCTACAACTGTTTTTTTCTTTGGACGAAAATGCTCAATGTCTGATTCGACCTTATTCTCAGAGGGCGTACCCTGCAAAACACGTTCACAGTAGGCACACTTACAACCCTGCAAAGACGCAAAAACCTCTTTAATATCAGACCACGGGCTACTGGCACCATCCCAAACAACATTATCAGCACGCCAACTTGGGTTAAACTCGTCTATCACATCCTCGAGTGACTTCCCACTTGGTAAACAAATCCGAATCATGCCTTCTCGAGCAATTCCTGAGCTGCTTTTTGAATACCTGCCAATTCTGAATCATCCTCAAGCATCAAAGGTTCACCAGCTCCAAACGCCAAGCCTTGCGTTAAAGCCCGAGCCGCTACCCTGTCCCCAGTACGACTTTTTTTCATCAAAGAACGCAAATACTTATCAAAACCCTCAGCTCGAGTGCTATCCATTCCAAAAACCTCATGCAGCACTTGCTGGGCATTCAAACCATAGACCTCGGCATCTGGGCGAGTTAATTTTGCTGTGCCATTACGGGCTGGCTCGAGAATAAAAAGATTTGCCATCTCAACACTAGCAGCCACAATTGGGCTGTGCGTTGTGAGGATAAACTGCAATTTAGGAAAGGTTTTAGAAAGAGTTGGTACAAGCGTACGTTGCCAAGTTGGATGCGCCAGTAAATCCACTTCATCCACTAGCACCACACCGTGAACATCCAAAATATTCTTAGGATTCGCCCGATGTAAATGATAAAGCAAATCCGAAATCCAACCAATATAACTGCGGTGTCCATCAGCAAGCGCATCAAACGGAACAAGGATTTTATTGTGATAAAAGTTGAATTCGCGTCCATCAATAGAATCGCTGAACTCGAGTTTTGCGGGCATGAGTGAAGAAAAAATCTCGAGAATTTGTTTTTTCTCACGTTTCGGGAGTTGCGGAAGCCAAGTGACAAGTGGCGTTAAAACAACTCGACTATCAAAAAGATTCGCCATTCTCGAGTAACGATAAGAATATTGTTTATTTTGATCCTCGAGTTCATAGCTCGGAAGGCGCTCTACTCGACGCATTGCACCATAGGAAACAGCAAAAAAAGCGTACTGCATTATATATGATGAGTCCACTTGATTATTGAAAATATATAAAGATGGAGTTACATCTATTGGGCTAATAAATTCTTCTTGATGACCCTCACGGATTGCAAATTTAGATTTCAAATTATCAATATAAGTGGCACCATCAAAAGATACTTCTTTATGAAGCATAAGAGAACTATTAAATAACGTTTTTCTTTCACGTATTGGTTTATAGTATTTTTCTTCTCCTTTTTGAATTCGACGTATTAATGTATATGGTCGAAACCCAGATTGTCCCATCATTGGGTTTAATGTTGCCAAAGCTGCCGCTCTAAGCAATGTCGTCTTGCCCACGCCATTCGCACCAAGCACAACATTAACATTCGGAAATCTTACCCCTTCGGCTCGAGGTGAATCGGGGTGCATGAACCGCACAGTCTGTTTAGCAAAACATCTAAAATTCTCAATGTGCAATTCGTCTATGTACATGATCTGATTATACGATAGTAACACTATGTGAACTAAAACCTTAAAAAGCTTTTGATTCTCATGCTTTCTTATCTCGAGCCACTACTTCCAAAAATACTTTGAAGTCGCCTAAGCTATTGTGCCAATACTCGAGTCATCTTGCACGCTTTAAACTCGAGTATGACCGTATCAAGCAGGGATTTTATTGGAATTACTGATTTACCGAGCATCACTGCATTTTTTGATCAAGCTCGAGATTTGGTTAGTAACAACCGAGGCTTTCTTCACGCTGGTGATGTTTGGTGGCGCTTCGGGCGTAATGAACTCGAACAACACCTGCTTCACTTATGGTTTGAATCAGAAAAACTGATTGGTTTAGGTTGGCTGATTGCTGGACACTTTGAAATTCAGTCGCATCCAAATCTGAATGATGCCGACTTTGACAACCTTGCTCGAGAAATTGTTGATTGGGCAAAAAGTGCTTGTTCAACAGAAATATTTACAGACTGCTTTGCTGAGAATTCAAGGTTGATTCGGGTTCTCGAGTCAAGTGGATTTACACCAAACAATGACGAAAATTTTCTTTTTCATTTTGACTTAACAACAAAAATTCCAACCGTAGAATTGCCATCAGGTTTCCAAGCACGTCATGTTCTCGAGACTGAATTTGAAAAACGAGTCAATACTCACCAGGACGCGTTTAATTCAACAAAATTTACGTTACAACGGTATGCTCGAGTTCGCTCGATGTTTGGGTATAACCCCGAACTTGATTTGGTGGTTTCAACACCAGAAAACGAATTGGCTTCCTTTTGTGTTATTTGGCTTTCTGGTGGTGTTGGTTATTTTGAACCTGTAGGAACTCAAGCAGCGTTTAGGCGGCAAGGTTTGGGAAGGGCTGTTATTCTCGAGGGATTCAGGCGCTTACAGGTTTTAGGAGCGCAAACCGCAGAAGTCTTTGCTGGTATAAAAAATCGTGATTTTTACGAATCTTGTGGTTTTTGTGTGGTTAACAGATTTCTAGGCTATTCCTTTAAACAAGAATAGAACTCGAGTTCTATCCTTGTTTGTCAAAGTATCGGATTTTCTCGAGCGCATCTTTGAGGTTTTGGGCAGTAAGAATCCCCGCGAATGACGGCGGGGATTCTTATGTCTCGAGCTTATAAAAGTTTCAGCAATCTTGGTAACGATAGCAATTGCCCAACGTGTTGTGCTTCGTGAATCAATAAAAATGCCAGCATTCCACCAACCGTTCCAAGTGGTGTTTCTTTGGCTAAATCGGCTTCGTTCAAGCTCGAGAGGTAGGTCATCAAGGCTTCTTGCGAGGTGGTTAAATCGGTTTTTAATTGCTCGAAATCAAGGGTTTCATCTTTGCTGAGGGCGACAGCATTGCGTCCCCAGCGTTGGAGTTTTGGGGTTTCCCAAATAGTTTTACCACCTGATAACAAGATTGGTGTTTGTCTCGAGGCGATCATGTGTGCAATCAGCCAATTTGCACTGCCACCATCTGCAAATTCGATTTGGGCGGTGCTGGTATTAAATTTCTCGAGGGCTTTTTGAATGTTGCCATAGGTGGTGCCGTACTGCATTTTTAAAGTTGGAATATTCATAATTTTCTCCTTGGTGAATTGAATTTTTTGATCCGCGTAATTATTTATTTTGTTTGGGCTGCCCAGTCCCAAGCAGTGGGTACCCACTCGTAACCTGTGGCGATTTTGCGGATGTGAGCGAGTCCGGGCCACGGAAAGTGATAACCCATCACTAAGCTGCGGTCAGTGGCAACTCGGTCAAGGATTTTGGCTCGAGTGGCAGCGGCTGTAGGTGCGTCTTCGTCAAATAGAAGACGTAAATCTTGGGCAAATCCTAGGACATGATGGGTGACAGAATCTACAAGATGAATCAGTTCTTGGTTACCCGAGCTTATTCTGACCGAGATATGCCCTGCGGTATGCCCTGGTGTGCTGATGATTTCTATACCTGGGATGATTTGGTCACCTGCTTGTACAAATCGGATTTTGTTGGTCAAGGCTGCTTTAGCAGATTGTAATACGGTAGTAAAGAATGGTTGGATGGCAGCTGGTCTGGCTTGTGCTCCTGGGCTTGGGTTATCGATGGTATCCCATTCGCGTTTGGTGATGACATGTTCAGCGTACTTAAAAATAAGTTGATTAGAAAAAGTGGCAGCCCCACCTTCAAAGAGTCCACCAATGTGGTCTGGGTGTAAATGCGTCATGATGACATAGTTAATATCGCTCGGTTTGATACCAATAGCTGCGAGATTACCAATCAGTCGTCCGCCATCGGCTACGCCTGCTTTGCCACCTGTTCCAGCATCCACAAGGACATTGCCTTGCGGTGTTTTAATCACTAAACAATTGATTGGTTGGCTGACAGTTGCTCCTGCTGCCAGAAAATTATCGGTTAATAATTGTCCGATACGGGCAACAGGTACATTGATGCCGTAAGCTTGGATAGGAAAAGTGATTGTGCCTTCGTAAATGACAAATAATTCAAAATCACCAATTTTGACACGATAATGCCCTGTGGTTTCGGCTGGCGTTGTGGCACTTTGTCCAAGGGTATTTGGGCTGAGTGCAGATAATCCACCAAGGGCTAGTCCGCCCATACCAAGTAAGCGCAGAGCATCGCGTCTCGAGACTTCAGGTTTAATAATTTGTACATTTGTATTTTTCATAATTTTCCTTTGACTGCGTTTCTTAACGAGTAGCTGAAATACCTTGGTTGTCTCGAGATTTGGTTAGGATTTCATACCCCTCCTTGTAAGTTACGATAGGTTCGATTTGATGTGTCATTCAAAGTGTTGTTTACACATAGAGATTTCTAATTTCGGGTTATAGGTTTTGATATTTACGAGTTTATTTTATTTATGTGTATATACACATTTATCTATAAAAAAATTTAATCAGATTTCACAGCCACTACCACTTCTTCGATGATCTCGAGCAAGCTACTTAAACGTTCCTCGCCGATGTGTTCAACAATATGAGCTTGGGCTTTGGCTCTTAGTGGTACAGCTGCCAATAAAGCTGTTTGTCCTGCTTTGGTTAATTCAATAATTCTCGAGCGCCGATCTGTTCCTGGGCTGATCTCGAGTAAACCTTGTTCCTCAAGGCGTTGTAAATCTCGGGTTAGTGTTGTGCGATCCATGACCATACGTTCTGCCAACAAGGTCAGTGCGATTGGGGCATGACAAGCAACCGCAACAAGCATGGTGAATTGCGTGGATTTCAAGCCGCTTGGCTCGAGGGCATGGTCGTAAAATTGGCTGATAGCTCGACTGGCTTTGCGTATATTTGTGGCAGCACAACGACTCGAGTTGCGTTGGACGGCTTGGCGCATTTGAATTGGGATTTCAATTGCCATAGGTGTATTTACACATATTTTCTAGGATTTGTCAAGTACTTAGTAAAAATAAATTTCTTCTTTTACCAGAGTATTTTTTAGCAAAATAAACAAACCGAAAAAATTCGGTTTGTTCAAAGGATTGCTTTAGAGCAGATATAGGAGGTTCCACTCTAAAGTTGGCAGTGTAATTTACTTAGCAATGAAACTTGTTACAGCAGCAGTAGCTTGAGCAGGTGTAATCGCCAGACCAAAAGCACGTCCGTTTGGTACTTGTCTACCACTCACCATACCGCCCAAAGCAATTAAGCCGCCACGCAACGTAGCCAAATGGCTTTCTTCGTTCATTGCAATCGCAGCCGCAGCCGATAAAACATCTTTATTTTGAATCAATGGAATTGCGCCAAGATACGCGCCTGTGAATGCAGTTTCAAGAGCAATCATCGTTTCGAGAATCTTCATTTGGTTTGCTTCAACAAATTGCAAACCACCATAAGTAAATTTGGGTCGAGCAACAGGCATTGCTTTAAAAGCTTTAATTGTGTCGGTTAAAGCTTTTACATGTGTTTCTTCTTGTGCTAAAGCTTCCTCGAGATAGTCTTTAATACCTCCTGGGAATTTCGCCATCAGTGCCTTTTGGTATACATCAGTCGCTAAGTACTCAGCAGTTAAAGCTAGTTGCAAAATATCAACATCGGTGATGCCACTGTTACTTTGTGCAAGCGCTACATCCCCTAAATGCCCAACCAAACCAGCACTTACCCCAGCCACACCCAATACTTTTAAGAAATTACGTCGTGTCGAGACTTTATCCACATTCATAGTGACCTCAAGAGTTGGCTCGAGATCCATGTCATCTCAAGCTGCGAAAGATTTGGAAGTACTTCCTACAAAGGTATACGTGGCTGTTCGATAAATTGGATGTCGCAATTTCTTGCAGCTTTTGACTAAAACAAAAGCAAAGTATTTCCAAATGTCATCCAATCACAAATTCTCAAACGTATACCCAGAAGGCGATAATGTTTCCTTTGATGATCCAAATGCTGGTGGGACAAAACATAAACCATTGCTCGAGAATTTCCCATTCTTAGCCGAACCTAACTAAAACTTCTTATTCGTCTGGGCGTAGTGCGCTACGCCCAGACTCGAGGTTGCACTATGATGATTCGTTACGATAAACGCTTTTTGCTAATTCCGATTTTCCTTTTTCTAGCTGTATTTTTATGGATGAATTCCAGACAGGCTTTACCTCAAGCGTTGCAGTACCGATTTAATCATTTGCTTGAGTCTCGAGCCAAATCGAGGTCGGGGTTGTATCAGCAAGAAATTGCTTTTTATTTAACCCGCATTCAGCGCAATCCTAACGATGGTTTAGACCGTGCAGCACTGGCTGCTACATATCTGCAACGCGCTCGAGTTTCTGGAGAAGCCAGTTGGTATTTGTTGGCACAAAATTCAGCTGAACGCAGTTTAGTAGCGTTACCGATACTCAATGCCGGTGCTTTATTGGTACTGGCAGAAGTGGCTTTAGCACAGCATCAATTTACACAAGCCCAAGCTTTACTCGAGCGGATTAAGAAAATCACACCACAAAGCGCTGCTGTGCTGTCTTTACAAACCACAATAGATTTGGCTTTAGGTCATGTTCCTGCTGCGGCTAAGAACGTACAAATTCTGATGCAAGGTGCGCCTTCGATGGGGCATGTACTGCTAGCTGGATTGGTTCATGAAGCCCAAGGTTTAGACGCTAAAACCGACTACGAAGCAGCCTTACAACTCGAAGAAGCCGATGACCTCGTCGGTTCAGCTCGAGCCAGAACCTATTTAGCCCGTTGGTATTTGCGAAATGGGCAATTGCCTTTAGCGCGAGATTTGCTACTTGAAGCTATCCGCATTGTTCCTAATGATTCACAAGCTATTTTGCTTTTAGCCGATACACAAGTTCAACTAGGTAATTTCGATGCGGCCATGACTTTATACCAGCAACTCGAGCAAGATTCGCAAAAAACCATCACTGTTTTTAATCATGCTGCCTTACGAGGCATGGCTCGAGTCAAACGCTTACGCGGGCAAGAAGACCGTGCGTTATGGCAACAAGCTAAGGATTCATTGCGGGCAGAATTAAAAACTGGTGCTTTTGGACACGCTCGAGAATTAGCAGCGTTGCTCCTTGAAGCTGGGCAAAAATCTGAGATAGCAGAAGCTTTAAAACTTGCTACCCATGAAAGCACCATTCGTTCGGACAGCCAAACCTTGTATGTCTTGGCATGGGCGCAACTCGAGGCTGGTAATGCACTGGCAGCTCGAGCCACACTGCAACGTGCTCTGCGTTTTGGTGTTCAAGATGCTGCGCTGATGCAGCGTATAGGGCAAATCGAAATTGCATTAGGGAACAAACAAGAAGCCGATGCTTGGTTTGCTAAAGCCAAGAAAATCAATCCAACGCTCGAGCGTATTTCTCAGCTCGAGAACAACACAAATTAAGACAGGGGAATATTATGAAAAAGCTTTTAATTCTATTTTTCTTTTTAATAAGCAATAACGTTTTTGCTCACTGGTCGGATTTAAGTGCCGCCGAAATAGTGCTTGGGGGAAAAAGTGCACAACTGACACTGACCTTTCCTACACGTTTAACCGAACAATTTGACACAGATAAAAACGGAGTGCTCTCGAGCCAAGAAGTCGAAAGTCAAAACGCTGCTTTACAAGTTTTTTTTAAACAAAAAATTCAGGTCTTCTCGAGCGCACAAAGTGCCAATTTTAGGCTCGAGTCTGCTCCACAAAAAAATCTTGGACCAAAAGCCAATACCCATAGTACCGTGGTACTGACATTTGCATTACTGGGTGACACAAAAGATTTTCGTATCAATTACAATTTATTTGTTGAAGGTGTCTCGACTGCCAGTTGTGTCGCTACTTTACTGTATAACGGCGAAGCTCGAGAAATTGTTTTTCGCCCTGATAGCCGCGAATTTGCGCTTGCCGAAAAAACAGATTCCACCGATTTTTTTGGCTTTATCAAACTTGGTATTGAACATATTCTGACAGGCTACGATCATTTGTTGTTTGTTCTAACCTTACTGATGCTGGGTGGCGGATTACCCTATTTACTTAAAGTGATTACGGCCTTCACCGTGGCACACTCCATCAGTTTATCCTTAGCCGCTTTAAACATTGTGCATTTACCCTCGAGATTTGTCGAAAGCGGCATTGCACTTACCATTGCTTTTGTTGCTGCCGAGAATTTATTGCGTAAAGACACAACCGCACTGACCCGCAGCCGTTGGGGGTTAACTTTTGCTTTTGGTTTAATTCATGGCTTAGAGTTTGCTGGTGTACTCGAGGATATTGGTTTACCACAAACCAATGTGGCATTGTCTTTGTTTGGTTTTAACCTTGGTGTGGAAATTGGACAGTTAGCTGTAGTGATACCCGCTTTTGCTTTGTTACAACTGCTTAAACGCATTTCGTGGGAAGCTCGAGTTCGGCAGAGTATCTCGTTTTTTGCAGTCTGTGCAGGTTTATTCTGGTTTTTTGAACGTGCCTTATTTTCTTAGCCTGTATTTCTTAAACCTGCTGCAATTCCTTGAATACTCAGCAGCAATGCTCGCTCGAGGGTGACACGTTCAGCCGCTTCAGTTGGGGTGGAACGGTATCGGCGTAAGAGTTCGACTTGCACGATATGAATTGGGTCTACATAAGGGTTACGCACTTCGATACTGCGTTTTAAGCGCGGCTCTGACTCGAGTAAATCTGTGCCAATGGCAGCTCGAACCAATTTGACAGCTTGTTGGTATTCGCTCATAATTGCATCTCGAAGGTTTATTTGATCCGATAGAGCTGCGTACCGAGCAAAAATACCCATATCGGACTTAGCTAAACTCATTTGGGCATTATCCAGTAAGCTGCGAAAAAAAGCCCACTCTTTGTAAAGTTTGGCACTTAATCCAACTTCGATTTGCTCGAGTACTGCTAAACCAGTGCCAATTCCGTACCAACCTGGAACGGTGGCGCGGTTTTGAGTCCAACTCATCACCCAAGGAATCGCTCGTAAATTATCGAGGGTTGGTTTACCAGGGCGACGCACAGGGCGGCTAGCAATGCGTAAACTGGCAATTTCGTTAATCGGTGTAGCCGCTTCAAAAAATTCAAGAAAATCTTTATGGAAGACCAGTGCTTGGTATTTTTGGCTCGAGGCAGTGGCAGCGGCATCCAAAGCTTCGCGCCATTCGAGTGGTACAGGTTGTTCGTTTTGGGCAGCCGCAACAATAATGGCGTATAGAAGTTGCTCAAGGTTACGCTTTGCCATTTCTGGGCTGGCATAACGGTCAGCGAGGGCTTCGCCTTGTTCGGTTAAACGCAAACCAGCCCCAATGGTGCCTGGAGGCTGCGCCATGATGCCTCGAGCTGCTGGTCCACCGCCACGCCCGATACTTGTGCCGCGCCCATGAAAGAAACGATATGGTACAGCGGCAGCCGTGAATAATTTGGCAAGGCTTTCTTGGGCTTTGTACAGTGCCCAGTTTGCTGCTAAGAAACCCGCTTCTTTGTTGCTGTCCGAGTAGCCAAGCATCACTTCTTGCACACGCATACCAAGGTAAGCCCGATAAACTGTAGACTCGAGTAAAGTTTTCATTACCTCTGGGCAATTTTCGAGATCGTGAGGTGTTTCAAAAAGCGGTGAGACATCAAGGGTCAAGAAACCTGCTTCGCGCCCAAGAATCAAGGCTTCCAGCACATCTGAGGCTGCTTCGCCATGCGAAATCACATAGCGCCCAAAGGCATTAGGGTTGGTCTCGAGTTTGGCTCGCATCACCCGTAAAGGCTCGAGGACAGCTCGCAATTCCTCGGAGATGGGTTCACCAATTGGTAAAAGCGGACGGCGGGTAGCCAGTTCGTGCTCGAGTAATGCCATACGTTCAGGTTCAGCTAAAGTTAAGTAATCGCTGGTCACACCACCCAATTGTAAAAGTTGAGCCACTGCAATCTCGAGTTTGCCCGAGAATTCGCGGATATCTAGTGCCACTAAATGCGTACCAAACATTTGTGCCCGTACCAAAACAGGTTCAACAAATACTTTAGCGGCTCGGTCTTGCCCAGCAGCAACTAAGGAATCACGCACTGATAATAAAATCGGTACAGCATCCACACTTTCGGTTTTTAAACGAATATATAATGCCTCGAGTTCTGCCCGCCACGGTTCTGGGGCGGTCGAATCTAAATGCACATGCACACGTTCGCGGTGTTGCGACAAGACCGCAAACAATTGTTTAACATCGCTACGCAAAGCTTCCCGAGCCGAGGTTTCATGGTACTCGAGTGTTTCAGCAGTCACTTCTGGTGTCACAAAGGGATTGCCGTCGCGGTCGCCACCAATCCAACTATAAAATTTTAATGGTAACAGCACTTCGGGTTGACCAGCCCCAAACTCGAGCTGCATGGCTGTTTGTAAATCGGCTTGTAAAGCAGGTAATGCCGTAGCAATCGAAGTAAAATAGTGTAAACCATTAACCACTTCGTCATGCACAGTTGGGTTACGGGCTTGTAACTCAAGCGTACCCCACAACACCTCGACTCGAGCCATCACACGCTCTAAAGCGGCTGCCCGATCAGATTCAGATTCTAAGTAACTGAGTTCTTCAGAAATATGCTCGAGATGCGCCCGCACTGTACGCCGCCGCAATTCGGTTGGATGAGCTGTGAACGTGCTACCCAATTCGATGCGCTCGAGTAATTGAAGCACTTGTAAAGCATTCATGCCATGATTTTTAAGTTGCCGTATTGCATCGTGCAGGCTTTGTTTGCGCGGCTCGAGTTGCGAGCTACGGGTGTCACGCCAACGCACACGGTGGCGTTCCTCGGCGAGGTTGGTTAAATGAAAGTATTGCGTAAAAGCCCGAATTAAAGCTTCGGCATCGGATAAACCAATGTCAGCTGCGATTTTCATTAAACGCTCAGGTGCAGCTAAATCTCCAGCTCGAGCACGTTTGGTGAGTTCACGAACCTCTTCTTCAAGATCAAAAAATTCTTGTCCTTGTTGTTCGATTAAAACCGCCCCAAGGCAACGCCCTAGCAAATCCACATCGCGTGATAACGCATCTCGAGGAGCAACTGCATCTGCAAATAAATCTGCCGAAGTCATACTTTTACCTCACCTTCGTACTTACCTGCTTCATCTGTCTCGAGAAAAGAGTACCGCACAGCCCGAGTCACTTTGCCATCCACAAGATCAAATGCCACTGCCGATAGTTGCACTGCACCCTGGGCAACTTCGACTTTCATTGGTAAACCTGTGCGTAATTTATAGGTACTGGCTTCTAAACCCATACCAATACTCGAGTGCAACACACCTGTCATACCGACATCACATTGGAACAACGTGCCGTTTGGTAATATACGGGTATCAGCTGTGGCAACATGCGTGTGTGTACCAATACAAGCTGCAATTCTGCCATCAAAATGGTAGGCAAAACAAGTTTTTTCTGAGGTTGCTTCGGCGTGAAAATCCACAAATACAGGTGCATCAGTGGTCTCGAGCACAGCTTCTAAGGCATCGTAAGGATTATCCGAAGGCTGCATAAAAACCCGCCCCAATAAATTGACCACTGTAATTTTTTCAGCACCCACTGTAAATGTGCCATACCCTCGCCCAGCAGCTTCTTTAGAGGCATTGAGCGGACGAATCAATCTTGGATCGTCGGTGAGTTGCAAAACCTCTTTGTTATCCCAAGCATGATTACCCAGTGTTACACAATGCACCCCAGCTTTGATCAAAGCATCAAAAGAATCTTTATTGATACCATGTCCACCAGCCGCATTTTCGCCATTGGCAATAATAAAATCAAACTGTGATTTGATACGCGGCAAATGGCTCGAGACCAACAACCGCCCAGGTTTGCCGAAGATATCACCAATAAAAAGAACTCGCATCTTTCCAGAGGCTAACAAATTGCTGTTGTTACTGTGCAAACAAGCGTTCACTTCTTTACTTGACAAAAGAACTCAAGTATCCTACAACTGTGAAAAGAAATGCCGCCATACTAGCCCTATTCGTCTCGAGTCTAATTGCTGTGCAAGCAGCCAATAGCCCTGCCATCGTCACCGATAGCACAGGCGAACGTATCGAAATTAAAGATAGCTCACGCATTGTCACCCTTGGCTCGAGCCTGACCGAAATTGTCTATGCTTTAAAAGCCGAAAAGCGCTTAATCGCTGTGGATGCCACCAGCAATTACCCACTCGAGGCACAAAAACTGTTGCAATTACCTTCAGCCCGCAGCGTCACAGTTGAAGCTGTGATAAACGCTAAACCAAGTTTGGTTTTAACCCTAGACACTGCCCTACCAGATACCATCAAAGCTTTACGCAAATTAAATGTACCAACTGTGGTCATCAGTGCTAAAGACAGCCTCGAAAATGCTGAAAATAAAATCCGCTACGTTGCCCAAGCATTATCTTTGCAAAACCAAGGCGAAGATATAATTCGGTCTTTCAAAAAAGATATTGCTATCGCTAAAAGCGTCTACTCGAGTATTCGTACCCGCCCCAAAGTGATGTTTTTGTACAGTGGCTCAAATGGCAAAATTACAGTCTCAGGACGCGATACAGCCGCAGATGCAATCATCAAATTAGCAGGTGGCATCAACCCGATGCAAAGTTATACAGGGTACGCACCACTCTCACAAGAAATCGCACTGACCAGCAACCCTGATGTGATACTGATGACCAATTTGGGTTTAACAGGTGTTGGTGGTATAGATGGCATCCTCAAACTCCCAGGATTAGCCAATACCAACGCAGGACGCAACAAAAATATTTTGGCATACGAAGGCAATTACTTACTCGGATTTTCGCCTAGGGTCGGTAAAGCTGTGCTCGAGTTAAGCAAAGCCTTGCACCCAGAACTAAACAAATAACTTAAAAGGTTGCTCGAGGTGGTTCAGGTAGTTTTAAGGTAATCAACCAAGCTGGAATCAATAAAGCGATGGTTAAAAGCATGGCAATCTGAGGCGTAGTGATCTCGGCAAACTCTGCCACAAGTTTATACAACACCCCAGCCGTACCCCAGCTAAAACCCATCATCAAAGCACTGGTGGTGGCTGTTTTACCAGGTGCAAACTCCTGAGCTGCCACCACAGCCACTGGGATAGTGGCATTAGCTAAGCCACCTGTGGCAAAACACAATATGTAAAATGGCACAATACCAATACTCGAGGGACTGACAAATACCAGCACCACAAATAAAGGAATCAATAGAAGCACACTCGAGCGTAGCACCGTGGTACGTCCGATTTTATCCGAAATTTGCCCACCAGCAATACCACCAATTGCACTGGCAATCGAAAGCATAAACAAAGAACCTGCAATCACCCAATCTGATTCTTTATCTTTTAATACAAACGGTAACAAACTGGCATACGTCACAGTACTGAGCGAACGCAACACACCCATTGCCCACAAATTACGAATCGGACCTTGAAATAACTCGAGATAATCACGCAAGGCAATTGGTTTACTCGAGACTCGGCTACTGGGTGTCAAGATATACGACACCACACCCATTGCAATGCCCAATGGCATCAACCAAACAATGCCATGCAGACCCAACGCCGTCGCAGTCAGTGGACCAAGGGCTAAACCAGCAGTACCACCAGCACTAAATAAACTGGCATACAAACCACGCCTCTCGAGCTGACTGTTCTGAGCGACATATGCCGCACCACTTGGATGAAAAACTGCACTACCAATACCACCGAGTACAATCAGCACTGCCACAAGAAAAAAACTAGGTGCATAACCAATCAGTGTCATACCTAAAGCCGCTAAAATCGGACCCGCAGCGGCTAACCACCTACGATCCACACGATCACCAAGTGCACCAAAAAGTGGTTGCGAAACACTACCGACAAACGAAAGAATGGCAATCAGTGTACCAGTATCGCCAAGTGTGACATTAAATTTTTCGGTTAACGCAGGTTGCAAAGGCGTTAATAAACTGGTGAAATTATCATTGATAAAATGACTAGCCGTCATCACAGCCACAATAGTTGTCCCAGAAGCAGCTGCTAATTTTACACTCGAGGTTTGCACCAAAACAGTTTACGCCTTGACTGACAAGAAGCGCTGTACGCCAAAATGCTGAGCCTCGAGAAATCCGAGTAAACCACCGCAGCAGCCTAAAGTGAAAAAAATGTGGGAAGCTTAATACTTTTGCTCATCCTCAACTTGGTTTCTCGAGAAATTTTAAACCCATAAGCCTTAATCTCAAGCGCAGCTTAACCATAAAATCGGTGCCTGGGTCGTCCTTGACTGTAAAATACGTTTGATCTTTTTCTTCCCAAAGGGCTGACCGCCGAAAACGCCCGTACTCGAGATGCCCAATCACATATTGAATTGGGAAACGCTTCGCAATATCAGCAATCAAAAACGCGTTAGCCTCGAGTTGTGCCTTGGTTAAAGGCGCTGTTCTCGAGCCAATATTTTCAATACCAATAGCCCGTCGATTCAAACCAATCGTATGCCGAGCCATCATATTTTCAGGCATCAGTTGGTAAATCGTGCCATCACGGTCTATCAGATAATGGGCTGAGGTATTGACCCTGCCGCCCCTAGCAATATCGGCTCTACCCGATAAAATTTCATTATTAAAACCATTCCATGTACCTTGCAAACTGGTTGTAGCAGTCCAATGCGTTACAACCATCACAGGTTGAATTGCAATACTCGAGGCATTAGGGTCGTAATGCTGTTTGATGTACTCGAGCGTTAAAGCCCGACGCTGAGCCGAAAACGAAATCGGTTTTTGCACAATGTTCAAAGCGTTCGAGAATGCAAAACTTGAAAAAAGTGCCAAGACAATAAATAAAGCGGTTTTCATAGTTTCTTTCGTGCCAACATATAGCCAGGTCGTCTGGTAAAACCAAGTTTCTCGAGCAGCCGAGCCGCACCAATATTCTTTGGGTCTACGTGTGCTTCAATCAATTGAAAACCGTGCTGTTTAGCAGTGCCCATCGCTCGAATAATCAAAGCAATTGCCAAACCAGAACGTCTGTGCTCAACAGCGATTCCTCCAAACTCAAAGAAAAAAGTGGGATCATCGGTATAGCCAGTGCAAAGTAATGTACCAACAATTTTATTGTTATACAAAGCAACCCAGAAAAACTCTGGGTTAAAAGCAAACGCACCAAGTACTTCTGTATCAAAGTACTGTTGACTTAGAATCTTCGTTGGCATAGACGGAGCAAACTCCATTGCCAGTGAATTACGAAACTCGAGAATTTCAGTGCGATGAACAATGGTATCTTGAAACTCAGCCCAAGTTTGCAAGTATAGATCATTCGCAAGCCCAAAACTACCTGACAGAACCTCTATTTGGAGCTCGAAAGCAAACCACAAAAATGCAGGTTCCAGAATAAAACCATTGTCACCATAAAACTCGAGGTGGGCTTGCCAATCCTCACGAATTTGCACCTCGAGCAATCCATCCCATTTGGCGCAATGCTGCTCGATGCGCTGAACTGCCTGTGTACCAATGCCTTGCCGAACAAACTCGGGATGCACAATAATGTCTAGAAAAAATGCCTGCCCAGCCAAATCTGATTGAAACGGATTTGCTTCAAATGCAGCTACGCAGCGACCGTCATGAAAAACCAATTCCATCAAAGATTGCTCATTCGGTATGAAACCAGCCATTTCCGCCAAACTCTGCTCGGCAGTGTAAACATGATTCTTGTACATCATATTAGTCAAATCGACTCGAGCTTGGTGATGTTCAAGGCTCGAGTGTTGAAAAGTAACAAACTCCAGCTTCATAGTCTACTCCTCGAGCTTTAGTGCATTAAAACCACTCTACTTAACGGCTTTATTGCAGTCGAAAAAATTATTTTATCAAGTGTGCCACATCCACAGCTCGTAGCTCAGGAGCTTTTTGCTCAGGCAATACATCCATTGCTACCAAACCAGCACCAAGTTCTGTACCCGCCAAGTACTTGAGTTTATCCTTGGTGCGGTAAGGAGGGTAAAACTCGAGATGCAAATGCGCTTCTGGGTGCGGTAATCCATCGGTTGGAGCTTGGTGCATAACCATTAAGTACGGAAAAATCGGGCGATTATCAAACATATGATCGAATTTCAGTAACAACGTTTTTAAGACCAAAGCCAAATCCTTGCGTTCAGCATCGGATAACTCGAGTAAACTGGGTTTAGGCGCAATTGGCGCAATCCACGTTTCAAATGGGTACCTCGAGAAAGCAGGAATAAAGGCAATCACTGTTTCAGTTTTGACTACGATTCGAGTATCAGCTTCGATTTCAGCTTGAATAACTTCCTCGAGTAAACCTTTACCTGTTTTTGCATAATGCACCTTTTGCAACTCGAGTTCTTTGGCTGGAACTGGTGGAATATGATCGTAAGCGTAAATCTGCCCATGTGGATGATGCAGTGTCACGCCCATTTCGACACCACGATTCTCGAAAGGCATGATGTACTTAATTTGCTCGAGCAAACCAATTTCACGGTATCGATCTGTCCAAACCTCGAGCAGCAATTCGATTTGCGCTAAAGGCAAACGCCCAAGGCTACTGGTGGCATCCTTATCAAACACCACCACTTCGCATTTACCAATACCAGCCGTGGTGGGTACAAGCCCAGCATCCAATGCCATTGGTGGGTCGTGAGCATCCACCTCGAGACTGGGAAAGCGATTATCGAACACAGCGATATCGTACTCACCAACGGGCAATTCGGTGGGCACTTCTGGATTGGTCATTGGGGCAAGTGGGTTATAATCAGGGGGTGGCAAAAACGGACGACTCTGCCGATGCGCTGCAAACGTAATCCATTCGCCTCGAAGCGGATGCCAGCGCATATGCGGATTACCAACAATCGGGTCAGCACCAGGACTAGGCGCAACAATGCCATCTGGTATGGGATGGCTCGAGTACAGATGCAAAGCGCGTCCGTCGGGTTTGGTCAAGGTTTTCTTATGCACAATGTATTCTAGCAGGTGGCTCGAAACCATGAATGACTCAAGGGAACTTTAATACCTCGAGTCATTTATAGCTAAAATCAGTTCAGTGTTTAGTTTGGTCCGAAGTTTCGATATGTGCACGAACCTATCCAAACGGTTTGGGTTTTGCTACGGCTAGGATCAGGAGCACCAACCGTCAGTTCCACACGACACGGTACAGTATAAACTTCTCCATTATTATTAAACGATAACGGTAAAGTACTGGTGTTTCCACCAATCAAGACACTCTCACTGTCTATGTTTGGAACAAACAATTTCCAGTCATATGTTAGGTTTTCTCCACTCGGATTTTCGACTTGCACTTGTGCCGAAAAACGCTGGGCTGCTCCGCCACAACCCGATTCTCGTAAGTCAATACGATTTCCGCTGCTGACGGCAATATCGCGGCAAATTCCGCTTACTTCTCGTGAGTAAACACCTGAAGCTAGTATGCGTGGATAAGGATTTGCCAGTGGCGGCGAAACTTGAAAAGTCTCCACTTTAACTGGTGAAGGTAATCCTTCGCTATCTCTGGTGACAACCGAAACCTGCCGAGAACCTGTGGTACCAAATTTAACTTGCACCAAGCAACCCGTATTGGTATTCAGGGTATCTGGTGCGCTTACAGACCACGTAGCATTCGCACAAAGCGTTGTTCCCTCTGGTTCGTTATCATCTGAAATGATGGCATTGAGCACAAAATTCTCGCCTTGATTTGGATTGCCATTGTATAACAATCGAATATTCGGATTTGAATTAAAAACACTGACAGTAAAACTGGCTCGAGCCTCAAAGGCAGCATTTTTTGCCACCAGACTAATGGTTCGTACTCCTAGGCTTGTAAAAACAACTGGAAGAGTTTGCCTTGCAAGAACCGTGGCATTTTGCGTATTCCATCCTCCTTCAAAGAGTTTCCCATCCTTATCAGAAGTGACTGTTAAGCTAACTTGCTTTGCATACGGATGCCTGATGGTAAAACTATCTGCTAAATCTTTGCTGGCTCGTAAATTGGCTGTGATATTTGCAGTGTTGATTGTTGGAGCACCACCTGGGTTTTGTTGGGCACTATTCCATTGACTCGAGCGGCGGGAATCAAATTCAAGCACACTTAATCTATAAAAATAGCCTGCAACATAATCGGCTGGAATGTAATAATACCCGCCATCACCCTTATTACACCCCCAAGAGTTCTTAACAATAAAATAACCACCGCCACCAACATTCACTTTTTGCCCCGCAGTTGAGAGTTCACTATTCGACAAAAACCCAACGATTTGTACAGCATGACCTCCTTCGTAACCAGTGGTTGCGTAGTTACCGACAATTCCGTCTTTACCTACATTAGAAAATCCCGTATAGACAGGAAAAGACGCCATAATGGTGTGTCCTTGTGAAAGTAAGGCACGAAGAAGATTCAGTGGTAAACCTATAACTGGAAAAAAGTAACTTGAATAGATTTGACGTGTTCGATTTGCCGTCACCCCAGATCCAGAGAACCCAACAGTTGAGTATGCACAAACAGTAACAACAAAGGTACTACAAGTGCGCCGACTTTGATGCGATGTATCTGAACACATTCCAGTGTAATCTTTGCAAGTATTAACATACGCCTTTTCGGTGTTTTCATCGTCTTTGCTTGTATCTGGTCGTCCATATGCAGGGTTATACGTCCAACTACCTTCTGATGGAAATGCTTGACCTTTATCAACCGCCAAATTTAAGGCTTTTTCTGACTGATATGCGTCTGTGTATTTACTTGAATCCCAGTCTTCTTTGACTTTATTTACCAAAAACTGTTCAGAAAGGTCAGCGGGATTATTATTTTGAACCCGTTCACGACTCTCCACTGCACCAATAGCTGTAAATGCCCAGCAGGTTCCACGCTTACCTTGTTGTTTGACTGGACTCACAAAGTTTTTCAGTGGAAACCAATACTTTGCCACGTAGTTGGTGGGTGTGCAAGCTCCAGAATTATCAGTGCCATTACCAGACGCAAATGATTGTGTTTGCAGTTGCCCACTAGATGGCGCAATACTTCTTGGCTCTAAGCGCGCAGTATTTAAGCCACTCGAGGCAGTTCCAAGTGCTTGGTTCATATTACTTAGAGCAGCGTTTATTTCAGTTAAAGATTTTCCATTCATGCTAGCAGGGGTTGGAACAAGCGCTTTGACATTTGCAGGTAGTAATGAGTAGCTAAGGCTATAAACACCAAGAGCATTACCAGCATCTTGCGAAGTTTGATACGTTTCAACTGCTTCTCGGATTTGCGTGGTTAATCCTAATAGCGTTACATTGCTTCCATCAGGCAATTGAAGGGTACGATCACCATCTGCTTTGGTTTGTTGAGCAGCTTCCTCGAGCAAAGCTTGTAAAGCAGGAGATTTATTCGCTATACCTTGAAGTAGCACTTTATCGTCGTTGTACTGCTTTTGTATGAACGCTTTTTCGGCAGCAATTCCTTCGGTACTGACAACCCTGAGTTCACCTGAATTGACTCGACTTCGGAACTCCTCGGGACTCACAATTTGGGAATCGGTTGGAATCGGAGTTTTCCAAGCGTTCTCGGCTACAAAAACTTCAGGAGGCGGTGGAGGTGCGCCACAAGCGACCATCAGTGCAACTAAACTGCTAATAAGAAACGTCCATTGGTATTTCATAACTTGCTCCTTTTTTGCGTATTTTTTCAGCAAGACAACGAATTACGGCGTAAAGGAGGCTTGCCTCACGCCGTAATTTGGTGCAGTCGAGTCCTGATCAGGGACTATGTAGGGGGCAGTGTCTTACGGCAACAAGTACGTTAGTTTGAGTTCTGGACTACTGAAGCTAGCAGAATCTCGGATACCATTAAACGTTGCTGCTGTCGTAAAGGTAAGGCGGTACTGTGACCGATTACCGCGACTAGTTCTGTTGGTGTAGTCGCTGAGCACAGCAGGTATCACACTTTTTGTTTTCACTTCAATAGCAGTATTGGTTGAAAAGATCGCATCTGGTGAAAAAGTTGTTCCTAGCGATGGTGCATCATAAGCCAAGGGCTTTGTAAAGGAAGCAAAGGCAACATGTTCCAGATTGACTGTTCCAAGATTAGTGCTCCCATATGGCGTTCCATCTACTGATGTTTGGGTTAGTATCAAATCTGCTTTTTCAAAGGTGCCGATATCTGTTGGGAGGCTAGCAATGTTAAAAGTTACTAATCCTTTAAATTGCGAATTATTGGTAAAATCTCCAACTCGCGCTGGAAAGCTAGGAGCAACAGTTCCATCGGCAAAAATATCGCCTGATAACGTACTATTTGCTGGCATAGTCTGGGAAATACGGCGTGCAGTTTTGAAACTCGAGCTTGTTGTTGTCAGTGCGTTTCCAGCCAAATCTGAGGCGACATTGGTAATTTGGAAACTAAATTCTGTGGCGACAACATTGGCAGGGTCTGTACCCGAAGCCACGTTGAGATTACCTGTTGGATCAATTGTCAATACCGTGCCATTGGCGTTCCACGAAAATTGTACCAGCAATGGCAAAATA
Organism: Deinococcales bacterium; assembly: GCA_013298595.1. Taxonomy (GTDB): domain Bacteria; phylum Deinococcota; class Deinococci; order Deinococcales; family JAAFIG01; genus JAAFIG01. Next base: position 35,872 of record JAAFIG010000020.1, on the reverse strand, counting down.
GTTGCCGATTGATAAGCATTTTGCGTGGCAATTTTGTTCATGGGTTTACTAAATGTGATGACAATATTTGCATCTGCTGCGACTCCAGTCGCACCATTGGCTGGGACGGTACTGACAATCGTAGGTGGTGCTGTGTCAACCACTGGGGCTGGGCAAGCCACTAAGCCAATGGACAAGAGTACACTTGCTACGATAAATGAACTGGTACTTTTCTTGGTAATCATATGATTCTCCTTGGTTCAAGCGTGCAGATAATTGCATTCTGCCGCTGCTTTAGGGCATTTTCGACCAAACCTTACTCAGAGATGGTTGAGTCACCCTACGGATGCCGATTTGCCAAAATTGTGAATGTTTCTTCTATACCTTTGCTCGAGATGTTGTACAAACTAATAGCATCAAACCAGCAAGCCTCTTTGCTTGTTTGATGCTATTAGTTTGACAGTAGGGGCGTTACTTTTGCGTTACCAAAAAAATAGCTTCCTAGAAAGGAAAAACATAGTGTTTCGTATTCCATTCCTGAACTTGGTAACGCTCGTTTCGATTTCAAATATTGCAAATGGGTAAAATACAGCATGAAGCTGCAAAAACTCGAGTTAAAACTGTTGGGGACTCCTCAGGTTTTACTAAAAAAACGTGAAGTGAAATTGACAAAAAAAAGTTTAGCTTTACTGGCGTACCTTGCGCTCGAGGGCGTTGTGCAACGCCAAACACTAGCAGAATTGCTTTGGGGTGGTGTCAGTAATGCCAGTGGGAATTTGCGCCGCGAATTGCATCGGCTGCGCGAAACGGAAATCAAAGACTTTCTCGAGATTACCAATACCACAGTGCAATTGCTTGCTTTTCAAACCGATCTCGAGGTGTTCTCCGAAGCTGGTGAATTTTTACAGGGTCTGCAATTATCAGACGCACCCGAGTTTGAAACGTGGCTCGAGCAGCAACGACTTGATTTGAGTAAAAAACGGCTCGAGCAAATGCGAAACCATGCAGCAAGACTCGAGTTAACCGATGTCAGCGCTGCGATAGTTGTTTATCAAGAAATTATGTTGCTCGAGCCTTTATCTGACTTTGATTCGCAAGCTTTATTGCGTTGTTTGTTAAACCAAGGACAACGTGACGAAGCCGAACGGGTTTTTGATTTGTTTAAGCAGCGTTTAGCCGAGATTGGTTTAACCCCTAAACTCGAGACTGCCCAACTTTTGGTTTCTGATAGTGCCAATGCTGAAGGAAGCGCTAAGTTGCTCGAGCGGTTAGGGCGTGGCAAAGAAGCGATTACTTTTCGCTTAGCAGCGGCTGCCGAAGCCGAGCAATTACATGATTACGCAGCGTCTTTTGAGCATTTTGGTAATGCATTACAATTACAAAAAATTCCGAGTGAAAAAGCTGGTTTGCACAAAAAACGTATCGAATTGTTATATCGGATGTCTAAAGTAGATGAAATCGAAAAAGAACTTTTGGCATTAGAGCAATGCAGTCGAGGAGACTCCCGACTCGAGGGCGAAGCATTGGTCACAAAAGCCCAATGGTTAACCCAAACACAAAATTTTGCAGCAGCTTTAGAAACCGCCACAGCTGCCTTACGCAATCCATTGCTGTCTAAGGAAGCCTCGAGCTTAGCTCAGTATGTCTCCGGAGCTTGCAACATGCGGCTTGGTAAATTAGCCGAAGCGAACATCGCTTTTCGTCAAGCCGTGGATTTGCTACCCATCCAAAAAATTAATGAACGTGTCCATGCTCATTATGGTTTAGCTCAACTCGAAATGCAGCGTGGCAATATCAGCGAAGCTCGAGCCTTACATCAAACTGCTTTAACACTGCTGCAAGATACCGACGAGCGATTTTACCGCCCAGGAATCCTCAGTATGGCAGGAATTTTTGCCATGATGGACGGCGAGAACCTGAAAGCACTCGAGTGGCTTGAGATGGCAAAACGCGAATGCGAATCGAGCAACAACGCTATTAATCTGGCGATGGTGTTGGTCAATATTTCTAAAGTCTATGCCAATCTTGGTGATAACACAGCTTTGACTGCAACCCTCGAGGAAGCCATCGAAGTGGCTCGAGTGACTGGAAACCCAGTGCTTGAGGGTTCAATTTTGAATAATCTGGCGATATCCCATTATCAACGTGGCAACTTAGGGGTTGCTATTGAAACAGGTTTAGCTGGTATTGAATGTGCCCGCAAAATCAAAGATACTCGAGGGCTTGTTGCACGTTTACTAGCCCAAGTTGAATATGTGGCTCAGGTTGGTGATTTTGTGGCAGCTTGGAATCATTTAGCAGAAGCTAAACAACTCATGGAATCAACAGGTTTACAAGAATTACAAAGTCATTATAATTTACAAAAAGCAGATTTACTGCTTGCCGAAGGCAACTACAAACAATCATTAGACATTTTGGAATTACTTGTAGATCATACAAACCAAGAAATTCGCTTAGCCAGTTTGTACTCCAAAGCCATCGCTCTTGAGCAATTGCAACAACCTATTCCAAGCGAAATTCTCGAGGAATTATCTGGCAATCAGCAATTTGCAACAAGAATTTTAGCCTTAAAAATTCGGCTCGAGCCAACTCAAGAAAATCTTGCTGCTGGGCAAAAAGTGCTTCCTACTGTCACAGGTCTCGAAGAACTTGCCCTACGAATTGCCTTAGCAGAACCGTACAACCAAGTGCTCGAGCATTTAACCCAAAGTCTTGAAACATACCCAGAATTGCAACAGGGGTTTCAAAGCCGCCTAAAACAACAATATTCAATAACTCGAGCTTGAGTTAAACGGCTTCGCGCAGTTTATGCTGTTTATTTCTGACGTTGCCAGTGCCGTGCGAGCAACGCGTTGGTGCTGCTATCTTGCTCGAGTGGCGGTGTTTGATGATTGATTAATTGCTGTGCAATATTTTGTGCTAATACCTTACCAAGTTCTACACCCCATTGGTCAAAACTATTGACATCCCAGATAACACCTTGAACAAAAACTTTGTGTTCATATAATGCCACCAAAGCACCTAGGGTAAAGGGCGTTAATTCGGCTGCCATAATCGTATTACTTGGTTTGTTACCAGCAAAGACTTTATGGGCGACAAGTTCGGGTTTAACACCATCTCGAATCACTTCTTCGGGGGTTTTACCAAATGCCAAAGCTTGGCTTTGGGCAAAAACATTTGCTAACAGTAGATCGTGGTGCTGCCCCAGTGGATTAAGGCTTTTACTAAAGGCAATAAAATCGCAAGGAATCAATTTAGAACCTTGGTGAATGAGTTGGTAAAAAGCGTGTTGCCCATTAGTACCAGGCTGCCCCCAAATAATCTGCCCAGTTTCATAATCTGTCCTCGAGCCAACAAGTGTTGTGGTTTTGCCATTACTTTCCATATCGAGTTGTTGTAAATACGCACTAAAATACGTTAAATAATGATCGTAAGGCAACACAGCATGGCTGGCAGCGCCAAAAAAATTGTTATACCAAATACCCAGTAAACCAAGAATGACTGGCATATTTTGTTCAAAAGGCGCAGTTCTAAAATGGGTATCCATGGCACGGAAACCCTCGAGCAAATTATGATAGCTGGCTTGTCCAATGGCTATCATTAACGATAAACCAACAGCGGATGTCATGGAGTAACGCCCACCAACCCAGTCCCAGAAGCCAAACATACTGCTGGTATCAATACCAAATTTTGCGACTTCGGTTGCATTGGTACTGACTGCCACAAAATGTTTTGAAACCGCTGTTTCGTCGCGCAAGACCGCTAAACTCCATGCTCTGGCAGAAACTGCATTTTGCATGGTTTCTTGGGTGGTAAAGGTTTTAGAACAAATAATAAATAAGGTTTCTTCGGGGTGCAGATCCTTTGTAGCTTCGATAAAATCAGTGCTGTCTACATTAGAAACAAAGCGAAAGACCAAATTGCGTTGCGAGTAAAACCCAAGGGCTTTATATGCCATGACTGGACCTAAATCCGAGCCACCAATACCGATATTCACAATGTTTTTAATGCGTTTACCTGTATGCCCCAGCCATTGCCCAGTACGGATTTTCTCGGCAAATTCTGCCATTTTGTCCAGTACGGCATAGACTTCTGGGATAACATTAACGCCATCCACCCGCACATCAGCATCTCGAGCGGCACGTAAAGCCGTGTGTAAAACAGCTCGCTGCTCGGTGGTATTGATTTTCTCACCATTAAACATCGCTTTGATTTTATTTTCTAATCCAGCTGCCTTGGCTAACTCGAGTAACAAAGCTATGGTTGTATCGGTGACACGATTTTTTGAGTAATCCAAGTATAGCTCGGCTGCTTCGAGTGAAAAACGTGTGCCTCGAGTCGGATCGGAAGCAAATAACTGACGCAAATGCGTTTCTTGAATTTCTGTGTAGTGCTGCTCGAGAGCTTGCCAAGCGGGGGAAGTGGTCAATGTAGACATGGTGTCCTCTCAAAAACAGGCGAGGCAAGCCTCGCCCATATAGTTCTCTGATTAGGTTATCGTTGCTCGAGCGGAATCCAGTGTGCATCTGAAGGTCCAGTGTAATTAGCAGTTGGACGCAAAATACTGTTTTTCTTGGTGTATTCGATAATGCTGGCAGTCCAACCTGCGATTCTTGAAAGGGCAAAAATCGGTGTGAAATACGATTTTGGTAAACCAAGATCGGAGTAAACCACACCACTATAAAAATCCACATTAGGATAAATACCTCGACTACCAAGGCGTGCTACCACAATTTCTTCAACTTTCTCGAGGGTGCTGTAAGCTAGGCTTTTACCATGTTTATTGGCAACAACTTCGGCATATTCTTTTAAAACCCGAGAGCGAGGATCAAAGAATTTATAAACCGCATGTCCTACGCCCATGATTTTCTCTTTTTTCTCGAGTTTAGCATTGATAAAGCTTTCAGCATTTTCGGGTGAACCAATTTGCGCTAACATATCCATCACAGCTTCGTTGGCACCACCATGCAAAGGACCTTTAAGGCTTCCAATCGCACTGGTGATACTCGAGTACATGTCCGATAAAGTGCTGGCAGTGGCAATACCCGTGAAAGTACTGGCATTCATGCCATGGTCGGCATGTAAAATTAAAGCAATATCGAATAAACGGGCTTGTTCGGCACTGGGTTCGGCATCATGCAACATATACAAGAAATTAGCCGCATGATTCAAGGTGGTTTTAGCTGCCACAGGCTCGAGACCTTGTTGTAAACGAAACAAAGCCGCAATAATAGTAGCTGTTTGGGCTGTTAAATTCAGAGCTTTCTCGAGTTTACCCGCTTCTGAGGTGTCATCAGCTGTCTGATCAAACATCGCCAGACTCGAGATGGCTGTTCGTAAAGCGTGCATTGGATGCAAATCCTTTGGGTATAAACGCATTTGTTCGATTAAACCAGCGGGAATAACCCGTCTTGAGCGCAACTCGGCATCAAAAGCCTCGAGTTCAGATTTGCTGGGTAAACGTGCATTGAACAGTAAAAAAGCGGTTTCTTCGTAAGTGCTGTTCTCGGCGAGTTCTTGAATCGGAATACCAACATATTTAAGGATGCCTTTTTCGCCATCAATAAAAGATAGTTTCGATTCGGTGAAAACCACGCCTTTTAAGCCTTCCATCACAGCGGGTTTAGTACTAATTTGCACATCTTGCATGGTTTGTGTCACAACAACTCCTTCGGGGGTGGAACAAATAAGCTAGTTTACACCTCGAGCGGGTGTTGTATTGCGGTGTTCCTTACTCAGTGGCAAGGCTCGAGGTGAATTCTTGATTGATTGAACCCCAGATACTCGAGACTGACAAGATGCAAACGTTTGTTCTTACAACCAGATTCACACTCAAATAGCACTCATCGTATAGAATAATCTATCTCGAGGGGAGAAAATGCAATCAGAAGCCGAAGCAACCTTATGGCAGTTATCTATTCTAGGGACTACTGTGCTGCGTCGGCAGCAACAAATGCGATCTGGCTTGGAGCGCAAACAGGCTGGTTTACTGGCATTACTTGCTCTCGAAGGCGAACAAACCCGTAGTAAAATAGCAGGTTGGCTCTGGGCAGATAGTAGCGAAGCCACAGCCCGCAATAACCTCTCACAAACCCTCAAACGCATTCGTAACTTCACCGAAAAAACCATTATTGTTGGTGAAAACAATTTGCAATTAATTAACACCACCGTAGATGCGCTGCTGCTCGAAACCAACATCTTCATGGGCGAGTACAGCCAAGCCGCTTCATCACAAGGCTTATTACTCGAGGGGTACGATTTCTCGGATTGTCCAGATTTTGCCGATTGGTTAGCCTTAAAACGCGAGTACTTCTGGCAAGAAGGCATCAAAGCCGCCACCTTAGAATCGGCTCGACTCGAGCAAGCAGGTGAATTAAATCAAGCGCTAGAATGGGCAGAGAATGCTTTAAAACGCGATAATGTCGCCGAAAATTCATATCGGCGTATCATGAAATTACAGTACTTACTTGGTCAACGCAGTGCCGCCCTAAAAACTTTTACACTATGTAGCGAAATCTTAGCTCGAGAACTCGGGGTTGCACCATCCAAAGAAACACTACACTTAAAATCCCAGATTGAAAGTCATGAATTACCCCAGATTGCACCACAAAAACCCGAATTACCCTTATCAGTACTGCGTCCCAAGCATCTGATTGGACGCGAAACCGCTTGGGCTGCCATGCACCAAGCCTGGGCAGAAAACAAAGCCATTTTTATATCAGGCTCACCAGGCATGGGGAAAACCAGATTAGTTCAAGATTTTTTAAGTCTATTTGGTGAATATACCGATTTTAGTAGTCGTCCTGGCGATCTTAACTTGCCATACGCATTTTTTGCCCGCACTTGCAAAAACCTGCTTAGTCAATATAAACCCGAAATGCCAGATTGGGTCAGACTCGAGCTAAGCCGCGTCATCCCAGATTTACGCCAAGCAACTGACAGCTTAAAACCCCTCGAATCAGCCGCCGATCAATTACGATTCTTTCAAGCCGCTGCCGAAAACACTCGGCTTGCCCACGAAAAAGGCATGCGTTGCATTGTCGTAGACGACCTCCAATATATTGATAATGCCAGTTTTGAAATATCCCAATTTGTCATGCAGCAACACTGGGGAACCCAAAACGGAGTCCAAAACATCGTATCGTACCGCACAGGCACACTACCACCCGAAATCCAAGCAGGACTCGAGCAAGCCATCGCTGCAAATCTGGCTGTACTCATCGAACTCGAGCCACTGAACACCAAGCAAACCCAAGCGTTAATAGAAAGTTTAGAACTTGATATAGATCTCGAGCCGAGTGCAGTTCAAACCTACACCAATGGCAACCCACTTTATATGCTCGAGAGTATTCGCTACTGCCTCGAGACAGGCAACGAATTACAACACGCCCCTCGAATAAAACAACTGATAACGCAACGCCTCGAGAATCTGCCCGCAAAAACCATGCAGTTAGCACAAATTGCTGCCATTATGAACCAAGATTTTACCATTGAGCGTGGTGGCAAAATTTTTGAGCAAGACGCATTCGCACTAGCAGATATCCTTGAGCAACTCGAGCAAACCCAAGTGATGCAGGGTGAGGTATTTATTCATGACCTTATTTTTGAAGCTGTCATTTCGTCAATCAATCCTAGTATTAAACGTCATTTGCATCGGCAAATTGCTCATGTTTTAGAACAAGCCAACTTAGGTGACGCAGGGGCAATGAGAATAGCCGACCATTACATCAATGGTGGCGAGAATAACAAAGCTCTAGGTTTCCTCGAAAAAGCTGCCGTGTTCTCAAGCAGTCAATACCGTCTGAAAGAAACAGCCGATTTATATATCAAAAAAGCCAGAATCGAAGTCGAATTCAGCGATAACAATGCCGCTTTTCAATCCTTTGAGCAAGCCTACGATAATCTGACACTATTAGGACTCAGTGACACACTTGTTGAAGTTATGCAAGCATTAGTAAACTGTGCTTTGACACCAATCCAACATGCAAGTGCACTGATTGCTAAAAGTACCGTTCTGGTGTGGCAAGGTACATACCAAGAAGCCATCAAAGCTGCTTTAGCAGGACTGACCCAAGCAAATTTAACCAACTCTGTTAGTTTACAAGCAAAACTCGAAAATACCGTTGGTACAGCTTACTGGCATCATCATCAACTCGATTTAGCCGTTCCTTACCTCGAGCGGAGTTTAGCGCTCAATAAAAGTTTAATTCCAGAAGTAAAAACTTCGGCAGATGCGCTATCATTTCAACAAGATTTAGCCGTTTCAATGCAGAGCATTGCTATTTGTCACGACCAACTTGGCAATTACCAAATCGCTGCTCAATATCACTTGGACAGCATTACCATTTTTAAAACCATTAATCACCAAATATTTCTTTACAAAGCACTGGGTAATTACTCGACCAACCTGCGCGATCAAGGAAATTATCAACAAGCCTATAACATACAATTTGAAGCAGATAGTTTAGTTGTCAATAACAAAGAACTGCATACCTCGGCAGCCCATCATCGCATTAGTTTTGCCAAAGTCCAAACCGTTCTTGGCATGTATGCACCTGCCTTAAACACTGCCAAATCAGCACTTGCCTTAGCAGAAGAGTTTAGTCTAAAAGTCGTACCAATTGCTTTAGCTCGAGTCATTGGTTGCTTACGTCACCTTGGGCAATTCACAGAAGCACAAAACCAAATACAAGCAGCTACACTTAAACAACTATCTTTCGGACATCATTTACTCCTTGAGCAGTGCTATCTAGAGCTTTGGCAAGGGCTGTTACAACCAACAACACTGCAAAAACTTGAGCAACAAGACTTCCAAGCATTGCCTCGTGACCAGCGCTTACAAAGCCAACTTTTACTCTGTGCAATTTATAAACCACACGAAGCTCTCGAGCAAGCACTCAAAACAATAACCGAAGCAAAAGAAAAGCAATTACAATCTTTTAATTTTGCGGCTCATGCCCAAGCTGCCGCTGCGCTATTAGCACTAGGACGCAACTCCAAAGCCCTCGAGTACAGCCGTTTAGCAACACAAATCCCAGATGGCATGAGTTCAGAGACTCCATTTGCAGAAATACTTTTGATTCATTATCAAGTGTTAAGTGCCAACCAAACTGCAAATGCTCTCAAGCCTCTGCATCAAGCACTAACGCTAATAAAATCCCAACACAAAGCATTGCCACTCGAGTATCAAGAAAGTTTTTTAACCAATAATCCAATCAACAAAGCGATTCTCGAGGCGGCTAAAGCCAATAATCTCGATTTAAAGAATCTTACTTAGCTTGTCTGTAACGAGTTGATTAGTTGTTCTGCAAAACTCTTCATATTACTTCATATAGAATTCAAAGCATGTTACGTGAAGTAGATAGTCGCTGGCAATTGCAATTGCTTGGTGGGGCAACCTTGCAGCGCGACCAATTTCGTAAAGATCGGCTCGAGCGTAAACAAGCTGGCTTACTGGCTTTTTTAGCACTCGAGGGTGCTCAGACTCGCTCGAGATTGGCGGGTTTACTCTGGGCGGATAGTACCGAAGCCACAGCTCGCAATAATTTACGACAAGCCTTGAAACGAATTAAGGATTACACCCAAGACAGTCTGATTCTTGGTGATTCCGCTTTGCGTTTAGAGGATATCGAAGTGGATGTGGTTTTGCTCGAGACGCAAGTGTTTAATCGTCAGTATGCCAGTGCAGCAAAAAATAATTTGCGTTTACTCGAGGGTTACGATTTCGAGGATTGCCCTGATTTTGACGAATGGTTAACATTGCAACGCGAACGATTATGGCAAGTTTCGCTTCAGGCATGTGTTTTAGAAGCTGCTCGTCTCGAGCAAAATCAGCAGTTTAGCGAAGCACTTTTTTGGGCACTCGAAAGCATCAAGCGCGATAAAGTTGCCGAAAGTTCGTATCGAACTGTCATGCGTTTGCAGTACTTACTTGGAGATCGAGGGGCTGCCATTCAAACATTTGGCACACTCGAGCAAACGCTGCAAAACGAATTGGGTGTTCGTCCATCAGCGACCACACTTGCCTTACTCGAAGAGATTAGGAGCAGTCAGGCTTTAGTACCAGTGCAACAGACTCGAGTTGAATTACCATTGTCGGTGTTACGCCCACAAAAACTTGTCGGACGTGAAGCTGCTTGGCAACAAATGGAAAACGCTTGGGCGGCTGGTCAGGCAATTTTACTAGCAGGTGAAGCTGGCATCGGCAAAAGCCGTTTGCTCGAGGATTTCCTCGCCAGTAAAGCCAGCTCGAGTATTTTCTCAGGTCGTCCAGGTGATGCAACGGTATCATATGCGACCAGTGCTCGCACGTACCAGCAAATGCTCGAGAAGTACACTGTGATCTTACCCGATTGGGTGCGCCTCGAGTTAAGCCGTATTTTGCCGAGTTTACGCGCAGATCAGGATGTGCTTGCGCCTCTGAGTAACGATAGCGATGTTCTGCGTTTCTACCAAGCAAAAAGCGAAGTCTGTCAGTTAGCCTTGGCGGCTGGTATGAAACACATTGCTTTAGACGATTTACAATTTATGGATACAGCTAGTTTTGCAGCGTTTCAACATGTTTTCCAGAACCATTGGGGCAACCCGACTGGTATCCGCACCATACTTGCTTATCGTCCAAATGAACTTGGAGTAGAAGCCAACGAAATACTCGAGCAGACGATCACCGCAGGTTTAGCCATAAAAATCGAATTACAACTACTTTCGACTTCCGAAACCACCGAACTGCTTTCTAGCTTAGCTTTAGCCAAAGATTTCTCGAGCACCGATTTACAAACCTATACCAATGGCAACCCACTGTACTTGCTCGAGGCACTACGCCACACCCTCGAGACTGGAGCTGATATAAAAGATGCGCCACGAATTAAGCAATTGATTGCTGGGCGACTTGGTAGTCTTAGCCCAGAAGCCACTCGCTTAACCCAAATTGCGGCTGTGATGAATCAAGATTTTACGTTGGATCGTGCTGCGATGATTCTCGAGAAAAATCCTTTTGACCTGAGCAATGCCATGCAGCAACTCGAGCAAGCGCAAGTGATGCAGCAAGAACGCTTTGTTCATGACTTGATTTTTGAAACAGTCAAAACCTCGATTGGGGCAGGTTTACAACGGTACTTACATCGGCAAATTGCCCAAATTCTGGAAGCAGCAAACCTTGGTGATGTCAGTGCTATTCGAGTTGCCGAGCATTATCTGCAAGGACAAGAAGATAGCAAAGCCATACCGTTCCTCTGGAAAGCCGCTATTTATTTTACTTCATTGCTTAAATTTATCGAAGCAGGGCAAACATACGAAACCATAGCTGCTGCCCAATTTCGCCTTGGCGATGCTCGAGAAGGCTGCACCGCGCTAATGTGGGCAGCCAAACACTACCTGCCGTTGCAACGCACAGACTCCATGAAAAAACTGGTGGATACTTTTTTCCTGTACGCCAATACCGAAGATATGCGCGCTCGAGCTTTTGGTTTACAAGCCCACTTATTTGCAGCTCAAGGTGATCTACCCGCTGCAGAAAAATCTGCCTTTCGTGGTTTAGAACACGCCATAGTAGCCCAAGACTTAGATGTCCAGCAAGATATAGAAACCAGTTTGGGTTCGTTTTTGTATTACCAAAATAAAATTAAAGAAGCAGCAATTCACTTTGAAGCTTCATTAGCTCTTGGCAAACAAGCATACGAAAAAAACCAGCATCTACAACCCATAGAAGTACGACTTTCCAAAGAACAATTAGCTGTTTCTATGGGCAACACCGCTGCGATCAACGATCAACTAGGAATGCACCAAAAAGCCGAGCAATTCCACCGCGAATCCTTGCTGATGGTGCAACAACTCGAGTTACGTGAACACGTATTTTCTGCATTATCGAACTTAGGAATCAATTTATACAATCAAGGCAAATTACTCGAAAGCCAACAGTATTTCTTACAAGCCAAAGACATACTCGAAGAGTTTTCAAATAAGTTACTTGGCGGTACTGGCACCCTTGCTACCCTGAGCAGTGTCGAAGTTGTGTTAGGGCAATACCAATCTGCCTTGGGACACGCTCGCCAAGGCTTAAAAATTGCAGAAGAATCCGTACCACAACGAATTGCCTTGTTACAATCTCGAGTCGCTGCTGTTCTAAGACGTTTAGGACAACCAGAGCAAGCCCTTTTGATTCTCGAGGATTTTTTACCAAAAGCACAAGAAATACCGATATTTTACAACATGTATTTATGCGAATTAGCAATAACCAAAAAAAGCTTAAACCAACCCACCGATGTGATTGAAGCTGAATTAATGCAGTTACGCCAAAAAACCACTTCGATCAAAGACATCAGCACCATTGACCTTGTCCTATGCAGCCTACAAGCACCCACAGATGCCAAAGAAACAGCCAAAAATCTGTTAAAAACAGTCAAGCCCTTCAATATGAACAGCATTATTCTCACTGCCAATATCAAATTAGCCCAAGCCTTACTGAGCCTAGGACAAGCCCAAAAAGCCCTCAAGTTAACAACCGCAACCCTAAACAGCCCTGATGAAATTCGCTCGAGTATTCCAATAGCAGAAATTTTATGGACGCATTACCAAGCACAGACCGCTACAAAAGATACGACTGCATTAACAACCTTAAAAACTGTGCTCGAGTTAATTCAGAGCCAGCAAAAAACCTTAGACCTCGAGTACCAAACAACATTTCTTAGTAAAAACCTAACCAATGTCGCCATTCTCGAGGAAGCCAGAAATCAAGGGCTTACCGTGTTGCCTTAAAATAAATCTTTGCATTTGACACTCGAGGCATTGGTAAATCCGAACGAAACCCAATAATAATTTGCTGTTCTGTAGTCATGAGAATAAAATGCTTTGCCGAATGACTAACCAATATACCCTCGTACTCGAGTCCTACGATGGTCGTTGCCAAATAACGCTGATTCCAATTGATATCATGACTTTCTAGGAATGCGATTGCGTCACCAAGCACGGTGGTTTTTTGCGGGTCACTGATTTCCTCGATTAAGCGCTGCATAGGACTGGTATTGCCATTAACACTATCAATACTTGCACTTATCATGCGCTCTTGGCTAACCACAGTCCAATCAAGCGGATGATTGGCAAAAGTTGCCAATTGCGAAATAAATTCTCGTTGGGTTCTGCCGTTACCTTCTCTGAAAGCATGGGCATGATTAAGCGTACACAACAAATTTCCAGCCGAAACAGAAAAATCTGCTCTAGTCATACCACGAAAGTAATTTTGCTACTTCAAATCTTCAAAAGCCTGTTCTAAAACTGGTTTAATTTGATCTGCCAATAAAAATACTGAACTTCCTTTTATCAGCACAGGTAACGGCATGAATGATTGCCCAGCAATGATGGTTTGTTCAGCTCGAGTTTTTCCAGCCCATTCGTACACATCTTGGAACAAAAAATGATGAATGACTTTCAAATGGTCTAAATCAAAATTCCCCATTGGTGAATTTCGGATTCGTAAATCGAACAAACGATTCTCTACATAGGCAGTTTCCGCCAATTGTAATTCGTTAGCGTCTAAAATTCCGAGCAAATTTTTAAATACACCGTTGTTATTCGTGTAAGACATGATGCTTAGCGTTTATAACGAGCATCCAATGCCATTTTGACTTGCTCAGTTGTTAATTCGCCAAGTGCTTTTTTCTTGAGTAAATCAGTGGCAAATTCTTCTGATTGCAAACCCTCAATTCTCGAGCTTGCCTGTGTTAGCAGCAAGGCTTTTTGTCGTTCATTTGCATCAATTTTTTCAGGCTCGAGTATGACAACCATAGCAATACTATACCCCTGAATGCCTAGTAAGGTATACCACTCGAGTACCAAGAAAGTTTTTTCACAAGTAATCTGGTTTGCAAAGCCATTCTCGAGAAAGCTAGAAATCACAATTTAATCTAAGTTGTTATAGACGGTTTTCTCGAGGGTCAAAATCCCAGTCACGCTCCAGTCATCCTGTTTTTTGTACGCTTCCCAACAGTTACAAACAACAGGAGGAATTATGAAAAAGTACCAAGTTTTTTCGGGCTTACTCGCATTAGCAATAGCATTGGTTGCATGTCCAACCCCAGAGGTCAAACCACCACCCCCGCCCCCAGCGGCAATGTTTGACTTAAATGTTGCCTTATCCAAATTGGTCTTCCGACCCAACAGCAGCGCTTCGTTACCAGTTACCGTTCAACGTTTAGCAGGTTTCACAGGCGATATTACTGTCGGATTAAACACAGGCACTCTTGGATTTTCAGCCTCACCAATTGTTATTAGAAGCCCAGATACCAGCGGCACACTCCAAATTCTTACAGCCGCCGCTCCTGGCACAACCAACACCATTGGTATCCAAGCCTCGAGTGGTGCTAGTTTGGTTTCAAAAAACACGGTAGGACAGGTGCTGCCTTTTACAACAACGATACTTGATTCTAATTTAGTAATCGCAGCAGGTACAAGCATTACAACCAAAATTTTACTTGGTCGTTCACAAGGATACAGCGACCCCGTTACGGTTACACTCACAGGCTTACCAACAGGTGTAAACTCGAGTGGTGTGACCATACCAGCCAATACCACCAGTGGCGACTTGGTTCTGACCGCCAGTTTAACAGCCCCCGAAACCACTGCCAGCGTGCCATTAACACTAACAACCTCGAGTGGAGTATTTGAAGAGACTTGGAGCGCAACACTAAGTGTCATTGTAAAACCGGGTACTGTAATAGGCGCAATGAATCGCAGCACCAATTCAATTGCCAGTAATACTGGGCTTTCGACAATACTACAACCAGATGGTAAATTCGTCGCCTTTGGCACATTTACAGACGAAACTGCTTTGCCAGCAGTTACCCAGACCATGACCTTAACCCGTTGGAATGCAGATGCCACCCTTGATACAACTTTTGGTACAGGTGGTACAACCACTATTGTTACATCGGGAAAATCTGTTACTTCAATGCAACGAAATAGCAATGGTGATTATTTAATTAGTAGCCGCAATGAGGTTTCAGGATTTTTCAAACTGACTCTCTGGCGCATAAATTCAGCAGGAGCACCTGTACTGAGTTTTGGCACAAATGGCAAATTGGTAATAGATGACCCAAGTAATAGCAAAAACTTTTTTAGTGCAGTCTTACTACCGAACGCAAAAATCCTGATTATTGGAGAAGGAAACTTCATATTAGCAGGTAGCACTGTGACAGGTTCTTCATCAATGTTTCAAAAATTAAATGTTGATGGAACTCCTGATACAGCGTTTGGTACGAACGGTACGCTGTTATCTAGCATCCAAGTCAACGTTTCATCCACTCGAGTCAACGCAGCAGGCAAAGTCCTCAGTGATGGTTCGGTCTTGGTGTACAATAGATCTTCTAATGGAATCCGAATTGATCCAGTTACAGGAATACAGGAATTTGTTAATGGTCCTGATTTTGTTGTAGAAGTGCTTGAATACAATAATAAAATCTACTTCGTCACAAATTCCAACACCTCCTTCATTACAAATTTAAATAATTCTAGGACAGGTACTTTCGGTGGTACTTATGCTGCTGATGGTTCACTTGTACTCCTGGGTACTGGTGATATTGAAGCCCCAAATGATGCTGCTATGCAGCGATTCAAACCCAACGGTCTGCCAGATTTAACTTTTGGTACAGCAGGACGTGCAACCATCCCAAGGTCAGGTTCAGACGTGAACCTGATTGCTTGGCATGCTACAATCAACGGAAGTGTCATGACAATTCATGGAGTCAATGCGAATGCTGATTTCACACAATATAACTACTTCAATGTTCGAGTAAAATACTAATTCTAGTCTTAGCATCAAAAAAGCTCGAGAGGCACGTTCTCCTCTCGAGCTTTTGAAAATTCACTACTGTTTTGCAATGGCTCGAGTTTCCCAGTCACGCTCCAGTCATCCTGTTTTTTGTACGCTTCCCAGCAGTTACAAAAGGAGACAAATCCATGAAAACTTTGATACCCGTTGCATCCCTGTTCCTTGCTCTGGTTGCGTGCGGAGGTGGTGCACCAATCCCACCAGCACGGCTCGAGACACTTATTACTCCCGAGGCTACTGTCATTGGTGCAGTACAAACCCTTCCTATCACAGCCACTGGTGGTAGTGCCGATGTGCTTAGTGCTGGTGCAAAAGTTGTTGTGCCCGCTGGGGCAATGCCAGATGGCTCGAGTCTGAGTGTCCAAGCTATTAACGACACCGTGAATGGTTCAGGTCAGGGTTTGCGTTTAACGGGTGATGTTTGGACGCAACCAATTACAATACAATTTTCGTACCCCACAGATTTAGCTGCTCCTGAAAATTATGGTATTGCTGTCAGATTGCCAAATGGTGCTTGGGTCGTCAGTCGGAAAGTCAGTGTGGATACGGCGAACCGTACAATGTCGGCACGAATTTCGCCTGTGCCGCCAAGTTTAACAACCACTTACTCGAGAGGTTTGCAATTACAAGGCAATAAGTTATACCCAATGGATATTATTCGGATTGAACGCTTTTATTTGAAACCATCGGTATCTCGGTTGCAAATCGGTAAGACTTTAACGTTTACGGCTTATGCAAATGTTGCAATTTCGGAGAAAAGCCAGTCGGCTCGGTCGGGTCTGGTTAAACCAGCTGTTACCGATGACGATGATGAACTTGTGCCGCTTACACCAGTCAGCACTTCACCGACTCCACCAGTTACCAAACCAATAGATAATGATGACGAACTTGTACCACTTACGCCAGCGATCATTGTTAAGCCGTATCCTTTTACAAATTCAAAATCTGGTTTTACCCGCAATTGGAGTGTATCAGGGGCTGGACTGGGTAGTATTGCTGCTTCTGGTGTTGCCAATGCCATTTATACCGCTCCAACAGCGACTTCGGCAGTTGGGAGAATCGATACGGTGGTGTTTACCAGTGTCAATAACGCAAATCCAAGCAAAAAAGTCCGCATTATTGGGTCTGTAATCTTAACAGATGGAAAAAAGAGGTTAAGTGGCACAGTTACTTTTAAATCCACTTATACCTATGCCAAAGGCGGCGTGCAAGTTCGTGAGGGTACGGCTACTTTTGATTTTAGGAATATTCGTACAGATGGAGTTCCTAATTACAGCGACGGGAGTACAAACGCTATCACGTCAGATGCGAGTTTTAAGGTTGGGAGTAGAACTTGCAGTGCCTCGCCAATTACCAATACAGGCGGAACAGAAAACGCAACACTAATTTTTGATGAAGTTAACAAAACATATATTTTTCGGTTCCCAATATCTGGACTTGGTGAGATGAAGTGCAATGTTGGTAGCAATGTACAAATTCAAAGCACACTTGGCGGTACTCAGATTAATACACCACTTTCTTACATCAACACAGACACAATCTCGGGTAGTGCCACACAAACAGGGGAAGACCTTGGCAGCAATGGCACAATATTTGCTACTTGGGTCACGACAGCAACATGGAATTTCACTACTAACTAATCTATGCGCTTTTCTCGAGTTCATGACAAGCTCGAGAAAAGCTATTTTCAGCTTTTGGCTCGAGTTTCCCAGTCACGCTCCAGTTGCTCGGATGCCAGTCACGCTCCAGTCACGGTGATTTTTGTACGGTTTACCTGTTCAGACCTGCTAAGGCTGGTTTTCTCGAGGAGGATATATGAAACAAATCTTGGTTTTTGGTTTATTACTAAGTTTATTGGCTTGTGGTGGTACAGGTGGAGTTAAACCACCCATTATTGACCAACCTTTCGACGTGCCTGTTTTGGATACACCCTTGCCTAGTGCGGTGACACCCCAAGGTACAGTTATCGGTGAGGCTGACAAAAGCTATTTATTTGGCTCGAGTGCTCCTTTTGGCACAGTTACTGGCGTGAAAATTATTTTTTCTACAATAGAAAACACCATGCCAAATGCTGTTTCTAACACAGCCTATCGGGTTACTTTTGATCCCCCAACAGCGGTCATGGTTGCACCACTGGATTTATACTTAAACGTTGACCCAGAAGAAGTGAATCTCGAGGATTTGGTTTTTGGTCAACAAAACGCGGATGGTTCTTGGCAAGCAGTTGCTCCTACACTCGTGCCAGCTTCGGCTGTGCCAAGTGTTGTGTCTCGAGCGAATCGGATTTTGCCTCGACCATTATCGCAATTGCGTGTGATTAAAATTCCTGTGACAAAACAAGGCGATTATGCTTTGGCGGCAAAGTTTGCTTTGCTTCCTAGACGTGCTTCGGTACGAATTGGTGATAGTGTCAATTTTGCCTTGTCGCAAATCACTACCGATGCCTCGAATCTTGCCAGTGTCAGTGTTTCTGCGGTGCAAAGTTGGTCGGTTAATAACACCGTTGGTGGTTCATCGAGTCTTGGGCGAGTGGAAAGCTCGAGTGCGACCAAAGCCACGTACACAGCTCCTAGCGTAAAACCAAGTCCGAGTATTGTTACGGTTAAAGCAGTGGCAAATAGTCAAACGTATCAAAGCTCGGTGCAAATTATGGATTCCAAGGGTTGGGTCAACATTGTTGCCAATGATTACTCAAAAATTTCTGGGGCAAAATACTCTGAAACATATGGCATATCTGTGTCTGGACAATACGAAACTGCTAAGGCATCGGAGTACTTTCCAACAACAACGTATCTGGGTAATACCTATCCAGAATTTCTGACCCATGGGACGTTAAAAACAATTAAAGAAGAAGGCATTGTTTATTTGACTTACGATAAAACCACCAGAGTGAGTTGCCCTTGTCAGAATGCTACCGAAGTTTTTACCGAAAGCTATGATTACCGTGGCGAACTTGTTCCAGACAAAGATCAAACTCTTTATGTCAATGCTGAACTAAAACCGAGTCTGACCAAACATGCTTTTGGTCAAGCTTTTAAATTCACAGGACCATTTAAATTCTCGAGTAACCATGTTCCATGTCCTGGTGAAACCCCAGAGCCACCTGTGAATATCGATAAGATTGCTGATGGTTTTGCGCTTGTTACAGTGACAGGTGATGATTTACATCCAAAAAACCAAAAGTTTTTACGCGGTGCTGGTCAATTAAAAATTGCGTTCACCCCGCCATATGCTGGTACGGTCAATACTCGAAAACGGGTTTCTTACTATTATGCAACTTGGTTTTTTCCACTGGTCGAAAAAAGTTTGCTCGGTGGGCAATCGTCACCACCTGCAATGCCCACTGCCACACCATCACCACAGTTCTCCCCTGCTGTTCCAGAAAGCCCTGCACAACTCCGTCCGCAGTGCTGATCGGGCTGTCTCGAGTTAAACCATCGCTCGGATGCCAGTCACGCTCCCGATGTTCGGATGGCTTCACGCTCCAGTGGCTCGGATGCCAGTCACGCTCCAGTCACGCACCATTTTGTACAGTTCTTAACAGGAGGCAGGCATGACTCAGCAAACTCAGCAAATGTATATTTTGCGCGTCTGGACAGATAACGAACAATGGCGAGCTACGCTGACAGATTCGGTAACACTCGAGAAAAAGCATTTCTCGAATCCTGAGGCTTTACTGAAAGTGATTACGGATGTTCATCAACCATTTGATTTAAGTTGGATGGATAACCCTGTCAGAATCGAATAAATTACCTATTTTACTTGCCTTTCTCTCCTTTTCTCCACTCCTCGAGTCATTCCCCCGTTGCTCGAGGAACAACGTAGTTTTGTTCTCGAGCCTTGTGGCTTTTGGAGGTTTTTATGAAAAAAGTGTTTCTTGGTTTGGCTTTCTTGACGGCTGTGCTCACGGCTTGTCCGGGTGCTGGTGCTCCTAATGTCTTTTCAGGTGCGCTCGAGTTACCTGCTGGTAGTGCATTTAATACAGCCGTTAGGTTCGACGTTGGTGCTTGTTTTGTGGTCAATGATAGCTGTGATCCAACCAATGCCAATACCAAACGTGTTCCAATCAACGCAAAAGCTGGTGATACAAAAGTTTCTTTTAGTATTACAGATGTTAAACCTGGTAAGTATTTTATTGTTTTGGTAGATCAAAATGAGCAGGCAATAGGTGGTTTAATTGATGCCCAAGAAAAGTTTATTAGCATTTCACCACCAAATACCAATCTCAAAGTAATCATTGCTCCTTCGCAATTGCAATCTTCTATTCTCGAGCAAAACTGATTTGATATTTATCGTTACCAACGCATCATTTCCGACTGAGACGCTGTTGTAACACCAGACCGTGTATCCTATTTTTAGGCTCGAGCCAAAGGAGGTATTGTGCATATTCTAAGAAACGTTTTTGCTTGTTCGTTACTCATGGCTGCTGTGGCATGTGGCGGTAGCACCCCCAACCCACCACCGCCACCCAGTAATAAAACAATTAGTGGTACCATCACCCTTGCCACAAGCACCAACAGTGCCACAGCACCATTTGTCGAAAACGAAGTGATTGTCAAATTCAAAAGCGGTATTACTGCCCAGAACAGCATTAATTTGTCGGTGGCAGGTGCGAATTTAACACTGGCTCGAGCTGTCGGACTCGAGCACACGCGTCTGTTCCGCGCAACCACCAACAGCGATGCACGAGTGCTTGCCGAGCAATTATCGTCTCGAGTAGATGTTGTTTGGGCGCAACCAAATTATATTTTGCAAAAAGCAGCTACGTCGAACGATGAATTTCTTAATTTTCAATGGCATTATCCTGCGATTAACTTACCGCAAGCATGGGATATCGAAAAAGGCGATTCTAACCCTGTGACAGTGGCAGTAATTGATACGGGTATCTTAAAAACCCATCCTGATTTTGCTGGAAAGATTATTGGGGGCTTTGATTTTGTCAGCAATGCACGAAATTCTCGAGATGGTGATGGACGCGATGCCGATGCCAACGATCCCGGTGATAATCCAAGTGGACAAAGTTCATATCATGGTTCGCATGTAGCTGGAACAATTGCTGCTGCTACCAATAACAGTATTGGTATAGCTGGTATCAGTTGGGGAGCAAAGATTTTACCTATACGGGTTTTAGGTGTAGGTGGCGGTACCATTGTAGATATTGTGGACGGTATGGTTTGGGCAGCGGGTTTACCTGTGTCTGGCATGCCAAATAACCCTAACCCAGCCGCAATTATCAATATGAGCTTAGGTGGCTCTGGTGCATGTTCACAAAACCCAGCCTATCAAGAAGCCATAGATCAGGTGAATTCAGCTGGTAAAATTATTGTTGTAGCAGCGGGTAATTCTAATCAAGATGCCTCGAGTTTTGTACCTGCCAGTTGCAGTGGTGTGATTACAGTTGGTGCAACCGATTTTGCTGGTGCTCGAGCACCGTATTCTAATTTTGGTCAGCGCATAGATGTCGTGGCTCCAGGTGGCGATGTAAGTGCAGATTTAAACAATGATACCCGACCTGATGGCGTGTTAAGTCTTGGTAAAAATGACCAAACTGGTAATTTCAATTTTATTTTCGAGAATGGTACGAGCATGGCAGCCCCACATGTAGCAGGTGTCCTTGCCTTGATGAAAAGCCGTGATCCAAGTTTGACACTGACTCGAGCTTTAGAAGTCTTAAAGCGTACTGCAAGGGAACTAACACCGACTAAATGTACGGGTTCTGGCACTGCAAAAACCTCGAGTGATTGTGGTGCAGGTTTGATAGATGCCCAAGCGGCGCTGCAAGCCCTGAGTCCGGGTAATGCACCAACCCCAGATTTTAGTTTGCGGGTCAATCCAACCAGTCTGCGGGTAGTGCGAGGCTCGAGTGTCAATATCAGCATTACCGCCGAAGCAGTGGGCGGGTTTGATTTAAGCACCGTAGCTATTACTTTTGCCGGAGCACCCAGCGGTGTGACGTTAACCGCGACAGGTTCGACCGTACAGGTCAATGTGCCCGCGACGGTAGCACCTGATTCATACTCGATCGTTTTTGAAGGCACAGGTGCGGGTTTAACCCGCACAGCCACATTAACGTTGACCGTTACCGCTGCACCAACCCAAGCAGTCAGTATCAATGGCTCGAGTGTACTGGCTTGTTTTTATGTGGCAGCCACAGATTCTTGCGATGTTAATAAATCAGTCGAGATTACGGTGAATGGTACAGGTTTACAAGCCAATTATTCGATTTCTAACTTGTCAGATGGCAATTATATTGTATTTGCAGGTAAAGATGTGGATGGTAATAACGATATTAACAGTGGCGATTTTCTTGGCGTTTACACAGTTGGTTTTGTTCGCCCTCCTGCCAGTAATATTGGTATTCGTATGAGTTTATTGCAAAATATTACGCAGCTCGCTTCGATGCCAACTGAAACGCATTTCAATGCCTATTTCAAATACCGTAATCGCGCAAAATAGAACTTTACTGCTATTACAAATGACCGCCCTCTTTCAGAAAGGAAACACCATGAAAACCATCTTCATTGCATTACTCGCAGCCTTTTCCCTCTCGAGTTGCGCTTTGTTATTCAAAGGCGATTCTGCCACTGTGACATTTACTTCTAATCCAACCGCAGCCAATGTGTTCATTGATGGCAATTTAATTGGGCAAACAACAACACAAGCTCGGTTGAAAACCAATCGTTCTTATAACATTACTTTTCAAAAACCAGGTTTTGCTAATCAAACCTATATTCTAACCAATCATGTTGGCGCACTTTGGATTGTCTTAGACGTACTGGGTGGTTTGTTTCCTTTGGTGATTGATGCTGCTACTGGTGCGTGGTTTGAACTTGATACCACCAATGTTAGTGTGGTGCTGAGTCCGCAAGCCATGAGTAGCGAACCAATTCCTGCTTGGGCAGCAAAAATTCTTAAAAATAAGGGTTTTATTATTGGTCAAACAGGTCAATAAATTCTCTCGAGTTTGCAAACCTCCTGATGAAGCAGGAGGTTTTTTATTGCTCGAGAACTCGAACAGCAGTCACGCTCGAAGGATACGGATGCCAGCCACGCTTCCAGTGCTTCGGATGCCAGCCACGCTTCCAGTGCTTCGGATGCCAGTCACGCTCCAGTGCTTCGGATGCCAGTCACGCTCCAGTCACGCTAGGAAAAGTACACTGATTAAGGAGGAAATCATGAAAAAATTGGTTTTGGTTCTCATCGCTGCTGTAGGGCTGACAATCTCGAGTGCACAGAGTAATTTAACGATTTCTGGTACGGTTTTTGCTCGAGCTGGCTCGAGTTTGCAGGGCTTATTTGTGGTGGCTTGTCAGATTGCTAACGATTCTTGCGATGAAGCCAATACCAAAGCGGTTCAGGTGCAAGGCAGCGGCTCGAGTGTCAAGTATTCTGTGGCTGGGTTAGCAGCTAAGGATTATTTGATGCTGGCTTGGCGGGATTTAAACAACAGCCAAGAAGTAGATTCTGGCGATGAACTGGGTGTGTATCAAAAAAATGGCAAACCCAGCGAAGTTGTGCCTCCCGCGCAAAATATAGATCTGAAATTAGTCTTATTTACTGGCGATTTTGACGCGCTGCTTGACCAAGCCGACCAACCTCAAGCCCCAGCCCTTACCTCGAGTGGTTTAGCCTTTTCTGGAATGGTTAAACCATTGGCTGGCTCGAGTTTGAACGGTGCAGTTATTTTTGCGGCTGTCTACGAAAATGGTAAGTATGTGCAAGCTCGTTCTAAAGCTGGCAACATTGATGCGGCTGGGCGATTTAGTCTTGGTGGTCTCGAGAAAATTCCGTATGTGCTGATTGCTTGGCGTGATCTTGATAAAGATAGCGATCTCAGTGCCGCCGATGAAGTCGCACCATTTCGAGTCAATAATCAACTCGCATTAGCAACGCCACCGCTTGCAAATATCAGTTTACAACTTGAAAAAGGCGACTCGAGTTTTGATGCGCTGATCCGTTTAACACTGCCTGTGGTCAATAAACCTGTCGCACCGACTGCACCAGTTGCCTCGAGCACAGGGGCTGTTACAGCGCTTTCTTGCATTACCAATATCTACTGGGAATGTAAAATTCCTGTTGTTCCAACTGCTAATTGTCCAGTAACAAAACTGCCTGCTTTAAACGCAGAAGTTGGGTTTTACAAAGGTTATGTTTACGGTTTTTGTGGTCGTCCGCTTACCAATTACAAAGTGATTTTGTACAGCACCGTGTCTCGAGGGCAAGTTAAAACGACTTTTACCGATGCCAAAGGGTTTTATCGGTTTGATGTTAAGGGTGTGTTGGGTTCTTATGTTGGAATTAATGCCGAAGGAGCTTTTGCGGGTAAGACGTATAGTTATTATTTTGATGCAATCGACGAAGTGATTGGTGCTGATGGTGCGGTGCAGAATTTTAATTTCGATACCCGCAAAAGCGAAATTCGTTTTGTCACTTATGGGTTCGATCGGTATCCCAGCATTCCAGATAATTACACTTTGGAAATGCGTTTAGAACCTGTAGCATTGGTAGATGGTTCAAAGGGCGAAGCGCAAACCTTTAGCGTGCCAATGCAAAAATCTGTCACTGAATTTAGGTTAAAGGGCTTAAAACTTGGCACCTACAAAATGACACTTGAAATTGTTACTGCCACAGGGCGATTTTGGACTTTCTTGGATGTTTTCAACAATAGCAATCAGCAGAAACCCGCGAAAACGCAGACTGTTACGTTCATCACACCAGATTCTTTGACCGTAAGTGTAAACCTCGAGTAAAGGAGAAATCATGAAAAAAATTGTTATTGCGCTGCTGGCTTTAGGTGTTATTACACCAATTTTGGCGCAGTCCCAGCAGTGGACAGCGGTTTCCGATGGGCGGCGAAATTATCATTTAACACAAGGGAATCCTGAGTGTCCGAAGCTCGAATTAGCAGGGATGAACAATTCGGATTCCACCGATATGCAAGGTAATCCAACAGGTGTGTTACAACAAATGCCTGCCTTGACCGCGCAGTTACAAGAACAAATTGCATCGCTCGAGGCAGAATTAAAAACCATGAAACCAGATGATCCAGCCCGTCCAAGTCTCGAGGCGGGTTTGAAGCAATTGCGGGATGTGGTGGCGAATGCACCTAAAGCCCCTGAGCCGCCTAAAGCACTGAATCTCGAGCAAACCTTAGCAAAGTTACGCAAAGATTTAAGCCTGCAAGTTGGCTCTGGCAGCCTTCCTGCCCTCGAGAAAAGTGCCGAGGCTGGCAGTGCTGGTTTAGCGGCTCGGACGGCACTGGTGGCGTTGTGGTACGGCAAACCAGCGGCGAGTTTTGGTTTGTTGCTACGGGCTGCCAAACTCGAGCCAAAAAATGCAGCCCATTTAGTGAATTTAACTGCGCTTGCTATTTATTTTGGTTTGAACCGTGAAGCGCTGGTGCTGATTGCAGGGGCAGAAAAAATTGGTGGGAAACTCGAGGCGGGTATGCTCAATGCCAATAAAGGTCATGCTTTGTTGCGTTTGCAACGGTATGCCGAAGCCGAAAAAGTGCTGCGTTTAGCGGTGACAGCCAATCCTAATTTGTCCGAACCGCGCATGAACCTTGCAATTGCCATAGGAATGCAAAGTCAAAACCGTTGCCAAGAAGCCCTCGAGTGGCAAAATAAGGCATGGTGGCGCAACGATTTTTCTGCTGCGAACCAAAACCAAATGCGTGATCTCGAGCAGAAATTCTTAACGTCAGATATCAGCTCGCCAATTCCTGAATCTGTGCCGCTAGTCCAAGCCTCGTTTAATGGCAAATTGGTGACAAGTCCAGAGTTTTCTAATCAATTCTTGTCTCCAGCTCGGCGTTCCAGTCGTTTGCAACTCGAGCAAATGAAGAAGGTACCGCTTATTAGCGAATTACGTGATTGGTGGCTCGAAAAAACCTTGGTTGAGGTCTTGGATGTGGCTGATTCTGGTCCGAGCGGTGCATTGTTTAGCCAAACAGAAAAGCAACGTTTTGATGAACTCAAAAAAGCCTACCGTTACCCTAGTGATAATCCAGAAGCTTGTCAAAGTGCAGCCCAAAATCTCGAGCAACAAGACCGTTTGATACGAGCAGCATACCCAGTTTCTTACCGCAATGGTTTTTCGGCAGCGGCACGAATTTCAGAT
The DNA here is from genome assembly GCA_013298595.1 of Deinococcales bacterium. Taxonomy (GTDB): domain Bacteria; phylum Deinococcota; class Deinococci; order Deinococcales; family JAAFIG01; genus JAAFIG01. Next base: position 9,951 of record JAAFIG010000020.1, on the reverse strand, counting down.
AAGGCATACCGTTACTGGGCGCAATTGCAACTGATTAACATTGTTTACAGTGCCTCGAGTGCCATCATGAGTATTGCCAAAACCGCCGAATACGATTTGCAAAATTGTACAGTTAAAGCCAACCTCGAGCCGATTGTGATGGGCGCAATGCCACCAACGCCCAGTGCTTGTATGCCAAAAGCCGCCAGTGCTGCGCCAAGACAAGGTTTGGCATTAACCATTTCTTGCGATCAAATTACTTTGAACATCAATGTGCCAAGTTGGTTATCGAAATTCCAAGTCCGCCGTGATAGCACAGCTTTGTTTGATAACAGCAGCTATGACCAACGCTTAACAGGATTCTCGAGCAATGGATTTGTAAGTATTAACCGAGATGGACAGGTTTTTGATGTTGGCGGAACTCGAGCCAGTGCAGGTAAGGATTGGCGTTACAACTTTGATGCCAGCCTTGCCACACCTGTATGGTTTGTCTCTATGGAACGTGGCGCAGGACGTTAAATAAAAGAAAGGGGCGAAGCAAATGCTTCGCCCCGACTGAGGTCTCGAGTATTAAGCGCGGTTTACGTTCGCTGCTTGCGGACCCTTACCGTTCTTGCCGCTTTCAATCTCGAACTTGACACGAGTGCCTTCTTCGAGGTTACGGTAACCGTTACCTTGGATCGCGCTGAAATGCACGAACACGTCGGGCTGACCTTCGACGCTGATGAAACCATAGCCTTTTTCCGCACTGAACCACTTAACAACACCTTCAACCATGAAACTCCTTGCCCCAAATCGGGGGTAAAACCTGCGCCAAGGACTACAACTTCCCAAGATACCCCCGCATTTCACGGGGTGTCTCGAGTTGTTCTCTCGAGCAAGCTTTCAGAGTGTACCACGAGTTGGGAAATTTTGCGCGTTTTTCTCGAATGTCCCATTGAATAGCGTTTTTAGACACAGTTCAAACAATTGTAATTATGTCATAACACTGGTACATTTAAAGACGGCAGACAGCGGGAGAACGCTTTTATGCGATGTAATGTTCCGCCGAGGAGAAGTATGAACCTCATCTCGATTGGACGTTTTTCTCGTCTTACAGGACTTTCTATCCGCGCTTTGCGTTTATACAACGCTGAAGGCTTACTGCAACCAAGTCTTGTAGATGCTGATACTGGGTATCGATATTACACACTCGAGCAATTAGACACAGCCGGACGTATTAAATTATTACGTGAATGCGAAATGCCACTCGATGATATCCAAGTGGTTTTGCAAGACCCAAAACAAGCCCAACAGCGTATGCTAAAGCATCGGCAGCACTTAGAGCAACGTTTAAAACACCATCATGTGATGCTACAAGTACTTGATGGTGTTTTAAAAAATAATCATCAAAATCAATTTGATGTCCAGTATCGGTACTCGAGTGCTCAGCCGATACTGAAACGCTCCGAGCAGATTGTCTGGGCAGAACGCAGCAGCATTGCCTCATCTGTCAATGCTGTACTGGATTTTGTCCGTGAGCACACGATCACCACGGCTGGCGCACCATTTAGCATGTACCCTGTTCCATGGCGTAAACGCAGCCTCGAGATCAGTTGTTGTATCCCAATTCTTGGTAAACAACAAAGCATTCTTGGTAAACAACAAAGCGAAAAAGTTGAAATACTTGAAGCCGCTGAACTTGCCTACACCGTCCATATTGGCGATTACAGCAGCATCAATTTAACCCTCGAGAAACTTGTGGCTTGGATTGCTGAACAAAATCATGAAATCATTGGGCATGTCCGTGAGATTTATCTCGAGCATCCGTTATCTGTGTCTGATCCAAGTCGTTATCGTACTGAAATTGCTATCCCAATTCGTCGTAAAAGCCAAGGAAATTAAAGAAATCCCCTCGAAAACTCGAGGGGATTTTTGGCGCACCCAGAGAGGCTCGAACTCCCGACCCGCGAGTTAGAAGCTCGCTGCTCTATCCGGCTGAGCTATGGGTGCATCAGCGCCCGAGAATTGTAAGCGGCAAAGCGTGTGAAACGCAAGTGCAAAATGGCGTATGGTGTCAAAAAATAGAGGAGCACAATGTGCTCCTCTATAATCCCCGAGTCTTATGGAACGTTTAGGAATACAGCACTGACAGGACCCCAGTTGTTGCTGGTATCACGTCCTCGCACAAAGATTGTATGTCGTCCAGCGCTCAGACCTGCGGTACTAATGGTAGCGCGTGCACCTTCGCTCGAGGCATTGAAACTGCCATCTGTGGCTGTCATGGCATTGGCTGTTGCACCACTTGCCCACGGTGGAGTGTCTACGTAATACTCGGCAGCCGCAATATTTTGAGTAGCTTCTGTACCATTGGAATTATTAAAGCGTGTATCGTTAATGGTTGCGCTAAGTGTACCACCCGAAATTGCCAGACTGAGAGCATCAGGACCCGCAGGTAATTGGTATGGTGCTCGAGCCACACGAATTGCGTACAGCAAGGCATCAAGGTTGTTTGGCAAGATAGTATTAGTAAAATCCGAGCAAGGTTGGAAGAACGACGTACCAAGTTCAAAGGTATACGAAGCAATGCCCAGTGTGCCATACACATAATCGTCGGAAGTGCCACTGGTCGGATATAAACCAATCGATTGTTGTGGTGTGTAATTGTTAAAGAAAGCAAATTTGCGACCTAGGGTTTGTAAAGCGGTACCGTTCGGTGCCACACTACTGCGATTACCCCAAGGCCAAAGCACCAATTGGCTGTAACTATGTAACGTCACAAAAATACCACTGGTATTGGCAGGTGCCGCATCTGTGGTATTTGGACCACGTTGATCTGGGAAGATACTCGCAGCATAATTCTGAATTGTTTTGGTTTCTGGTTCAGAAGCAGCACTGGCACCTCGGTACGTGTCATCGCATTGATTGGCACTCGAGCCACCTGTGTTCCATTCAAAACTGCTGTTGCGGTTTAGGTCTGCGCCTTTTTTACTGCCTGAAGCACAATAGGTTGTGTTGTTATTTTTACGCCATAAAACACCAGCTTCGGCACGTTTTCTGCCATCTGGGTTGGCTTGTAATAATAAATGCACTTCTTGATGGTCAAGCATCCATGTGATATCTGGGTTTGTTCCGTAATTGTTCACTAAGTACTCGGCAAGCCGTGTAGCAGTTTCAGCAGTGCTATATTCTCGAGCATGGATTGCGCTCATAATAAAGGCTCTGGGTTTTGTACCAGCAATGTTTTTATTGGTCAGTTTAAGTACCCGTAAATCGTAACCACCACGGTTCTGGGTTTTGAGCCAACTATCGCCAACATCAGACCAAGATGCCAGATTTGGATTGTTGTTCACGATATTCTGTGCGGTAGTGTAACTTTCTTCGACAGTGCGGTAACAAGCAAAACCGCTGATGCTTTGCGTGGTTAAAGCTGGTATACCTTGAGTTTCGATTTGGCGCAAGATATTGCTTTGCTGGACAGTTAATTGTGTATCCACACCGACTGTAATCCCCATACTTGGCTCGAGATCGCGGAGCTTAGCAAAATCTTCACGTCCAAGGTCGGTTAGTAAATAGCCTTGTTTGTAATTGATCTCGATAGGCTCGAAACTAATGGCTATTTTACGAGCTGTTGCATCATCATCAAAAGTCACGCGGCTAATCACCACTTCGTTTTGTTCAAATGCGTAGCGTTCTGCATCTGTTAAATTAGCGTCGGTTTGGGTTGAACCTTTCTGACAACTTGTCAGCAAAGCCACAACAACACTAGCCACCAGCAACGATTTCGAGTTACGCCAATGATTCATAAAACCCCCTTGGTCATAAACAACAGTGGTACAAATTGTTACTACGGACACGATTATAAAGTAACGCAGCGCGAAAATGTAAAGTAGCACCAATTTATACTGAGGTGCTAAAAGCCATGCAAAACAAAAATTTTACTGAGCGCTCTCGAGGTCGGGGCGTAAAACTGTAGCCCCACGCAAATACACATGTTTCACTTCGCGTTGTGGTTTATCTGTATTGATGTGCATCATCACACGAATGGCTCGCTCAAGACGATTAGGCACATGAATCTCGAGGGCATTTAAAAGTGGTACATATTTCATGCCTAAACCATTACGAGCAGCTTCGGCGGGAAAAGCAGCATCCAAATCTCTGGTAACAGTAAACATAATGCTGCAAACAACTTCTAATTCCTCGAGGGTTGGGGTTTGCGCCTGAGCACAAATATTATTTGCAGCCAACATTTCAACCAGCAATTCCTGCGTTGCTGCAAAAATCGCTGCGGACGTATTTTCAGAGACTGTTGTCGCACCACGAACCCCTCGAATCATGGTTGGAGTGTAACACGAACAGCACCAAGCTCGAGAACCTCGTATGCTAGACAAATGAAACAATTGATTTTACTTCTTTACTTATTGTTCTCGAGTGCCAGTGCACAGATCAGCGGTGAGGCATTTGGTGTTTTCTTCCCACAAAGTAGTGCTTTTTCGATACGAGCAAGCTTAGATTACACTCTACAATTACCTGAGGCTCGAGAAGCTAAATTTGGTTTGTTTTATATCGCCCCGCTAAACACACCATCGGCATTAAGTATCTATGCTCAACTCGAAACCCCAATTATTGCTGCTTTTAAACTGGGTGCTCGCATTGGCTATAGCTTCAATGAAATTGGCGTTTCAACCACAGGACGACTCAGCGGACAAATATATGGCAAATACACTTTTATCAACAAAGACGATCTCGCTTTATCTGCCACGCTCAGGCTTGAGCCAAATTTTGAGAAAAGTTTTTTCTTTAATAATTTCTTATCCATCAACGGACGCTGGCGCATTGTAGATGTGTTCACACTGTACTTTGCCCTCGAGCAAGAAATTATTTTTATTCCCAAACTCGAGTATGGCGGTTTGTACACCTATATAGGCGGTGTCTGGCGCGTCACACCATATGCCTTGGTACTGGTCGAATGGGATACACGTTGGGACGATTTTCGTATAGTCGACGCATACGCTGGTATTCGCGTACCACTGCCCAATAATTGGGCAATCCAAACCAATGCTGGGATTTTTCAAACCACTGGTAAAGCCATCGTTTGGATTATTAAATTTGGTGTTGTTTACAACCGCTAAATTGTCGGAGCCACATCAACATCAAATAACTTTCGATCTCCGCTCGAGAAACTAGCACCCCGAACCAAAGGCATAACCATCTCACCAAAGCGGCGACACTCATCGGTATGCGGGTACCCACTAAAAATAAAACTCGAGATACCCATATCCACATATCCCTGAATTTTGGCAGCCACTTGTTGCGGATTGCCGACAATTGCAACACCAACCCCGCTACGAGCCATACCAACCCCAGCCCACAAGCTCTCCTCGATAAAAAAATCACCTTTCTCGAGCGCCGCTTGCAAAATCTTAATTTGATTGCCCTGCCCAGTGCTATCTACTTTGGTATACGACTTAACAAAATTTTCTCGCACCTGAGGATCAATCTTAGAAATCATACGCTCGGCAGCCGCAATTGCCTCGGCTTCGGTTTCACGCACCACCACATGCGTCCGCAAACCATACGCCACCTTACGCCCAAACTCGAGACTAAGCTCATTCATCCGCGCAATTCGCGTCTCGAGCATCGCCTTAGGTTCGCCCCACAGCAAATAAACATCGGCAAGTTCAGCCGCAATCCGCATAGCAGCCTCAGAAGCCCCACCAAAGTACAACGGAATCCGATAAGGCGGTTTCGGCTCGAGAACACTCCCAGAGTACTTGTAATGCTTACCCTCGTAATTGATTACGCCTTCAGAATCCCAGAACAACCGCAACAACTTCATAAACTCATGCGTCCGCTCATACCGCATCTCATGCGGGCTGTAATCACCATACATCGCATTCTCTGCCAAACTCGAGCCAGTGACAATATTAATTCGCACCCGACCAGGAAACAAATTCGCCAATGTAGACACCATTTTGGCATACATCGCCGCATCAAACATACCGGTGCGAACCGCGACCAACAAACCAGCGTTACGGCTCCGAGCCAACGCCGCTGTCGCTACTGTAAAATTCTCGTGATACGAATGAAAATTGGTGGCTGTTAACAAACTCGAGAAACCCATTTCCCCAGCTGTATCAATCAAATTAGAAATATACTCAAGTGACGGTTGACGCGGTGGCAATTCGCGGGTGCCAAGATACTCACCATCGTGTTGAAGAACGCAAAACCATAAGAAATCAAGTTCAGACATACAAATCCTTTTCAACTAGAAAAAACCATAAAAGTCTAGTAAAGCATCAAATAACCACACCCGATTAACTGCACCTGAAACATACTTACCTTTAGGGTCAATACCAACTTTCAAACACGTTTCACAGTGCGTACAGCCCGAACAATTTCATCAATTAAATCAGTGTCTTCTTGAGTCAAAGCGGCAACTCGAGAATTTATTTTCAAAAGTGCTTGACGCGATTTTTTAGAAAGACCTAATTGCTCCAATGTCAAATTTAAAATAGAGTTTATCGAAGTTTTCTGTCCTTGGCTCAGATCCTCGAGCATTTCATATTGAGTATTAGAAATTTCAATACTTTCCATGATCTTAGTTTACTCCAAACCTATGACACAACCTACTCGAGAATTCCCAGTATTGGTTGTTGCTCGAGGAATTTTGGATGTGCATTTTCATCCCACGGAAATCGGTGCAACCGATCTGGATAAATCATTTGCAACACAGGAAAATCATCGGATTCGTAAAACCATTTGGCAGCCCCTAAATACTCTGGATACTGCACTTTAGGCACGTTAACGAACATCACTTCGTAGCCCTCGAGAATATCGGTACTGACTTGCCCGTGATTAAATCTCGAGCCTGCCTTTATTTTGTCACCAATGTGGTTTATCAGGCTGTGCATCGTCTCGAGTTGCAACCCAAAAAGAATAATTTCTGGGTGTTGGAGGGTTGCAAAAAAACCAATCGAGAAAGCAAATGCGCTACCTTCTTCGTCTTCGGGTATCAAAGTGACTTGCCAACCAAATTCTTGCACTGTCTCGAGCAATTCGCGTTCAAAATCGTCTAGGTTTGGGGTTTTTAATCGTTGCTCGAGATTCACAGGTTGCTCCTATAGATATTGGGCGAGGTGCACAGGGCGAGTCATGCCTCGCGCATTACGGTTCAGGGGTTAGCCTTTGACGCTACCAGCGGTTAGACCTGAAATAATTTTTTGTTGGAAAATCAAAATAATGGTGATAATTGGAATGATGGCAATCGTAATTGCGGCGCTGATAATGCCCCACGGAAAACTAAATTCGCCTTGGTACAGGGCAATCGCTGGTGGGATGGTACGGGTGGCTTGGTTACTGGCAAAGGTAACAGCGAGTAAGAATTCGTTCCAAGAATTGACAAAAGCCAGAATACTGGCGGTGGCAACACCGGGGGCAGCTAGCGGCACAATAATTCGCCACAATGCACCGAATCTCGAGCATCCATCGACCATCGCGGCATCCTCGAGGTCTTTGGGAATGCCTTGAAAGAACGCTGTCAGGGTTAGGATGCTGATTGGCAAACTAAACGCTGTATATGGCACGATCAGGGATAAGTAGGTGCCTAGCCAACCAAAAGACCGCATCATTTGGTAAAGCGGCACAATTAAACTGACCACAGGAAAAATACTGGCAGCAACAATCAGGGTTTGAATTAAACGCCGATTTGGTAAGTTGACTCGAGCGATGGCGTACCCTGCAAGGGCTGCGATAATCACACAAAAAAATGTGCTAACGGTTGATACAAAAACGCTGTTAAAAAAGTATTGCAGGAATGGTTGTTGTACAAAAACTTGTTGGTAATTGGTGAGCGCCCAACTTTGTGGCAAGTAGCCAATCGGCGTGGTTTGCAATTCGATATCGTTTTTGAAACTGGTTAAGAATACCCAGACCATTGGGTAAACGCCGTTAACCACAAGTAGAATCAGGGCAAATGCAACAAAAAATTTATTCGATTTATTTGGCATTTAATCATCCGTCCTAAAAAAACGTACATACAAAGCTGTGATAATCAGCGCCAGCACAAATAAGCCTAGGCTGACTGTTGCTCCATAGCCAAAATCCGTAAATTCGACTGTGGTTTTTTGAATGTACATGCCAAGTGTCTCGAGATTCAGTGCTCCTGCTTGCTTAAAAGCATATGGAATATCAAAGACTTGAAGTGCCGAAAGGGTGCGGAAAATCAGGGCAACAGCGATGGCTGGGCGTAGCAATGGCATGGTGATGCGCCAAAAAATTTGCCACGAACTGGCACCATCCACGGTAGCGGCTTCCTCGAGTTCGATTGGAATGCTTTGCAAGCCACCCAGCAGAATTAGCGCTACAAAACTCGAGGTTTTCCAGATGGTGGTAACAACAAAAGCAATCACTTGGGTATCTGGTTGTAACAACCAGCGAATCGGTTGTTCGATAATCTGTAAACGCAGCAAAAGGTCGTTGAACAAACCGTATTGCGAGTTAAACATCCATGCAAACATTGTACCTGCAATCACTTGCGGCATCGCCCAAGGCAACAGCAACGCAATACGAACCACCCAACGCCACCCTGTTTTGACATTTGCCAGTAGTGCCAGTGGCAAACCTATCAGGAACGAACCCGAGACAGTCAGAATGCCAAACCACAACGTTCGCCAAAAAGCATCTATGAAGGCTTGGTCTTTAAGTAACCTCGAGTAATTTTCAAAACTCGTACTGACTTTGCTTGGATCGGCAATTTCTTGAACCCGAACGGTTAACAACAAAACATTGACCATCGGGTATAAAAAAATTCCAATTAGCAATATAAAAGCTGGACTCAGCAGCAACCAACCAAATTCTTTTTCGGTCAGTTGCCCTGTGATTAAACGTGTCCAGAAAGTCACGCCCCGATGAACTCGGGGCGTGGTTGGTGATGGCATTGCCACAACACAGTTTCCTTTACTTGATGAGTGGCTCGAGTGCCGATTGCATGTCTAAGAGGGCTTTATCCACGGTTTTTGCGCCAGCTACAACCGCGTTAACATTGGTGCGAATAATTTCGGAAACCTTAGGGTAATTGGCTGTTACTGGGCGAGGACGGGCTTTAAGGATAATTGGGTATTGATCGGCGTAGTGCGGATTGGCTTTTAAGACATTGCTATTGTTGTACAAGGCTTTACGCACTGGTAAGAAACCACCTTTGATACTGAATTCTTCTTGGGCTTTGGTGTCGCTCATGTAGCGAATCAAATCGAAGGCTTTTTGCTTATTTTTGCTAAAGCTCGAGATACCCCATGAAGCACCACCTTGGCAGGTGCTACTACCGACTTTTGAACCAGCAAATGAAGGTAATCTAACCACACCAATATTGCCTTTGACGGCAGTTGGACCACTGGTTGGACCACCGTTACCTTGGAAATGCGCCCAAGCATATGCCCAGTTCAATCCGAACAGCACATTGCCTTGTTGCATCAAACGGCGGCTATCGTCGGTACGAACTTCTGCAATCGAAGCTGGGGTGATTTTAGATTTGTTAATCGAATCTACCCATAAATTCAACGCCTTTTTGCCAAACTCGTTATTGACATTGACCTTACCGCCTTGCATCACATCGCCACCCGCAGCCCAGAAAGGTTGCAAGAACATACAAACAGCTCCTTCAATCGGAGCGCCTTGAAAATTCAAACCTTGCAAAGCAGGGTTTTTCTCGGCAGCTAAAATCTTTTGGGCAGTATCGGTTAGTTCTTCCCACGTGCGAGGCACGGCTGCTTTGTACTTCTCGAGTAAATCCTTGCGGTAGTACAAAAATTGCACATCGGTGGTGGCAGGTAATGCCCAGAGTTCGTTATTAAAGGTTGTGGCTTTGACAGGACCAGGCACATACCCTTCGATAAAATTTGCCCGATCCTCATCGCCACCAAAGTACTTATCCAGTGGCTCGAGCCAACCTTGGGCTTGGAATTGGGCTGGGCGAATCACATCAATTAACATGAT
>JAAFIG010000002.1 GCA_013298595.1 Deinococcales bacterium | reverse complement strand
GGGTTAAGTCGTAACAAGGTAACTGTACCGGAAGGTGCGGTTGGATCACCTCCTTTCTAAGGAGTTCTCAATACTTTTTCAAGCAATTGAGACAGTAGCTTATTGCACTCAAACATCAAGGAAAAAACTTGAATATTGAATTACTAGTGCCTCGAGACAGAAATGCTCGAGGTGCTTTTTGTTGTGTTACGCTGAGTATGTGAATCCTCAAGAAATATATGAGCATCAAATAGATATACAACGCTACGAACGTATGTTGCATTGTTACATTGTAGTCGCTGACCAAATTAAAAATTTTGATCAACGCACAATGCAACAACTATCAGATACAGAAAAACAATTTATTGATGGCTCTTCCAAAAAACTTCTTTCTCACGCTTTGACAGCATTGAACATTGCTCGAGAACCAGAAATTTTGCTTTCAAAAAGTGATATGAGTTTTAACGAACCTGATGATACTTCTTTGCTGGTTATAGCTCGAGCTACTTTAGAAACATACTCCACCCTCTATTTAAGTGTTTTTCATCCAGATGTTGAATTAAGAAATTTGATGGAAAAATTCTTTAAATTCGACAGTTTGAAATGGAGGATAGACTTGAATACTTTCGACGATGCTGATTCTGATAAACAAAGCAACGATACAAAAATAGTCGACAAACTCGACACTGAAAGAACAACGCTTGCAAGTACACTACTTGCTAAAAATCCACACTATCAAAATTATGATAAAAAATATAAACAATTAAATTTATCTGGTATAGGTAAAAATTCCGTATCTCACATATACAGTAGCCTTTCACAACATGCACATGGCAATTATCTTGCCAGCTTACAAGTTGCACAAGCTACAGAAATTGACTCTCGAGATAGGATAAGATTTGGTTTATCCGTAATTGGCATGTCTTTAGCTTTAACACTCAAAGCGTTAGGCACACGATTTATTTACATCCAAAGAATTCTTGAAAATGAACCTTCATTGATTAACACTATTTTATTCCATATTTTTCTTGCCAACGCAAGTGATTTTGGAGAGAGGAAAGGATTATTTTTTAATATTGACTCTGGTAATTTTAAAATAATCTCTTGGATTGGATCATATAATCCGAATGATCATCATCCAACTGCCATTCCTTTTGAATATAAAACTCTAGGACAATTTGACAATTTCAACGAAGCCCAATTATCATTCAAAGACATACTTGGAGTAGAAGAATTTTTTGTAGACTGCAACGAGATTGGCGAATATAAACAAGTGCTTTCTTGGACTTGAAAAAGTCTTCCTTTTCAAGCTAAAGATTGTAAGTTGGGCAAAGCCTAATAGTTTTGGCGCACTGCACAAGCATGAGACTCATTTTGCTATAACCAGGAATTACTCAAAGCTCGAGCCTTGGTCTATGCACTTTTATTCTGTCGAAAAGCCCGTATGTGGGCGTATGTACGGTGGGTGAATTGCCAATACAATGTCTTCTCTTGGCACTCCAGCTTCTACAAGTTCCTCGGCAACTAAGCGGTCTGTGTTGTTTTGCTCGAGCCAAATTTTGTTGTTTCTGATTGAAAAATGCAGTGGAGTATAATGCACCCGATGTTCACCTTCCCAGCCAAGGTGCAACACTTGGTATTGGTCATGAATGGTATCGAATAACAGTTCGTATCTCGAGTTGGTGTTATCACCTCGGTAGTTGGCAAATTCTGTGAGCATTTTTTGAATTAAGTTGCGATATTGCTCGAGTTTTTCCATAAAATAACCTCCTTGGTGGTAGGTTGAAAAACCAATAGAGACACATTGTAATGCTCAATTACTTCTAGGGTAAATGGCAACTGAAAAAATGTCTCAAAAACAGCTTGACGAACCGCTAAGTAAAGATGCCGATTTGGTTCGGTTTTTTGCATGATGAATTGATAATTAAGAAACTGCCCAAGCGCACCATGAAACTCATTCGAGACAGAATCTCGTAAAAAACTTTTTATTTCTACAGCAATTTTTTGGTCTTCGCGTTCAGCAGCAAGTACACTCTCGGCTGCCAAATCCACTTCGTATTCGGTGCCTTTATACGGAATTTTATACGGATCGGCTGTGATTTTCCAACTCTCTTTTTCTAAAGCTGTTCTGACTGCATTGTGATACAAATCCCTTGCCATACTTTTATACTAGCCGATTTTATTTTTGCGTCAACTCGAGGCGCATGTAGACCTCGGCTAACCTCTCCCCTTCATAGCGGAGTGCGTCTGGTTCTGTGCCCCATTCAATGAAGCCTAAGCTTTGGTACAAGGCTCGAGCGGGTGCGTTCTGTTCTGATACTGCTAACAACAGTATCTCGAGTCCGTCTATGCTTTTGGCTTGGGTTATTAATTGCTCGAGTAAACGACGGGCTAAACCTTGTCCTCGGTAATCTGGGTGAATATAAACACCATAAATATCGGCTTTGTGTTGGGTTTTGACTCGGTTTGAGCATTCGCAGCGGGCTAAACCAATCAGTTTTTCGTTATCAAATACGCCAAGCCCGAATGAAACGGGGTTGAAAAACATACTTTCAATTTGCTCAATTGCACGGCTTTCTTCGTCTTGGACGCTCGAGCCAAATGCACGTGGTGATTCCTGCATGGCGTAGATTCGTAATTCCTTAAAATCGGCTGCGTCTCGAGGTTTGAGGTTACGGATGGATATGGTCATGTTTTCCTTTAGCTAAAAACCGCAACACTCAGAAAATAATAGGCAACAGGTAAGGCAAATAATAGGCTATCTATGCGGTCGAGTAGCCCTCCGTGTCCTGGCAAAAACGTACCGCTGTCCTTTGCACCTAAGCTGCGTTTGATCACACTTTCAGCAAGGTCTCCGAGTTGTGCAGCGGATGACACAAGAATCGCAAAAAGCCATATTTCCCACACGCGAACTTCGGGAATAAAATTGCGAATGGCTTCTTGTAAAATGAAAACCATTAAAGCACTAAAAGCCAAACCACCAATTGCTCCCTCGAGAGTTTTACTGGGGCTGATTTCTGGGGCGAGTTTGCGTTTGCCAAATAAACCACCGAAAATATAAGCACCTGTGTCGCTGGCATATGCGCCTACGCAGGCAATCATGACGTACCAAAAGCCGAGTACACCATCTGGGTAGTAGCGTAATAGCAATGCAAACGATAGTAAGAATGGTATGTACAACATGCCAAAAACGCTGGTCATGATGCGCTCGAGTGGGCGTTCGCTGGGGCGTATCACTTCGACAATCATGACCCACATGACGTAGAGCCACATGACAATTTCGCGCCATGGAATATTGGCTGGGACAAACCAAATGCCTTCGCGTAACCACGGTTGACTGGCAAGTAGCATCAGTCCAGCAAATACATAGATGCTGCGTCCTCCGATGGCAAGGTTGGCTTTGCGTGCCATTGAACGAAATTCAAATAAGCCCATAAAGACAGCAAAACCAAGAAGTGCAGTCAGTGACCCCCAACCTCCCCAAACCAATGCGACCACGATTGCAAAAGCAATCAGTGACCAGACAATTCGTTGGGGTAATGCAGTAAAAACACCTGTTTTGCTTGACATTGAGGAGAAGATTACCATTTTGCTTATCATTAGGGGAATCTTGAGATCAACTGATGATTTAGATTTTTAATTTGCACAAAAATTATCAATAGATTTGCAAGAATTCATACCTCGAGCTTAGTCTATTAGTTTCATTGATTTAGTTTTTTAGTGAGAATTTGAGAATTTGTTCTTTTTAGAACAATATTTTTTAAAAACTCGAGGCAGTAAATTACCCTCAGGTTCTTCAAGGTGATTTTATAAGATTTCATAACTATTTGACAAATGCCAAAATATATGTAAAATAATTGCATAAGTTTTATAAAATCTTTAAGGAGAACATCATGAAACAAGAAACCCGTATCCTCGAGTTGGTCCAAAAAGGGGCAATCACTGCCGAGCAAGCCCAAGAATTACTCGAGGCATTAGAAGTACTAACAACCTCTGATGCCCCTGAATCACCTGAAAACTTTGCTTTTCCAATGCCTCCAGTGCCCCCTATACCCCCTGTTGCACCCGTCCCACCAATGCCTCGAGTACCAACTGCAAAAAGTGGACGACCTCTTGGCAATAACTCGGGGGCATTTACGTTTGAGCAAATTGTACAAATGGGGCAAATGGGCATTAAACCAGATTATGTTGCTGAATTACGCCAAGCAGGACTCGAGCAACTCACTTTCCAAGAAGTTCTGGCATTGGGTACACATGGTATCAAACCTCATTTTGTTCGTGAAATGTTCGAGCTTGCCGCTGAGCATCAACAAGTCAATCTGAGTTTCAAAGAAATCTTATCTTTTGGCATTCATGGTATTCGCGCTAATTTTGTTCGAGAACTCTATGAACTAGCGGCTGAAAACAATTACCATAAGCTAACATTCAATGAAGTGCTTTCTTTTGGTGTGCACGGGGTCAAACCACAATTTATCCGAGAAATGTATGAACTAGCTGCTGAATTCGGCATTGAAATGCCATTTGGACGGATTGTTCACTTACAAAACATGGGGGTTAGTCCAGACTATATTCGGCAAATGCTGGCAAGCGGCATCCTAGACCTCGAGAATTTGACCAGCACCAGCCGAACCATCACCAGCAAACGTCGCAACCGTGATGCCGAACGCGAACAACGCGAAGCTGCTCGAGAACAACGCGAGCGTGACCGTGAGCGCCGCGAAGCGCAAAAAGAAATGGCAGAAAAACAAACAGAAATTCGTGAAAAAACCGAAGAAATTACCGAACAAGAAAACGAAATTCTTACACATCAACGCGCCATTGCCAAAATCGAAGCAAAACGTGATCGCTTAAAAATTCAACTCGAGCAAACCACCAAAGCGGATAAACGCGAAACCCTTGAAGAAGCTATTGAAGAACTTGATGATGAAATCACCGATGCTGAAGATGAACTCGACGAAGCCGAAGAAGCCAGCGAAGCCTTAAAAGACGAACTCGAGGAATTACAAGAAGAACTCGAGGAATTACAGAGTGATTTTGAAGCTGAGTACGGTTCGAGTACTAATGTCAATCAGGTAATTATTGATGTAGATAAAGTTGTGCAAGAAGCCATCGAACAAGCCATCGCTGAAGTGCCCATTGAAGTATCAACCAATCAAAAGAGTACAGTTAAAACCAAAAAAGTTGAAACCATACAACCACTTGCAGAAAATCTCGAGATCATCCAAAAACACCCTGAAGCAGATATCAGTCAGTATATCAACGAAAATGACCCACCTGAACTGCAAAAACTTGCCCTCGAGGAAGCCTTAGCTTCGCTCAGCGCTGACCTTGGTATTGCAACTGACGACCACGAAAAAACTGTACTCAAAAACATACTCGAGCAAATCAGAGCAAAACTCAGTACACTTGAATTATGAACCGCTACCCGTTAATCACCAAAGACCCAATAACAGGCGAAGAACTAACCGTCACTCGGCTCGAGAATAAACAACGCGGATTGGTACTCGAAGGCGAATTTGCTTTTGGTTGGATTGGTAAACTAACCTTTGAGCAACTCGAGTTTGCAGGTTTGCTGTTGCGTTTCCGAGGCAATGTGCAGCGCCTTGCTGAAGTACTCGGAGTCAGTTACAACACTGCCAGAGCCAGACTTGATGCCATTGTTGAAGCTCTAGGCGAACCCGAACACCCAAACAGCAACGATATTTTACAGCAACTCGAACGAGGCGAACTGAGTTTCCAAGAAGCGCTGCAACGCATTAAAAAGAGTTAAGTATCTACCGCTTTCATTTTAGAATTTTCAAAAAGCGGCAATTCTGCCATTACAGCGGTAGATACCTTGTCCTTATTCCTGTTAGTCGGAAATGTTTTAGCAAAAAACGCTAAAACATTTCAAGGAGGTATTTAAAACAAAAGGTAGGTGCGAAGGGATTTTTGCCTTTCGCCCTTTGCCTTTTTGACAAGAACTGGTAAACTCCTCGGGCTATGGCAGACATCACCCCATTATTGACCCTCGAAACCCTCGCAGCGTATCTGAAAAAACGCGAAGTCAACCACGAAATCGAAACCCAAAATGGCAACCGATTTATTCGTATGAACTGGAAATTTGAAATGGGCGATGCAGGTGTTATTCTGTCGCTCAACGATGCCCAAGGTGGTACAAGCCGACTCGAGATTACCTGCGTGACCCATAATCAATACCGTGGTCGTCGAGCAGCCGTGGTCGAAATGATGAATGTCCGAAACCGCGAACGCGCCTTTACTCGTAGCATGGACGAGGACGGCAATATGTTCCTCGAGTACATTGGTTTTTACCCATCGTTTATGCCATTCCCAGAAGAATTATTTGAAACCATTTTCGGTGGTGCATTGGTGCACTTCCAAGATGATTACGCAACCCTTGAAGGTGTCACCCCACCTTCAGAGCAAGAACAAGCTCAAGTTCAAGCTTAAAAATAAGTTTACAAATCAAAGCAGCAAGGGAAATGTTCACCCCTTGCTGCTTTAACCTTTTATACTTTGCTTATGACTCTCCCCTACCCAATTGATCATATTGGCATTGCCACACCAGACCTCGAGATTGGCAGCGCACCTTATCTGGCAATTGGTTTAACGGCTTTGCCTGACGAAGCAATCCCAAGTCAAAAAGTCATGGTTCGAGCCTTTCAAGCAGGCGATAATCTGATTGAATTACTGATGCCAACCGACCCCAGCAGCCCAATTGCTGTTTTTCTCGAGAAACGCGGCGCTGGAATGCACCACATTGCCTTGCGTGTGCATAATCTTGAAGCCGAAATTGAGAAACTCGAGCAAACAGGAGCAATTTTTCTTAACGCAGAACCCAGACCTGGACGAGCAGGTACTCGAGTTGTCTTTTTACATCCTAAATGGGGTGCAGGCACACTGATTGAATTGGTGGAGCATGGAGAAGCTAAAAGCTAAGAGCTTCTAGCTTTTCACCCTTCGCCTTTTGGTACGATAACACCAGTGACGCAACGCGTTTTCAAAATGGGCTGGTGGTTGCTTGCGTATGTACACGTTGGGCTAATCTGGCATGCCTCGAGCCGATCAGGGAACGAAGTTGGTTTACCCGCTCCATACGACAAAGCTGCCCATTTTTTTAGTTATGCCTTACTTGGTTTTTTACTTTCCCGAGCTTTGAATAATCCTCGACTTGGTTTTTTAATGGGTGCCTTATATGGCATCACTGATGAAATCCATCAGAGTTTTGTACCCATGCGCGACGCAAGTTTTTGGGATTGGGTTGCTGATGCCTTAGGTGCTTATTTTGGGGCTGGTAGTATCAAAGTGCAAGCTGCTGCACCACAAGCAACCACTCGAGAAAACATGGTGGTTTCAGCCACGCAAAAAGCAAATCGAAAGAATTCATAAATAAGGTTGTCATCTTGTCATCAGTACCAACGGGTACAGTACTTGAAACTCGAGACGAATTCGAGAGAAAGAGGAGTTTATGAAATTAAAAATGGTTTTTAGTATTGGCTTAGCCGCAGCAATCACAGGATGTTTGCCCCCACCAATTACCCAGAATTTCACAGCTATTTACGATCCACTTGTGGACACCGCTGTTTTTAATGTCAACCAGAACAGTGCCGATGGGATCAATGTCAGCGTTTGTGGTTTAGGATCGTTTAGCACAGGTAAAGTGACTGTCTCACTCGAGAATGCACCAACTGGTGTCACCATTTCTAAACCAACAACAGCCGAATTTGATGTTTTTGCAGCTTGCCGCACCAATGCTGCTGCCTCTGGAGTGAATCCACAAGCTATTGGCGTTGGCACAAAAGATCTCATGATTGCTATTGCAGCAGATGCACCACTTGTTACAGCCCGAAGTTTTAACTTTGTGCTTCGCAGCAACGATGTTACAAAGAGATTGCCTGCTACCATTACTATTGGAGCAGCCGTTATTCCGTAAAGCAACTCGAGTATCGCCTGATTACAGGCGATACTTTTATTTTGGTAAGTGTTGTTGCAAAAACCGTAACCAATTCTCGCCAAGCACCCCAGCCCGATGCTCGAGCGGAACAGCATCTGCTACTTTGCTTAAATCGGCAATGGTGTCATAGCCTTCTGGACACTCGAGACTACCAAGTCCACCATCGGAATCTGAGCCAATGCCTAGGCGTTGCCAACCAAGAATACTTGCCATATGTTCAAAGTGTTTTCTGACTTGATGCGAAAATGTGACTTGTACCTCAGGGTTTTCTCGAGACCAACGCGCCTCTAGGAAGGCATTAAAAAGGACAACTCCAACCCGTCCATCTCGAGCCGCGATTTCGTGCAGCATGGCATCGGTTAAGTGCCGATTGGTGGTTGGACGGTGCTTAAAAGCATTGCTATGCGAAGCGATCATTCTCGAGATGCCAATATCTAAGGTATCCCAGAAAGCTTCCCAGCTTTGGTGGCTGATATCTAAAATCATCTTTTGATGTTCGATAGCTGCGACCAGTTCGCGCCCAAGAGCAGTTAAACCACCTGGCATTTCGGTACCGCCAGCGTACCGAGTTCGTCCCCAACTTGTGCCAATAATTCGTACGCCACGGTCAAACCAAAACCCAAGTTCGTCAGGAGAGCGAATCGGATCGGCACCTTCCATTAGAATCACAAGTCCTGGTATTTGATCCGATTGCCACAAGGTCAGATGGGCTGTTAAATCGGCTTGGCTTTTAATCAACCGCACTGCTCCTCGAGCCGCCCAACCCTCATAGACCTCGAGTTGTTGCACACCTTGTGCGTGGGCTTCATCAGGTGTGGTGTAACCATTGGGATTGATTTCGTTAGGTTTTGTCCAAAGCACCTTTGGTTCAGCAAAAATTGTGGCAAAAGCCACTGCCACACCACCACGCCGCATTTCGGATAGGGTTGTTGTGCATAAACCCCGATCTAAAGGTTGCAAATGATGCTCGAGTACCCGAATTTCCTGTGGGGTCTTGTGCTCGAGATCGCGTTGATACTCGAGCACACCAAAAGCCAAATCTAAATGACCATCTATAATCATACTCGAGCCTCATCTTCCATTTGTGCTGCTTTATCTTGCACCCAACGCCGATATACTTCGGCTTTGTAGTCGGCAGCTTTACTACGATTTGCAACAATCGCAATGATACCGTACATTGCCACCAACACTGCCAATAATTGCAAAATTGGATTGAACTGCAACACAAAAAATAGAACAAAACCAAGTGGAATTGCCCAACCAGACAACGGCAATAAACTCGGTTGGGTTTTCCCACTCCACGCCTCGAGTTCGGCTAAGGTCATGAACTCAATGGCTTCTTTACCCTCGGCAAATGTTGCCCAACCACCAGGTTCAACAACTATTTCGGATTGACTCATGGCTACATTGTATTTGACGAATGTCAAAAGAAAAAGGACGAAAGCAAAACTTTCGTCCTTTCAAAGAATACAAATTTACTTGGTTTTAAACACACGTACAACATTGGCATTTGGGGTTGGTTGCGAAGCCCACCAACCATAAACATTTTTGCGACTTGCCGCAATGTAAGGTGCGCTAAATGCCCAGACACCAGGAACTTTATCCGCCAGCATAATTTGCATAGCAGCGTATAAGCGGTAACGCTCGGAATCGGTACTGGCAACCAAAGCTTTTTCGTACAAGGCTTTGTACGCTGCGTTATCCCAATTAAAGTAATAGCCATCACGTGCATAACGCTCGAGATCAAACCCTTCGGCATGTCCGATAATGGTCATATCGTAATCTTTACTGAGGAAAACTTTTTGAATCCAAGTATTAAATGGGACAAGTTCGATCTCGGCAGTCACACCAACATTCGCCAGTTGTTGCGCGTAAATTTCGGCAGTACGACGCTCGATTGGGAATTCGTTTGCTACTGTAAACTTCACTTTTACGTTACGCTGACCAGCTTGCTCGAGTAATTTTTTGGCTTGTTCGGGGTTAAAGCTGTTACGGTTAGCTAAATCAACATAATACTGCTGACCTGGTGAGTTAAAACTACCAATAATTGTGCCGTAACCAAAAAAACCGCCTTGCACAATAGCTTTTTTATCCATTGCTAAATTAAAAGCTTTACGTACCCGAATATCATCAAAGGGTTTACGTTTATTATTCATTGAAACCGTGATCTCACCACTCGAGTTGCCGACATATAAATTAAAATCTTTTTTCAATGTATCGGCTTGCTCGGCAGGTACGTTGTAGGCAATCACATCAATATCACCTGAACGCAAGCCTGCAACTTTGGCATTTTGGTCATCGCCAAGGAAACGAAATGTCACTTCGTCTAAGTATGGCAAGCTCGAGACATAATATGAGGTATTACGAGCCAATTGCACATTGACACCACGATTCCAAGCCTCGAGTTTAAATGGTCCTGTACCAATTGGCGCTGTTTTTAGTTTTTCACGTCCTGCTGGTGTGGCAAATAATTCGCCTGGTTCGATGGTGCTTTCTGATTGGGCGAGATTATATAAGAATTCGTTATTGGCTTTCTCGAGTTTAATCACCACAGTTAAAGGGTCTGGGGTACTGACACTCGAGATACCAGCGTAGTAAACACCGCTGTTATGACCACTTTTTGGGTCTTTAGCAACATCAAATTTCACTTTGACATCGGCGCTGGTTAAAGCGCTACCATTATGGAATTTAACACCACGTTTAAGCTTAAACGTATAGGTTGTACGGTCTGCCGAAACCATTGGCATGGTTGCTGCTAATTGTGGTACGAGTCGCCCATTTTCGGCAATACCCAATAAACCCTCGAGTACGTTTTGGTGCATCATACGAACAATTTCTGCCCCTGCGCCTTGGCTTGGATCTAAAAAAGCAGGTTCGACATTCATTGCCACAACTAAATTACCACCACGAACAGGAGCAACTTGAGACGATTGCGCCATCAGAAGCGCGGCGAATGGAACAACTGCTAGTACTGCTAGTTTCTTCATACATTCCTCCGAATGAAATGGGGCTTTTGTAAAAACAAAGCTCGAGGTATCTCGAGGTGAAGCAGCATATCGGGTAGGGCAAAAAAGCTGATGTACCAAAAAATACGAACAAGCGTTTGTTTGGAGTCAGTCTAATTTGATTCTAAGATTATGCCACAAACCAGCCAAGCAAAACTAAACTCGAGCAACCTCGGTTAATAACCATGTTTGGGTTGCCTCAAGTCCTCGAGTGGAACCGCGTTGCAAAGCTATTTGATAGTTTGCACTAAGCAGTTTAGTCAGTTGCCCGACAATATCCTGAGCAAAAGAAACAATTTCATTATTGGTTTGCGAATGCCCAAGTGCTACACCTAGTAATTCGGCTGCGAATATCGGCTCGGATTGATGAACATAAGCTAGACCCACCAATGCCTCGAGCTGCAAACTAATCGCTTGGATATCTGCCGCTTGACGCAATACTTTATGGTAATACTGCTTGGCTTGTAGCAACTGATTCAAACGATACGCGATATGCCCAAGATTAAGTTGAGCGTTTAATGCTTCCCACACATGCCCAAGTTCGATTTGCATCTCTAAACTTTGCAACGTGTAAACCTGCGCTGCCTCGAGATTACCAACCAACATCTCGAGCCAACCCATACCTGTTAAATTCAGTGCCTGACCATGTTTTTCTTGGTAACGCTGATGCAAAGCTAATGCCTCGAGAAAACAAGCTCGAGCCACAGCAAAATCTTTGCGTTCAATGGCAATTAAAGCTAATGAGTTTAAGCAGTGGGCAATGGCTTCGTGATCGTTAAGTTGCCGATACATCTGCAAAGCAGCTTCGGTATGTTTGGTAGCATCGTCTAAATCGCCTTGAAAAATTTCGGCACGCCCGAGCCAGCGCAGCGCAGCCGCTTGACTCGGGATATCCTGACCCGCTATTTGCATTGCCATTTGGCAATGCTGCATTGCTGATTCGTACTGACTGATCCGATGATCTATGCGAGCAAACACTGTTAAGCACAATGCCTCGAGATCAGAACGCAACAAAACTTGACTCTGCTGCAACGCCACCCCGAGTTGAGCTTGTGCTGCCGCAGATTGCCCTTGGGTTTGCAAAAACTCGGCAAAAACCATGCGTCCACGCACCGCTAATTCATCGGTTGGTAGATATAAATCCAGCGCTGTTGTCAACCAAGCAATAGCTTCTTGCACCAAGCCACGTCCAGACCAAAAAGCCCGTAACAATATGGTTAATTCAAGTGCCTGAGCCGCTTCTTCGCCAGACAAAGACCAAGTTAGCACTGCCCGAAAATTATCAACATCCTCGAGTAATAAATGCGCTGGTGTTTCCCGAGCTAAACGCAAGTAAAATTTAGCATGAGCCTCAGCAACTACTTGCCACTCGAGCAAATTGGCTCGTAGGTGCTCCTCGGCATACTGACGAATCAGTTCGTGCAGCAGCCATCTATCGGTGCTGGTATCGCGGCGCAGCAAACTCGCATCAAATAAACCCAGTAAATCTCGATGCGAAACTTGGGTGACTTCTAAAGCTGCTGCTCGAGTAAAGCCACCCCGAAAAATTGCTAACCGCGCTAAGGCTTGTTGTTGAGAAACGCTTAAAAGCGCAAATGAATGCGTAAAAACTGCACGCAAACCATCTTGCTGCGCTGGTAAATCAAGCAGACCACCCTCGAGAAAATCCAAATTGCGTTCAACTTCAGTAGTCACTTCTGACAGCGGCAAAACCCGTAACCAAGCCGCCGCTAACTCGAGTGCCAGTGGTGTCCCTGCCAGCAAACGACACAAACGCACCAAAGCTTGACCTTCGGTTATAGCTAGCTGCCAACGCGGGACAGCTCGGCGAGCAGCAGCTATAAATAAACGCGCACTGGCACAAGCAAAATCTGTTTGATCTGCGGGCAAAGCCAAGCCCTCAAGTTCAAGGATTTGCTCATCGCGCAAAGCCAATTTCTGCCGTGAAGTCAGCAGTACACGCCATGCCGTTGGCGCAATTAAGCGCAAAAAATCTCGAGTGGCATCTAAGCATTGCTCGATATTATCGAGCAACAAAACCCGAGTTGGTTTACGTTGCAACCAAGCCAATAATTCAGTCGCTGCGTCACTTTGCCCTGATAACACCACACCCAAAGCCGCTGCCACACTCGAGATTAAACTTTTCCCTGTAAAACCAGCCAAAGGCACAAACACTGCCGAGGTATCTCGCAACGCCTCGAGCGCCAAAGAAGTCTTACCAATACCACCCACACCAACCACACTCAGTAAACGTCCACCCTCTATCAACCATGTTTGAATTGTTTGCACCTCGAGTTCACGCCCAAATAATGGATTAAGTAAACGCGGCAAATGTCGCTGGGCAACAGGGGCAGACTCGGATACAGCCCCCTCGAGTTGCTGCACCGCTAACACTATTTCGCTATTAGGCACTTCCTCAAGCAAAGCCAATTCTTTTTGATGTCCCTCAAACAAATCCAAGCCACGCCGCACAAGCCCAGCCAAACGTGCCAAACGCAACCCCTCGAGTACCAATGTCTGCTCGAGGGGTAACAAATTAACCAAACGTTCCAAGACAACAAAAGCCTGCTCAAACAAACCTTGAGACTCGAGCGAAACAGCTAAACGCAAGGCTGATTGCTGATGTTGCACTAAAAAAGATTGTCGTTCAAGTTCTAACCACGCCGCAAACTCCGAATCTGTCACCTCTAAGCCCTCAAGCAGACCTCCTCGGGCAAGAGCAAAAGCTGTTGCATCATCAGCATTTTGTAATGCCTCACGCCACTCGAGCAAATCAGACGAACCAACCCAACGCAAACGCTGCGTCTGGACTTCTAAGCCAGCCGCTAAACCCAAATTCTTTGCGCGGTACAACAATTGCCGCATTCGTTTAGAAACCAAATTGGTATCACCATCATCCCAAAGCAGATTTGCCACATCCACACGACGCACCCAATCGGCTGAGAAAACCACCAAAACCAATAACCACAACACCTTATCCAGCGGTAACAACACCACTTGTCCATCCTGCTCGAGCCTTGGTTGACCCAGCAAACACAAACGCGGTTTCACAAACCCATACTATCAAAGCCACAAGCACACTTGTCGAAACGCCGCACAACGCTTAAACTCGAGCATGGTAACGCGGCGTGAACAATTGCTAGAAATGGTGGTCGAGAGGTTTATCGAACAAAAACGACCAGTACCAAGCTTTGACCTTGCCGACCCACTCGGTGTTTCCAGCGCCACCATCCGCAACGACCTTGCTGTGCTCGAGGAAATGGGTTTTCTACGTCAACCCCACACCAGCGCAGGGCGCATACCCACCCGAGAAGGTTGGCGAGCCTATGCCAGCAAATTTATTCCACCAAAGCCACTTTCAGATATCAGCTTAGAACGCCTTGAAAGCACCATGTCTCGGGTGACTGGCGAACACCGATTCCGTATGGCAATGACACTAGCAGCGGGTTTATCTGGCTATGCTGCCGTAATGACATTTGCACCCAAAGAAGCCAGAATCGAAACGATTTTATTATCCGTTCTCGAGGGCGGCAGAGTATTAGCAGTGGTGTTACTCGAAGGTGGCATGGCACGCGAATTAATCCTTGATGTTGGCTTTCGCCCCGAACGTGAAGCCTTAGAACGCCTCGAGAATGCACTGCGTGAAACAACATTACAAACCCATGAAATCCCAGCTCGGTTACAACAACTCGAGCAACAAGCCAGCCCTGCTGTTGCCAGTCTCGCCCAAAGTTTACGCCACCGTTGGGGAGAAATCGCTGCACCCAGCATCAGTTACTCGAGCGGAGCCAGCCCAGTTTTAACCGAACCAGAAAGCAACGATGCTGTATTTCTACGTGGAGTCCTTGATTTACTCGAGCGACCCAACAACCCAGCGAACCTTTCACCTGGCATTATGTTATCTGTAGACGACCCAGACGGTATCTCGAGTATCACAGTGGCATTTAAAAGTAACTTAGGCAGGGCATCGGTCAGTATTCTCGGACCAACCCGAATGCGTTACGCCCAAGCCATCAGCGTGGCACAAGCCGTAGCCAATACACTGGCATGAATTTGGCAACCCATAAAACCAAGGTGTAACCTAAGAGCATGAACCAAGCTCATAATCTCGAGGCTGCGTTTCTTAACCTCGACTCCTTGCACCCACTCAGCATTGGAGAAAGCGCCTTCTTTGTCGAACGCAACCACAGTCAACGGCTCGAGATGGGACAACAACTGCGTTTCTTACGCTTGAGTCCTCATACTCATGCCAAATTTTTATTTACAGGTCATCGCGGCTCAGGCAAAGGTACAGAACTCACTCGCTTAAAGAGCGAACTCGAGCAGGACTTTTTTGTGGTGCTATTCTCGGTTACAGAAAAACTTGATACTCGAGACTTGCAATACACTGACATTATCTTTGCCATAGGTATGGGTTTAATCGAAAGTGCTGCACCAGAAATACAAAATAAATTACCCGAAACGCTGCTAAAACCAATCCGAGATTTCTTTGATGAAATTTACAAAGAAAACGAAAACAAAGAAAAATTTGAAATGGGTGTAGAAATTAAGCCCAGCATCCTGAATTTACTGACCGCTTTTGCACGATTAGGCAAAGAAAGTACCAGCCGCACCGTGGTTCGCAAAAAACTCAGTGGCGTGCTGCGACAACTGGTCAATGCCATAGATGACCTTGCTAGATTTATTGAACGTGAAACCAGTAAAAAAATTGTCATCATGGTCGAAGACCTCGACAAACTAGACCACGACAAGAGCAGCAAACTCTTTTTGGATCATGGCAAATCATTATCAGACTTACCACTACACCTGATCTACACTTTCCCAATTGCATTGCGTCACAGCAACGAATTTATGCAAATCGAAGGGTACTTTAATAGCTTTGACTTACCTAACTTCAAAACCCATACTCGAGTCAATCAACCTTACCCAAGTGGTTTAAACAGCCTCAAAGAAATCCTGACAAAACGCGTTTCAGATGGCTTATTTGAAGTAGGGACACTCGAATTACTAGCCGAAAAATCTGGGGGTTTAGTACGGCATTTACTCGTACTCACAGCCGATGCCTGCATTCAAGCAACCCTGAAAAACCGCACCAAAATAAACATCGCTGATGTCAATATCGCCATTGGAAAATTTCGAGCCACATACTCGAGATTCTTAACTCCTGAACAAAAAGACCGTTTGAGAATCATTCAGGGTGACAAAAAAATTGAGAATAGCGACCTAGACCGCGATTTACTCTATAACCTTAGTGTTCTCGAGTACCGCAACGACGACCCAAACCCGTGGTACGACGTTCACCCCATAGTCCAAGAACTCCTATGAACCCACTCGAGCATTTTAGTAACAGCCAAGCCGAGGAATTCTGGCACTTACTGACATTGCACCGCTTAGCCAAAGTGGGTTACGTGGCTTTTGCCATGTTTGCCAGTGGCAAAGACTGGGATTTAATTGCTGGTACACTCGAGGCTGAACCCACCTTAAACCCTAAAATTGTGCTTGTCCCATCGGGTCATATCAGTATTTCCGACCCTAATTTTTTACCCACGCTACGCGGCATAGGACTCGAGCGTAGCCTTGTGCTGATGCGAGTAGATTTAAGTAGCCAAGACGAAAGTTTTAAGCATTTTTGTGGGTACTTAAATTTTCATCGTGAAGAAATTGTGGCATTACCCCATGGTTTAATCATTTTTGTCACTGAAAGTGCTTTAACCGAAATTAGCTTAAAAGCTCCTGATACTTTTGCAGTGAAACGAGCTGTGCTGGATTTTCGAGGGCAACTCGAGCCAAGCTTACCCCTAGGCGATTCGGGATTGTGGTTACGAGATATTCAAGCTCGAGATGAAGATGTGCAAGAAATTCGGGATTTACTCGAGCAGGAAAAGAAAAGTGCTAACCCAAATGAAGATTATATTAAACGGCTCGAGTTACGATTAACGGAAAAATTACATGGAATTGGGCAAAATGAAGAAGCCTTAGCCTTAGTAGAACCTATTCTTGACTATGCTCGAGTCGTTAAGAATCAGGAGTTTTTAGCTGAAACACTGAATTTATATGGAATTTTACTAAGCCATTTTAAGAAATTCCAGCAAGCATTAAACACTACACAAGAAGGAATAGAAATCTATCAACAACTCGTAAAAACACAACCAAATGCTTACTTACCAGAGTTAGCAATGTCACTCAATAATCTAGGCAATCAATTTAGTGACTTAGGTCAACATGAGCAAGCCTTAAAAACCACTCAGATAGCTGTGGGAATCTGTCATCAACTCACAAAAACACAACCAAATACTTATTTGTCAATCCTTGCGATGTCACTCAACAATCTAGGGAATAAATTTAGTAATTTAGGTCAACTTGAGCAGGCATTAAAATCAACCCAAGAAGCGGTTGAAATTTATCAAAAACTTGCTAATAAACATCCAAATAACTATCTTTCTGAACTGGCAGATGCACTTAATTGTCTGGGAATTCGGTATGGGAGATTAGGGCAGTTTCAAAAAGCACTTGAAATTAGTACAGAAACGGTTGAGTATTATAGAAAACTTGCTACTGTGCAGCCAACGAGCTATCTACCCCGTTTAGCATCTTCTCTGATAAATCTAGGCATTCAGTTCAAAAAATTAGGTCAATTTAATCAAGCTGTAAAATTTAGTTTAGAAGGTAACTCTATAATTCAAGAACTCACGAACTCAAATTATTCAGTTTACGTACCTTTTCTTGCAAATTCATTACTAAACCTTGGATTACATTTATCAGATTTAGGTGCGTCTCAGGAGGCACTTAAAGTAGGCGCTAAAGCAGTTAAAATTTATCGCCAACTTTCTGAGTTACATCCAGAAATTTATTTACAAGAACTTGCCGCAGCACTTAATAACTTGGGGGTTCAACTAACTAAATTAGGACAAGTCGAAAAAGCCTTAAATGTGAGTTTAGAAAGCGTAAAAATTCGTCGAGAATTAGTGGCTTTAGCCCCCGAGACACATCTCCCTGATCTTGCAACATCATTAACTACACTGAGTGATCAATATGGAAAACACCTTAATTTTCACAAAGCATTAGAAGTCAATAAAGAAGCTACCCAAATTTATCAGAAGCTTTCTACTACACAACCTAACACTTACTTAGTAAACCTTGCCAATCTATTGACAAACGCTAGTTCATACTTAAATCGATTAGGTATTTTTGCAGACGCTTTACAATCCTGCAACGAGGCTATCAAGACGTATCAAAACCTAGAAACAATATTCCCAAATTTGTACTCATCAGGGCTTTCAATAGCATTTCATAATTTGGGCATTACATATTATTATATGGGAGATTTTGAAAAATCCCGTATTGCTTATTGTGACAGTCTAAGTACAATTAAACCATTTTATCGATCTCTCCCAACAAGCTATTCTCAAAATACTCTAATTACAATTAAAGAATATTTAAATCTTCTCAAAAATCTAAACCAACCACCAGACCATGAAATCCTCAAAGGCTTTGAACCTCTACTCGAGGAAATCGCACAAGAAGAATCTGCTTTGCTCGAGCCAACCACATAAACATCAACGCCTTTACTCAAAGTACGTTAGACTTCCAACATGGATTTACCCTTACCCGATGTCTCGAAGCTTGAGGGAACACTTGGCAGTATTTGCCGTGACCGCGCCGAAGCGTTTGTCAATGCCCCAACCTCTTTAACCCCTCGAGTTCATGAAAAACGTTTTGCTACTGCCTTAAAAGCGGGTGGACTGCGTTTAATTGCTGAAGTCAAACGTGCTTCGCCTCGTGGGGAATTAAACACAGGTTTATCGGCACTCGAGGCAGCCAAAGCATACATGGCTGGTGGGGCGAGTGCCATTTCGGTTTTAACTGAACCCAAGAGTTTTCTCGGGTCTTTTGAGGATTTAACCGAAGTCTCGAGCCAAATTGCCTTACCAACCCTGTGCAAAGATTTTATTTTGCACCCTGCCATGCTCGAGCAAGGCGCTCAAGCAGGAGCTGCTGCTGCGTTGTTACTGGTCAATGTTTTGGGTAAGCAGACCAAAACGTATCTCGAGGCTTGTCATTATGTTGGTTTGGATGCACTGGTCGAAGTTCATACCGAAGCTGAACTGGACATTGCACTCGAGGCTGGTGCAAAAATTATTGGAGTCAATAACCGCGACCTGATTACACTGGATATCAATCTTGGTACAGCGCCACGTATTGGGTTGCTAGCTCGAGAGTACGACTTTGAAGGTGTACTGATTGCCCTGTCTGGGTACTCAAACCGCGCCGAGCTGATTTCGCTCGAGGGTGTATTTGATGCTGTTCTTATCGGCTCGAGTTTAGTTGGTGCAACCGATATTGCCTCGAGTGTACGGGCATTACTAGGCAAGTAGATCAGGCGGGAACAATACCCAGCCATTCCTCGAGTCGGATGTCTTCGCGTGGACGCATTCCATCTCGGCGAATTTTGTTTCTCACATTTTGACAACGGCAATTCGGGTAACTACACAACAATGCCTCAGAATGATTTGTTAGTAAGCGTTTGGTGGCAGCAATCACATCCCGAACCTTGGCTACTTGCAAGGTGGCTTTGCCTAAATCTAAGGTGCGTAAAGTACTTAAACTCGATTCAATTGCGTTAAACGCAGCACTACAATTGGGGTAGAAAGTTTTTACATACCCTTGCTGTGTGTTTGCCCAGCGCTCGAGCATCGGACGACCCGAGAGGTACTCGCCATAATGCACTGTGGTATTGCTACGATGATCCACACCAATTAGTAACACACTGGCATCGAGATGCTCGAGCACACCAATTGGGGCATATGGGTGCTCGAGGGTTTGCACACCAAGGATCTGAGTAGCTTCGCTTCCATGAGCTGCAAAGGATAAGGTTGGATGCTGACTTCGCAGCGTTCCTGATAACTCGAGCAACGATTGTGGTATGCGTCCAATATCCTTAGAAACGGGGCTATCTGAGCGGAACGGTGGTCCATTTTCGGTCAGGCTTGCGGGCCAATCATCGTTGCGTTGACCTTCGGGCCAAACCAAGGTGTAATAACTAAAAGCTGGCATCACAAGGGTGCTCGAGAAACTTTTTAATACCTGAATCGCAGTGTCTGCACCACCAACTAAATTACCCAGACTCGATAAACTCGAGTGTACAATCAGTGGTTTGGTTCTTTCCACACCAAGTTGCTTCAATGCCCGCTCGAAGTCAGTATGTGTGACCGCAGGAGTCCAAGCGCGTCGGAAAAGATTGAACACGGTGCTAGAAATTACCACAGAGTACAAGGGTAGGTAAAAGGGTACACGTAGCTACTGAGTTATTTCATTGGTACAAAGAACTGAATTGGCTCCTCGTCTTTCAAACCTGCTTGCTTTTGAGCAGGCGTTAATTGAGCATGACGATGACTTGGTTTATACGTGTATTGTACCCAAGCCGCTGCTTGATTTTTGAGAATTTTTGTACCCCGAATCTCGAGCGGATGGAACACCCAGTAATTGTGATAACGCTCGGCAAATTTTTTATTTGCAGGAAATAAAACACTAACCAAAGAAGTATGCAGAATAGTTGCTTTGCCATTTAATCGGATAAGTGCACTTGGATCAAAAGTGATTGTGCTGATGGTGGTTAATTTGTACCCTACTGGACTCGAGAGGGCAAATGTTGTGTAGTTCTGATCCCAGATAATGCCATTACCGCCCCAATTAAATTTGATAATCGCATCAGCTTTACCATCAAAATTCAGATCAGCTTGCCAAGCAGACATCCAAGCAGCAGATATCAACTGAGACCGAATTAGCAGAGAACGTCCAAAAATCTCGAGTGTTGTACTTATTTTTTCTTGCTCGAGATTGCGTTTTACCCTAACTTGAAAGTGCGGACATTGCAATACATCAGCATTTCCGCCAGCACACATTTTCACAGCAATTCTTGCAGCATTGGGATAAGGATGGTATTGCTCGATGATGGTGCCATTAGCAAAAACTGTTAATCCCAGTAATGCGGTAAAAATCAATGCAACTCGTTTCATACTTACAGTATGCCAGATAAATTCCTGATTGCTTTATGAGTCGTCTTTTATCGCATACAGTAAAAGGGTATGCCTGAATTTAAAATCCGACCCATTCAACTCGAGGAAATCACCAAACTTGTACTGCTTTGCGCCGAACATGCTGCTTATGAACGCCAAGATTTTAACCCCATTGGCAAAGAAAAAGCGCTCGAGTTCGCCATTTTTACAGCACCACCTCGAGTTTTTGTTTGGGTGGTTGAATTACAGCATCAACTTGTTGGTTTTGCGAGTGTCACCCTTGATTATTCAACTTGGGATGCTGCCGAATTTGCCCATCTGGATTGTTTGTACCTACAAGAAAACGCACGTTCACATGGTCTTGGTCAACATTTATTCAACACTGTGCTCGAGTTTGCAACCACTCGAGGGTGCCTGAATTTGCAATGGCAAACACCTGATTGGAACGAAGCTGCGATTCGTTTTTACCAGCGCCAAGGTGCAACAACTGAAACAAAACAGCGCTTTGTCTTGACCATCAAAAATTAAGCTATGCTTACACCCATGAACCAATTCACAACCCTCAGCCTTGCCGATGCCGAACATGCCCTTAACACCATGAAAACCGAACTCGAGCGGCAAAAACAGACCGCTGCGGTGTTGGTCGTTGCTGATGCTCATGGTGAATTAATTGCTTTGTTACGCTTAGATCATGCGCCATTACCTTCAATTCAAATTGCCATGAATAAAGCCTGGACTGCTGCCAGAGAACGCAGACCCAGCCGTGATATTGGACAAGCGGCTCGAGATGCCAAAGATGGTTTTGACATGGCATACTTTGGTGATAAACGCTATATCGGCTGGGGTGGCGGCTTACCTGTCATGCTTGGGGGACAATGTGTTGGAGCAGTTGCAGTCAGTGGTTTACCCGAAATGGTGGATATCGAAATTGCTCAAATTGGCGTACAAGCCATTCTCGAGCAAAACTAAACAAATTGCTGTAGGCTCGAGGAATGAACCCAGAACGCCCAACATCTGCCGAACACCTGCCATATTTCTCGAGATACATTGACCTTGTCCCAGATGGCGATATCAACGATATTCTCGAGTCGCAATTTGCACCATTTACAGCAAAATTGCAGGTTTTAACAGCCGAGCAATTACAGTTTCGTTATGCTTCAGATAAATGGAATGTACTCGAAACCATTGGGCATTTATCCGACACCGAACGTGTTTTTACGTATCGTGCGCTGCATTTTGCTCGAGGTGACAACAGTCCATTACCCAGTTTTGACCAAGCGATTTGGCTTCAGCATGTGGACTTTGCAAAGCGTACACTAGATAGTTTATTACTCGAGTGGCGTGGTATCCGCGCCGCCACACAAAGTCTATTCTCGAGTTTAGACAATGCTGCGTGGCTTCGGCAAGGCAGTGCTAGTGGTCATGCCATGACACCTCGAGCCGCAGCTTATATCATCGCTGGGCATTTGATGTACCATCAGCATTTATTACGTGAAAAATATGCTTTACCTGTTTAAAACACTGACTTCTCGAGTTACTAATTGCTTTCCCACTCAATCCATGATTGTGGCATTGTATAGGCGGAACAAGTAATTGCTTAATCGCACTCGAGGTGAACTATGCAAAACCATAATAAGACACAAACCGTGATCGAATCTGGTGATCATCCTGTCCTTGCCGATATCATTGAACAGAATATCAGCATGATTTACGAACTTCGCAACCGAGCTTTAGCTTGTCGTACTCGAGAAGAACGTATCGCAGATGGAATTACTGTTTTTTCTGGACGCATGTCTTTTTTGTATATGCACGCTGTTTGGTTTGCCATTTGGATTGTGGTGAATCTAGGATTTTTTGGTTTGAAACCATTCGACCCATTTCCATTTGGTTTATTAACCATGATTGTTTCGCTTGAAGCCATTTTTCTAGCCACCTTTGTCTTAATTTCACAAAATCGTACCAGTGCGGAAGCAGATCACCGTGCCGATTTAGCATTACAAATCAATTTACTGACCGAGCATGAAATCACTCGAATTATTCGGATGCTAGACACTATTCAGCATCAACTTGGTATTGACAATGAACGTGATACTGAATTAGTTCAACTCGAGCAATACGTTCGACCGCAAGATATTTTACAAGAAATGGATCGCGCTCAACACATTGCGCGTCGAGAGGCTCGAGTGAGTAAATCCGTCTAAAAAATCTGTATCAGCACCAGCACACCCATACCAAGATGAATCAGCAGTTTGGCACCAATACCACCAAGAATACCAAGCAAAGTACCCATGCCACTTTTAGCTGCCTCGAGCCAATTTTTACGTGCGAAAAGCATTTCAAAAATAATCGCACCCAATAATGGCGCAATCAGAAAACCCAGTGGTCCAAGAAAAATGCCAAGTAAACCACCAATCAGAGCACCCCACGCAGCAAAGCTCGAGCCACCGAATTTCTTAGCTCCCCACGCGGCTGCAACATTATCCACCAGCATTGCCATAGCAGCTAAAACACCAAGCCCCAACAAAAACCCCCAAGTTAGTGGTTGGAAGCCTGTTAAAAGAGCATGAACCAAAGCAGCACCCCAGATAATTAGCGTTGCAGGAATCACGGGAATAAACGTTGCGAACATAGCAGCAAGCCACAAAATAATAAATACAATGCTTGGTAACCAACTCATACCAAACAATACGAGATTTGCCCTACTCGAGTTCCATCAGCATTTGGATTTGACAAAGAATAGAGGCATGCCATCTTGACCCTAAAGATGCACCTATCGGGCTGGGTCGCTCGCACCCTACAGTTATTGCCTTCAAGCTTGCCTTTGCTCAAATTGTGTAAACTAAATCTATGACTTTTTCTCGAGGTAGCGTATGAAAAGCGTTATTGTTTCGGCAACCCGTACTCCCATTGGACGTTTTCTTGGTGGTTTAAAAGATTTTTCTGCGCCACAATTGGGTTCGCATGTGATTCAAGCAGCTATTGCCAAAGCTGGACTCGAGGCAAGTGTGATTGAAGAAGCAATGATGGGTCATGTGGTGCAAGCAGGTGTTGGGCAAAACCCTGCGCGGCAAGCCAGTTTACAGTCAGGGATGCTGCCGCAAAGCGGTGCAACCACGGTCAATGTGGTTTGTGGCAGCGGTATGAAAGCCGTCATGATGGCTGCCAGTGGCATTCGGGCTGGGGATTTTCAGATTGCTGTGGCTGGTGGCATGGAAAGCATGAGCAACGCACCATACCTCATGTTTAATGCTCGAGAAGGTTTTAAAGCTGGGCATCAAGAACTCAAAGATGCCAATATGCTTGATGGTTTATGGTGCATGTTTGAACATTGGCGCATGGGCGATGCTGCCGAAATGACAGCCAAAGAAAAAGGCTTTTCTCGAGCTGAACAAGATGCTTTTGCACTGCTATCGCATCAAAAAGCCATTGCAGCCATCGAAGCAGGGCGTTTCCAAAAAGAGATTGCGCCAATAACGCTCGAGGGTAAAAAAGGCACCATTGTTATTGATACTGATGAAGCACCACGCAAAGACTCGAGTCTTGAAACACTATCTAAACTGCGTCCTGCTTTTCAAAAAGATGGTTCGGTCACGGCTGGCAATGCTCCCGGTATCAACGATGGTGCAGCCGCTTTGGTGGTGATGTCCGAAGATGCAGCCAAAGCACATGGGTTAAAACCACTCGCAGAAATTATGGGCTATGCCACCAGCGGACTCGAGCCAAAATGGTTTACCCTCTCCCCTGTTCCTGCTACAAATAAATTACTCGAGCAACAAAAAATGCGTATTGCCGATGTGGATTTATTTGAATTCAACGAAGCTTTCGCTGTTCAGGCTTTGGCTGTGACGCACGAACTGGCTGTGGATTCAAACAAAGTCAATATCAATGGTGGCGCAGTGGCATTAGGGCATCCCATTGGTTGTAGTGGTGCTCGGATTTTAGTGACCTTGCTTCATGCACTCGAGCAACAACAAAAAGAGATTGGTTTAGCCAGTTTGTGCATGGGTGGCGCAAATGGCTTAGCAGTCATGTTGCGGCGCTTATAAATTTCATTTTGTAAAGTCTACGCTATTTCCCATGCCTAGACTTTTTTTATTATTGGTAGCAGCACTGGCACTCCTCTCGAGTAGCGTTGCCCAAGAATCAGTCGAGTATCGCTTGGTGGTCAAAACATACGATGCAAAAGCATTACTCGAGCGTAAAACCAAAGAAGGTAAGAATTTTTGGATCGATGGACAAGAAATCACTTTTATTTCTGAACTCAAAGCCGACGGTGTGTTTATGTGCTGCTCGTTTCTGGGTGAATCGAACATGACTAAAGTACAAGATGGCTTGTTTGCTTCAACATTTTGGGTACGTGAAGTGAACAAAGTGGTACTGAGTTTGTTATTTTTACCAACCATCAAAGGTGAACCCCAATTTGGCACTATTGATTTTAATGATTTACTGCAATACCGTGGTGCAGATGCACCAAAACCTCGAGTGCCAGCCATTTTATTACAAGGCAAAGTAGACACAATCAAATTTCTCAGTAAAGCCTTAAACGAAACTCGAGATGTGTTTGTCTACACGCCACCCAATTTTGATAAAACTCAGAAACTTCCTGTGATCTACCTCGCTGATGGTGAATCAGTTCAGGGTTTAGCACCACTGATAGAACCAGCCATCCTCAGTGGTGAAATTCCCCAAGTGGTTTTGGTTGGTATGCCAGCTGGGGTTAGCGCACAAACAGGAGCTTACGATGTTAACAAAGATTTTCGTGCCCAGGAATACTTACTTGGTATTAACCTCGAGCGCTTCAAAAAACATGAAACTTTTTTCACTGAAGAAGTGCGACTCTGGGCAGAACAAACTTACGGTGTTGCTACCGACCTCAAACAACGTGCTGTGTACGGTTTTTCCAATGGTGGCACTTTTGCCGCTTCGATGGGCGAACGCCACCCAGAGCTTTACGGCAAGGTTATGGCATTTTCTGTGGCAGGCAGCGGTGTTTTCTTCTCGAGTGATTCTTTCAAGAACAAACCCATTCCCGAATTTTACTTAGTTGCAGGCACACTTGAAACGCCATTTTACAAAAATGTGATTGCTATGGAAAAGAATTTCAAAGCTGTTGGTATTCCATTTGTCTCGAGTTACTGGGTGACTGGTCACGAATTTATTATGTGGTCAGAAGAGCTAATACCAGCAATCAAATGGGCATTTAAGCGCTGAGCAAATTACCTTCATAAATTGCCCGAATGGTAGCTTCGATTTCGGGTTCTTCGACACGCAAATCCCGAATAGCATGGTCTCGAGTTAAGGCACTGATTAACTCTGCCACTCGGGTTTCTCGAGCGAATGCAAAAGTGATTCTCAAAGCTTCTTGGCTAATAATGGTGGCATTGGCAAGTTTGAGTTGTGTTGGTGGTTCTTCAAAATCCACAATCAAACGCCGTTGCCCACCAAAACGATTTTGCAAATCGGATAATGCACCATCAAATAGTAATTTTCCATGATCTATCATCATGGCTCGAGTACAAAGTTTTTGTACATCTGCCATATCATGCGTTGTAAGAATAATTGTGGTGCCACGGTCTTGATTGATTTGTTGAATAAATTCTCGGATGCGTTGCTTAGCAACCACATCTAGACCAATGGTTGGTTCATCCAAAAAAAGAATCGCGGGGTCGTGCATCAATGCCGCACATAAATCAGCTCGCATTCGCTGCCCAAGACTGAGTGAACGCGCAGGGCTTTGTAAAAATTCATCTAAATCCAAAAGTTTTTTGAACATCTCCAGATTACTCGAGAATCTGGCAGTGGGAATTTTATAAATGTGTTGTAATAACTCGAGTGATTCTATGGTTGGTAAATCCCACCATAAACTGCTGCGTTGCCCGAAAACCGCACCGATTTGCGCCACGTATTTTTGCCTTGACTGCCACGGCACAAACCCATTAACCTCGAGCCTCCCAGATGTGGGTACCAGTAAACCAGTCAGCATTTTCAGGGTGGTGCTTTTACCTGCACCGTTTGGTCCTAGATAGCCAACCATTTCACCTTTTTGAATCGAAAACGAAATATCATCCACAGCTTTTAAGGTACTCGAGTCGCGTTTCAAAAAATTTCGTAGCACTGCCCAACTATTTTTGTGGCGGTGACGAATTTCAAAGTGCTTACAAAGATTTTCTACTTGTATCATGGTTGCCTTTCAATTACCTGTACTTTGATAATGTTTCAACCCAAATTGCCAAAATTTCAGTGCCACTAAAAACATCACAAACCCAGCAATGGGTGCAAGAAAAGGCATCCATGCTGGCAGACCAAATGGGTCGGGTTTGCCCAGAAAAAACAAAGCAGGATAATAATTTAAAAGCGCCACAGGAAATAAAAATGTAAACAGCACCCGTAACCAATCGCTGTAAATACCCATTGGATAAGACATCATCTCTTTGCCACCATAAGTAAATAAATTCATTGCATCGGTACTATCTACAGTCCAAATGGTGATGGTTGCACCGACTAAAAATAATCCACCAAAGTACAAACCCATGCCAATCAATACAAACGGCAAGTACCAGAGTTTCTCAAGTTGCCAAACTTGTGGATTGTGAATCACAGCATAGCCAAAAATACCAATACCTAAGACAATCCTGCCAATGCGTCGCAACGACAACGATGAACCAAAAATTTGGATCATTAAATTGGCAGGGCGTAACAAAAATTGGTCGAGTGTCCCTTTACGAATATGCTGAGCAAAAGTTGGTGAATCAAAACCATCAAATAGCATATCGGTCAAACCAAAGGCAAATTCGACCATGCCATACAAAAACATGATCTGCACCAAAGACCAACCACCTAAGCCCTGAAATCTTGAGAAGACCAAAGCAAATGCCCCAAATTCTGTGATGGTTATTAAGGATGTACTGAGCACATCCAAAACAAAGGAAACTCTGTACTGCATGGCACCACGCAACTGCGCCAAAAGTAAATGACGGTATAACATCATGCCCAAACCTCTGGCTCGAGATTATTAACCACCAAGAATCACCAGCCGACGAGTGGCTCGAGCTAAAATCAGTTGGGCAAGTCCTGTTAAAGTAACTGCCCAGAACACTTGCAAACCAAGAATTTCAATCACTCGAGCATCACTCGAGCCAATATAAATTTCGATGATGCTGTTCATCATATGTGGGAATGGGGTGAGGGCTAAAACATGTTGTAACCAATCTGGGAAAAAACGTAGTGGCATTAAAAAACCACTGGCAAAGCCCAGCGCAATAAACGCAAAACGTGCCATACCTCGAGCATCTGGCGACCAAAAAGCCGCTAGGTTAACAATAAAGCGAAAAGCAAAACTAATAACCATGGCTAAGCCTAAGGAAAGTAAGACCACTAACCACTGCCCAAAACTGCTAGGTACTTTAATCGCAAAAACAAAGTAACAAACCAACATAATGCTTATCCCTCGAGTGACCAAAGCAGTTAAACTTCGTCCAATATCTTGAGCCAACCAAAACAAAAATAAACTGGTTGGACGCAATAACTCAGCGGCTATCTCGCCTCGGTACACAGTATTCATCAGATCAGACCAACCAAAAACCGAAACCACCACCATCAGTGCCTGGGTTAAAGCCACATATGTGACAATATCCTGTGCATTCCAACCGTTAGCACTGCTCGAGCCAGACAGTAATGCCAGCAGTACACTGGCACGTAACAAACCAAAAAATAAATTGGTTATTAAACCCGTTATTGTGGCTGTGCGATACGTTAAGTGCCGCTGCAAAGACCGTTTTGTAATCTCCCAGAATAAACGCACACTCGAGTATGTCAGGTGAACGCAGCTGTTGGAATGTGCCATTTGGCGTAGCAGTTAATTGACAATCCTCAATAAACTGCAAACTCGAGCCATGATCGTGGTTGAAAGCATAGATTACTAAAGTTGCCTTGGTATTTGCCAGTGCAGTTGTAATCTGTCTGTTTGGATTTTTACTTTCGGTCAGCGTTAGAGGCATTCATATTTCTTTACTCAAGGTCTGAAATTTGGTGCTCACCCTACCCAAAGCACAAATGGCATTACTATGCAATCCTTGCATTTACCTCGAGCCATTATTGCTGTTTTGGTTGGTGCTTGCTTAGCTA
This sequence comes from Deinococcales bacterium, assembly GCA_013298595.1. GTDB lineage: Bacteria > Deinococcota > Deinococci > Deinococcales > JAAFIG01 > JAAFIG01. The sequence continues at coordinate 242,152 of JAAFIG010000002.1, read as the reverse complement.
TTTCTGGTGCTATCGCTTTTGTTGGTTTAATCAGCCAACAAAAGCTCGAGTTTAGTCTATCTAGCTGATGTTGCTGCTCGAGATATAAACCCACCAATTGGTATTTTAATTGGTGTGCTTGGCGTACCTTTTTTTGTTTGGGTAGCCAAGTATTTATACTGATATTGAGAATTGAGAATCAATTATCGCCATGAAATCATACAAGGTGCTACTGTCCAATCATGAATTCTTCTGCACTGCTCGAGTACCGTGTCTCAGGAATGGATTGTGCCAGCTGTGCTAAGAAAATCGAGAATTTACTCGAGAAAACCCCTGGTGCCAGCCAAAGCAAAGTTAATTTTGCCACCGAGACATTGCGTGTAGCCCTTGATGAGCAATTAACCCCACGCAGTCAACTCGAGGCAAACCTCAGAGCACTTGGTTATCCTTCGACCCTTAAAGTCTCAATTCCCGAAATAGTAACAGATGTTGGACATGGTACATCTGGACACGATCACGACCATGATGCGATTGGTCATGTCCATGCTTCTGAAGAAAATGTGCCTTGGTATGCGACTCGAGCTTCTAAACTGGTTTTTTTAACGGGTGGCTTACTCTTAGCTGCTTGGTTATTTGGCAGCCTCGAGCCACAACTAGCAGTTTATGGGTACATTGCTGCCACAATTGTTGGTGCAATACCCTTGGCACGTCGGGCATGGGCAGCAACCCGATTTGGTAATCCGTTTACCATCGAGACTTTGGTCAGCGTTGCTGCGATTGGCGCAATTGCGATTGGCGAAGCCCCCGAAGCGGCAGTTGTGGTTTTCTTTTTTATGATTGGCGAATGGCTCGAGGGTATCTCAGCGGGTCGGGCAAGGGCAGGTATCAAAGCATTGGCAGCACTCACGCCAAAAACGGCTTTGCTGGTGCACAGTTGCGGCGAAGGCGCTCATGCTGCCGAACACACCGATGAAATTCCAGCTCAGAACCTCAAGGTTGGGCAATTGGTGCTGGTACAACCTGGTGCTCGAGTGCCTTGTGATGGCATAATTGAAACTGGTTTCTCGAGTTTAGACGATTCACCTGTCACTGGCGAAAGTATTCCTGTCAATAAAAAAGTGGGCGATGCTGTTTTTGCTGGTAGCATCAACGCTGATGCTACCCTAAAAATCCGAGTGACCAAAACGGCTGCCGACAACACCATTGCTAGGATTATTCAATTGGTCGAGGAAGCCCAAGATGGCAAAGGTAACACTGCGAGATTTATTGATCGGTTTAGCCGTTGGTGGACTCCTGCGGTTTTTATTGCCTCGAGCATGGTGGCGATTCTGCCACCGCTACTTGGCTTAGGTGCTTGGCATGACTGGATTTATAAAGGTGTGAGCTTATTGTTAATTGGTTGCCCATGCGCTCTGGTCTTATCTGTGCCAGCCGCTATCACCTCGGGACTCTCGAGTGGAGCGCGACATGGCTTACTGATTAAAGGCGGTGCAGCCCTCGAGAATATAGGAACTGTCACAACCATTGCATTTGATAAAACAGGTACGTTAACGGCTGGAAAACCTGTTGTGACTGATATTATGGCGTTTGGTATCGAGCAACCCGAGATGTTACGACTTGCATCTGGAGTCGAACAAAGCAGCTCACATCCGCTTGCCAAAGCCATTCTCGAGTACAGCAAAGCCCAAAAGATTGTTGTTCCAAGCAGTACAAACGCTCGAGCCATTCAAGGTAAAGCAGCTGTCGCCACTGTAGAAAACCGTGAATTGGCTGTCGGCAGTCCAAAATACGCGACTGAACTTGTTCCGCTCGAGACCAATCTACAAAGCAAAATAGCCACACTCGAGAATTCAGGTAAAACCGTGGTGGTATTACTCGAGGGTAGCCAACCACTTGGTATCATTGCTATCCGCAACGAACCACGCAGCGATGCCAGACAAGCCATTGCCGAACTGAAAGCCCTTGGCATTTCGAGCATCATGCTGACAGGCGATAACGCCCGCACCGGAAAAGCCATTGCTGATAGGCTTGGGTTAGAAGTCAAAGCTGAATTGCTGCCCAAAGACAAACTCGAGTTGATTAGCCAGTACGCCGCCAGTGGCAAAATCGCCATGATAGGCGATGGTATCAACGATGCCCCAGCCCTTGCCAAAGCCGATGTGGGCATTGCAATGGGTTCAGGCACAGACGTTGCCCTCGAGACCGCCGATGCTGCCATTTTGCGCTCCAATATGATGGGCGTGGTAGATTTGGTACAACTCTCGAGAGCCGTGATGGGTAATATTCGTCAGAACATTGGTTTTGCACTGGGCTTAAAAGCCATTTTTTTAGTCACAACATTACTGGGATATACCAATCTCTGGATGGCGATTCTGGCAGACACAGGCGCAACAGCTTTGGTTACTGCCAATGCACTGCGTTTACTACGTTTCAAAAGTCACTTCTCGAGCTAAGCTCTGACGGTTTATACATCGAATGCTCCGCCCTCGAGCAAGTATTTTGCTACTGGTTTCATTCAATCATTATGAAGTTGTTGCAAAGTAAGAAGCGATGCTGCGTTTACTTCCGATTGTGTTACTGACTAGCTTACTTGGCTGGGGTTGGTTTCAACGTGCCCCAACTGGTTTAGTCACGCCAGAAGAAAGTAATACTGTACGTGTAGCACAACGTGCTCTCGAATCGGTGGTGACTGTACAAGCCACCCTTGACCCGAACAGTGTTGGTTCTGGCGAAAGTAATCTCGAGACTGGCAGCGGTTTTTTTGTAGCAACTGGTAAAATCCTGACCAATGCTCATGTGGTCAATGCCAGCCAATCTGTTCAGGTGATTAAACGCAATGGGGCAGTGCTCAATGCCAAACTCATTGCCGAGGATCGTGGTGCAGATTTAGCTTTGCTCGAGGTGAAAGATACCAGTGCGCCCGCTCTTGAATTTGCACAAAAATTTGATCATGGTCAAAAAATTATTGTGCTCGGCTCACCTTACGCGAACCGCAATTCGATTAGTACAGGTTTGCTGAGTGGCTCGAGTTTTGTTAAGCAAAATAGCGAAGATGATATTGCTACCGATATTGCTGCTTATTTTTTAACTGATACCCTGATTTTACCAGGTAATTCTGGTGGTCCTGCCCTCGATAGTGCTGGTCGAGTGATCGGGGTAGTCGCTGCTGCTTCACAGGATTTACAAGGTGGAACTGGCATTGGTTTAATTATTCCTGCTGTGTTTGCCCAAGCTGTGGCACTTGATATGGTGCGTTTTGGTGAATCTAAACGCGGTTCGTTGCAAGCCAGTTTTATCAGTCTGGCAGATGTATCACCACTCAGTGTTGCTGCGATTGGTTTAAAAAAAGCAGCGGGTGTTTTATTTGTTGATGTTCTACCAGATGGCGCGGCAGACTTGGCAGGTTTGCAATCTTCGGAAATTGATATTGATGGCAAAATTTTACAGGTTGGTGATGTGATTCTAAAAATGAATGGCAAAGTCATAGAAGGGCAAGCTGAATTACTGAGCTTACTCGAGCCTATGCGAGCTGGACAAATCATTGATTTAATAATTTGGCGCGAACAACAAGAGATAAAGGTTCAAGTTAAATTACAAAAACCCATTCATACCAATAGTTAATCATCCGCTGATTGCACTGCAAATTCAGACCGATCTTCTAGTTGTTGGCGTTGACGTTCACGATTCTTAGCAATCACACCGTGCTTAGGTGCAAAAATAAACGCCAAAATAAAGAAAATGCCTTGCAGTACAACAATACAACCACCTGTAGCACCATCTATGAAATAACTAATATATGTGCCAAAAACACAAGATAAAACGCTCGAGACAACCGATAACAGTAACATCCGTTCAAATTTATCAGTGAGCAAGTAGGCAGTTGCTCCTGGTGTGACTAGCATCGCAACCACCAGAATAATTCCCACTGCTTGTAATGCAGCTACGATTGTCAGTGCTAAAACAGTCAATAGTGCATAGTATAAGAAAGTTGTGTTTAAACCAATACTTCTGGCATGGGTGGGATCAAAACAAAACAGTAATAAGTCTTTTCGTAAAATAAAAATACTGATCAATGTAAAACCACCAATCAGCACCGTTTGCACAATATCACTATCAGAAATACCAAGAATGTCACCAAATAAAATATGCGATAAATGCACGCTCGAGGAAACTCGGCTCATCATCACAATACCCAGTGCAAAAAGAGTTGTGAAAACCACACCAATGACTGTATCTTCTTTAATTCGGGTTCGTGATTTAATAAATCCGATTGAAACAACACTCAGTAAACCAAAGACAAATGCGCCAATAGCAAAAGGTATGTTGAGGATATATGCCAGCACCACACCGGGTAGCACACTATGCGAAACTGCATCACCCATCAAAGACCAGCCTTTAAGAATAACAAAACAGGACAGCACTGCACAGACAGTACCAATTAAAGCACTAACCAGCGTGGCTCTGACCATAAAATCGTATTGGAATGGAGCCGTTAAAGTTGTTAAAAGCGTAGCAAAATCCATAATAGCCTCAGTTCTTGGGGTGCGAAGGTGCTCCACCGAAAACACGCATCAGATTCTCGGGGGTGAAAACAGTTTTGGTATCGCCATACTCGAGCACAGTACGATTAGCAATTAAAGCTACTGTATCGCAGAAACTACCAACACTATCAAGGTCATGCGTCGAAATCAGCATTGTATGCCCAAGGTCACGCAATTCAGATAAGAGTTTAATAATTGTTGCTTCGGTACTGGCATCTACGCCACCAAAAGGCTCATCGAGCAGCATAATTTTGCCTTCTTGAGCCAGTGCTCGTGCCAAAAAAGCCCGTTTACGTTGACCACCAGATAATTCACCAATCTGCCGATACTTAAATTCGGTCATACCAACCCGCTCGAGGCTTTGTTTAGCAATTTCGAGATCTCGAGCCTTGGTTTGCCGTAACCAATTCATGTGTCCATAACGCCCTTGGAGTACAACATCCCAGACTGAAACAGGGAAATTCCAATCCACTTCCTCGGATTGTGGTACATACGCCACTAAACCTTGTTTTTGAGCTTCTCGAGAACTGAGTTTTTCAACCAGTACCGTACCTTCAAGCGGTGTTAAGAATCCCATAATGGTTTTAAATAATGTGCTTTTACCACTACCATTTAAACCGATTAAACCGCATATGCTGCCACTTGCCAGTTTAAGGGTGGCATTACGCAATGCCAATTTACCTTCGGCATATGCCACACTGACATGATCTACCTCGAGGGCTACTGATCTAGCGCTGGTCGTGGGTATTTGTGTTTGTATTTGCTGATTCATTGTCCACTCAATCCTGTAGTTACAGTATTGGCAAAATGCTCGAGCAACTTTAAGTACGTTGGCACTTCAGCCGATAAAGAATCTACGTACAATAAACCCCCAAATTTAGCCCCCGCTTCTTTAGCCACTTGTTGCATACCGTCAATTTCGACAGTGCTTTCACAAAAAACAGTGGGAATTTTATTTTTACGTACAACATCAATCACTTTTTGAATTTGCCGAGGTGTGCCTTGCTCACCTGAATTAACTGCCCAAAGGTAATACTCTTGTAGCCCATAATCGCGTGTGGCATAACTAAAAGCACCTTCGCAAGTAACCAAAGCTCGAGCATTTACAGGCACTTTTCCAAGTTTGGTTTTTAGGATTTTGTCTATGGCTGTAATCTGCCCACTATATTTTTTAGCATTCAAATTAAAAGTTGCTGCATTACTTGGATCGAGTTTCACAAAAGCTTTACGAATATTTTCAACGTACAACAAAGCATTTTTAGGTGACATCCAAGCATGCGGATTTGGCTTACCTCGGTACTCTGCTTCGGCAATTCCTATTGGAATAATACCTTCACTCAGAATGGCTCGAGGTACTTTTTTAATCTGCCCATAAAATTTCTCAAACCAAAGTTCTAAATTAAGTCCGTTATACAAAACCAAATCAGCTTGTTGGGCACGCACGATATCGGACGGCGTTGGAGCATAACCGTGGATTTCTGCACCTGGTTTTGTAATACTATTAATCACCAATTTATCACCAGCTACGTTACGTGCCATATCTTGTAAAACCGTAAAAGTGGTGGTTACCGTTTTTTTCTTTGTTTGAGCCATAACATCTGCAAAAATGAGTACAGCACTACTCAGCAGCAGCATTAAGCCTACTTGGCGAATCATATGATCTCCTGTTTACGTATTTCTTGCACTGGTGTTTCGTGTACTAGTACGTGTTTTGCAGCCTCAAATGAAAGGGTATGAATTGCTACCCCATCCACTTCTAAGGTGACTGTCCCAGCGGGTTGGCTAATCTCGAGTAATCGGATTTTGGCACTGGGTGTTAGCCCCAGCAGCACTAAGTGTTTGACAAATTCTGGGTTGTGTTTGTTCATACGCCCAATCACTGCGTGTTCACCAACGAATAATGTGGTCAGTGGGCGGTTAGCACTTGGTGGTAAAACACCTTCTAAGCTTGGAATAGGGTCGCCGTGTGGGTCGTGGGTTGGATGCCCAAGTAATGCCGAGATACGGGCTTCAAAATCCTCACTAATATGATGCTCGAGTCGTTCGGCTTCATCGTGTACATCTTCGAGCGCATAGCCTAGGGCTTGATGTAAGTATGTCTCGAGTAAGCGGTGATGGCGAATTAACTCGAGGGCAATTTTGCTACCAGCTTCGGTTAGGCTTGCGCCTTGATAAGGTGTATGACTAATTAAGCCGAGTTCAGCCAATTTTTTGAGCATTTGTGTCACACTGGCTGGTGCAACCCCAAGATGATCGGCTAAAGCTTGGGTACTGACTTTGCCACTCTGCTCGAGGTTATGCAAGGCTTTTAAATAATCTTCGGCTTGGGATGTGATTTTATCTCGCATAATCTTAAATTTAGGATAGCCTAAAAATTATTTATTGTCAAGCAAAATACAGTCTCGTGACAATTATCATCATCTAAATGCCACAATAACCAAATGAATCAACGGCTTCATCACTCTTGGAATAATGCTTTTGCAAGCGCCCGTGCCAGAGGGCGTATTGCATTGGTCATCATCATTATTTTTTTATTAGCGCAACTGGTCTGGTGGTTAGTATTTCAACGCAACAGCATCGAAGATAATTTATTTCGTACCACCGTTGCTTGGACTCGAGATGCAAGAGTAGCCCAATTTGCCATTGATGCCATACCACAAGCCCAAAAAGCCGCAACCAAAGCCACCTTAGCTCTAGAATTTCCACACCTAGATTTTAGCCATTCACCTGTCATCGTCAACACCGCAACCCTCGAGACATTTAAGGCAAAGCAAGTTTCATATTTACGGATGTTTGCTTTTGAGGGTGGTTTTTTTATTTTAGCAATTCTTGGCATGCTCTGGTTTGTGGCAAATAGTTTGCGACAAGAGCGCGAATTACAACGCCGTCAAAGCAATTTTCTGATGGCAGCAACCCATGAATTTCGTACCCCCATCAGTGCTTTGCGCTTACTACTGGAAACTTCTTTGTACCGCGAATTACCTGCCGAAAAACAACGCCAATACCTGACAACCATGCACCAAGAATTGCAACGCTTACACGATGCCTCTGAGCGCGTCCTAGCAACAGCGCGGCTTGAACAAGGTGCTGGTATTCGCAGTTTAGAATCTTTAGACCTGACTCGAGTCGTACAAAATGCCATTTATACCCTACAACCTGCTTTAGAAGCTCAAGGTGCAACAATTCGTTTAGAACTGCCTAGTACACCCATTTTAGTACGCCTGGATGCAGAAGCGCTGACTTTAGCCCTCAGCAATTTACTCGAGAACGCTGTGAAGTACACATTCACCCCTGAAAAACCAATTCTTGTTCGCTTAGAACCCGAAACACATTTTGTACGTTTGGAAGTTGAAGACCAAGGTGTCGGTATTAAAACTGCGGATGCCACCCATATTTTTGAACAATTTTACCGTGCTGGTAACGAATCAACTCGAGAAACCCGAGGGCTGGGATTAGGCTTATTTTTGGTTCGAGGTATTGCTGAATTACTTGGTGGCGCGGCATCTTGCCAATCATTACCGCAAGGCTCGAGATTTATTATTCGTTTACCGCTGGCAAAGAGCAAAAAAACTGCTTTACAACTGGCTCGAGGCGCAACATGATTTTGCTGGGTCGAGGGACATCATGATTTTGCTGGTTGAAGATGAAACTGTTTTATCCGATGTCATTGCCGAAAATCTTCGACTCGAGGGCTATGAAGTAACCATTGCGCCCAATGGTAAAATTGCCCTTGAGTTATGGCAACAACTCAAACCCAGCTTAGTGGTTTTAGATGTGATGCTGCCATTGATTAGCGGCACAGAAGTTTGCCAAATCATGCGCGAAAAAGGGGCTCGAGAACCTGTGCTATTCCTCAGTGCCAAAGCCGAACCCGCTGATAAAATTATCGGACTCGAAGCAGGTGGCGATGATTACCTTGGCAAACCATTTCACTTACCCGAATTTTTAAGCCGAGTTAAAAGCATTTTACGCCGACAAACATGGTTTACCACTCGAGTTAGTCAGACATTTTCATTTGCCGAATTTACCGTGGATTTTGAAGCCTGGACAGTACAAACAGCCACCAGCCAAGAAGCCCTCAACGAACGCGAGTTAATGATTCTCAAACTGCTGATTGAACGAGCCAATAAAGTCGTCAGCCGAGAAGATATTCTTGATACTGTCTGGGGGCAAGACCAATACCCATCCACTCGAACAGTTGATAATTTTATGGTGCGGTTACGCAAAATTTTTGAAACCAACCCAGCCGAACCACAATACTTACACACGATTTGGGGAGTAGGGTATAAATTTACGCCAGACACTTCAATGACACTTTAAGCTTTAAATTACGAAATACTTTTGCCATGAGTCAACGTGCCGTATTATTGGTCAATCTTGGATCGCCAGATTCAACCGCAATCACAGATGTCGCAAAATACCTCGATCAATTTCTGATGGATCCACATGTACTGGACTTCCCACAATGGTTACGGGCTTTGTTGGTCAAAGGCATTATTTTACCAACGCGTCCCAAAAAATCGGCGGCAGCTTACCGTGAAGTCTGGACAGAAGCAGGCTCACCGCTGATCGTCATTTCCAAGCAATTACAAACCGCATTACAAGCCAGCTCGAGCATCCCTGTGGGCTTAGCCATGCGTTACCAAAACCCAAGTATTGAAGCGGGCATTCTCGAGCTTTTGCAAAAAGCCCCGAACACCAAAGAGATTTTACTGGTACCACTGTACCCACAATACGCCATGAGTACAACTGAAACGGTGGTGCATGAAACTCGAGTGATTCTCAAAAAATTGGGCTTACATCTCGAGTTAAAAGTGCTGGCACCTTTTTATAATCACCCAGCCTACATTAAAGCATTAGCAGCAGTCGCCAAGCCATACCTCGAGGATATTGACCATGTACTTTTTAGTTACCACGGTATTCCTAAAGCCCATATTCGTAAATCTGATTGCACTGGATTGCATTGCTTAAAAACCGATGATTGCTGCGAAACTTCGAGTCCAGCCCATACTTTTTGTTACCAACATCAATGTGTTAGCACCATGCAAGCCCTAGCAGCAGAACTTGGTTTAGAAAATTATAGCCATAGCTTCCAAAGCCGAATTTCTGGTGGTTGGCTCACACCTTATACCGATAAACGCTTAACCGAACTCCCTGCCGAAGGTCAAAAACGCATTGCGGTACTCTGTCCTGCTTTTGTTGCCGACTGCTTAGAAACCCTCGAGGAGATCAATATGGAGGGGCAAGAAGATTTCTTAAAAGCAGGTGGCACAAAGTTTACTTATATTCCTTGCTTGAATGATCATCCTGCTTGGGTTACAGCTTTACAAACACTATGCGATGAAGCATGGACAAAAACTTCGTTTCTCGAGACCAATTCAATTCCTCATTTGGTCAAGGCAGCCTAATGAAAGTGGTGATTGTCGGTGCTGGTTTAGCGGGTTTAACTGCTGCTTATCACTTAAAAAAAGCAGGTGCAGATGTGCTTGTGCTTGAACAAGAAAACACTGTTGGTGGTTTGGTACGCTCGAGTTTTGAAGATGGTTTAACTTTTGATTGGGGTGCGAATGGTTTTTTAAGTCATGCCCCTGATACCACCAAGTTGATTGAGGATTTACACCTTGAATCCGAATTGGTTGTGGCTTCTGAGACAGCTAAGAACCGTTACTTATGGCATCAGAATGTACTGGTTGCTTTGCCAAGTTCACCACCTGCGTTTTTAAGAACCAAGTTGTTATCGCCGCTCGAGAAAATTCGGGCATTGTTTGAATGGTTTGTGCCACGAAAAAAAACTCGAAACCCAGAAAGTGTTTTTGATTTTGTGGCAAGGCGTTTTGGTCATGGGGTTGCAAAGCGTTTTGTGCCTGCTTTTGTTACTGGGGTGACCTCAGGTGATGCTCGAGTGACCAGTGTCAACGCCTTATTTCCACGTTTAAGTGCGCTCGAGCAAAAAGAGGGCAGTTTGTTGCGTGGCTTATTCAAAGCGCAACGTTCTGGCAGCCAATCCAGTGCGCGTTTAACCAGCTTTCGAGTTGGTGGTATCGGGCGTTTAACCAATGCCCTTGGGCAGGTATTAGGCAGTAGCATTCAAACCAATGTGCGGGTGCAAAGCCTAAAAGTACAAAGCCGTGGTTTTGTGCTGCAAACCAACACAGGACAAATACAGGCAGATCGTATTGTTTTGGCTTGTCCTGCGTTTGTTAGCGCTCAGATTCTCGAGGCAGAAAAACCAGTTTTGGCAAATTTACTGCGTGAAATTCAGTATGCCAGTGTCAAAGTTTTTGGTTTGGCTTTTCAGAAAAAAGATGTGCCTAATGACCTGAACGGTTTTGGTTTTCTTGTACCTCGAGAGCAAAACATTCGTATTCTTGGTTGTTTATACACCAGCACATTATTTCCGCAACAAAGTACCGATGATCTAGTGTATTTACGGGTGATTTGTGGTGGCACACTCGACCCAGATTTTACGCATCTGACGCAACAAGCAGCTCTGGAAATTATTCTCAAAGACCTCGAGCAAACCTTGGGTATTCGGGCGGCTCCTGTGCAAATCCAAGAAAAAACATGGTTGCAGAGTATCCCGCAATATGATTTACTTCATGAATCACGGCTAAAAAGTGTGCAGCAACACCTCGAGCAAATACCGCATTTGCTGCTCACTGGTAATGCCTATCGTGGCGTTGGGATCAACGATGTGATCCGTGATGCGACCCGAGTTGCCCAAACCATGCTCGAGCGGAGCCAAGCATGACCCCTAGAGCTGCTGTACAAACATACTTAAAAGAACTTCAAGAACGCATCTCGAGTACATTCGCCAGCCTTGATGGTGGTGTATTTCAACACGATGACTGGCAGCATCACAGCGGAGGTGGTGGACAATCCAGGGTGTTACAAAACGGGGCAGTTCTCGAGAAATGCGGTGTGAATTTTAGTGCAGTGGATGGGATTATGCCCGAAAAAATGGCGAACCGAATGCAAGCCAAAAGTGGCACAACATTTTTTGCCACTGGGGTCAGTGTGGTGCTGCATCCTCGCAACCCATTTGTACCGATTGTGCATTGTAATTTTCGGTACTTTGAATTACTCGAGGATGGCTACTGCACAGATTCTTGGTTTGGTGGTGGCGCAGATTTAACACCGTGCTACCCATTTTTAGAAGATACCAAGCATTTTCATCAGACCTTCAAAAACGCACTCGAGCCATTTGGTACGCAGTACTATCCACAATTTAAGCAACAATGCGATCAGTATTTTTATTTACCGCACCGCCAAGAAACAAGGGGGATTGGTGGGATTTTCTTTGACCATTTGCGCCAGAATCACGATCATTATTTTGCCTTGCTGCAAGCCACTGGCAATGCTTTTTTAGATGCTTACATCCCGATTCTCGAGAAGCGCAAAGACATGGTGTACACCGAACACAATCGTTACTGGCAAGAGGTTCGCCGAGGACGGTACGCCGAATTTAACTTAGCCTTTGACCGAGGCACACAATTTGGATTAGAAACCAACGGACGTATCGAAAGTATCCTGATGAGCTTACCACCTGTGACCCGCTGGTTATACAATTACCAACCCGAGGCAAATTCAGCCGAAGCTGCTGCCCTCGAGTTTTTTCAAGCAAGGGATTGGTTAAAGGACTAATCCAAATTGCTGCCAAACTTGTCTTAAAGCAATCACCAAGGCTTGCAATTGGGCAGTGCTGTGCTTTGGGCTTGGGGTAAAGCGTAAACGCTCCGTGCCTTTTGCCACAGTAGGATAATTAATTGGTTGCACATAAATACCATGTTGCTCGAGTAACGCATCACTGATTTTTTTGCAAACGGCAGCATGACCGACCAGTACAGGCACAATATGGCTCGGTGATGGCATGACGGGTAAATTTGCCTCGAGCAACAATTGCTTTAAGTACCTTGCTTGGTGTTGTTGCAAAGTGCGCTCGTAGCTCGAGTGCATTAAGTGTTGAATACTGGCAAGCGCGCCTGCGGCAATTATTGGGGGCATGGCTGTTGAAAAAATAAACCCTGCTCCTAAACTACGAATCGCATCAATCATAATCGCCTTACCTGCAATATAACCACCTTGCAAACCAAAAGCCTTACCAAGAGTGCCTTGAATCAGATCAACACGGTCTTCTACACCTTGGGCTTGGGCTTGTCCTCCACCATGTGCGCCGTACAATCCAACCGCGTGGACTTCATCAAGGTAAGTCAGTGCGTTGTATTTTTGTGCTAAATCGCAAATTGCTGCGATAGGGGCAATATCACCATCCATTGAATAAAGGCTTTCAAAAGCAATCATTTTGGGTTGGTCAAATGGAATGCTTTGCAAATGCTGCTCGAGGTCAAATAAATCGTTGTGCTTAAAAATAAGGCGTTTTGCACCGCTGCGTTTAATCCCTTCGATCATTGAATTATGATTTTCGGCATCGGATAAAATAATTGCATTGGGCAACACCTGACCAATCACTGTTAAAGCCGTAAGATTCGCAACCCAACCCGACGTAAAACTCAAGGCAGCTTCTTTATGATGCAACGTAGCAAGTAATTGCTCGAGTTGCACATGGTAATGATGATTACCACCAATGTTACGTGTACCCCCAGCCCCTGTTGCACCATCGGTAATGGCTTGCTGCATGGCTTTCAGTACCTTCGGATGATGCCCCATATTGAGGTAATCGTTAGAACACCAAATCGTCACTTCACGCACCCCTGAACTCGAGTGCCATAAGGCTGTGGGAAAACGATCTGCGGGTCGCTCGAGTTCGGTAAACACCCGATAACGCCCTTCTTGGTGTAAACCTTGCAGGGTTTTTGTAAAAGCTGCACAGTAATCTAAACCAGTCCGCGTGGGAGCTGCCAATACAGCCGTCATGGCGTATCTCCTAAGCGCTGAAATTCATGAACTTGGTCTATCAGTCGGCTGAGCATATCGGGATTGGTTTGGCGAAAAATACCATGACCTAAATTGAAAATATGCGCTCCTCCCAAACCAGCTTCTAAGACTTGTTGCGCCTCGAGTGCCATTGTTTTTGGTGTGCCAAGTAAAGCGGCTGGGTCGAGGTTACCTTGCAGCGTTTTATGTGGCAATGCCAACCGCACTTGTTGCAGGGGTGTACGCCAATCCACACTGACCGCCTCGCAAGCCAAGGTACTCATCTGCGAATACAAATGACTCGCGCCAACCGCTAAGTAAATTCGTGGCACCAAACCCTGTAATGCCGATAAAATACGTTGGTTATACGGGAAAGCAAATTCGTGGTACATCCTTGCCGAATGCAACCCTGCCCAAGAATCAAACAATTGAATGGCTTTTGCACCCGCTGCCACTTGCATTTGCAGATAGCTAATTGTTACTTCGGTTAATTTCTCGAGCAGTAAATGAGCCAATTTTGGTTCTAAACGCAACCAAGCCCGAAAATCCTCGAAATCCTTGCTCCCACTGCCTTGCACCAAGTACGCAGCCAAGGTTAAAGGTGCGCCTGCAAAACCAATCAACGGAATGTTTTTATGAATCAGTTCAGCACTGACCAACTCAATTGCTTTTTGCATAAATGGTGCTATTTCAGCCGCTTGTGGAATGCGTAAAACAGTAATGGCTTGCACACTACGAACAGGAGTCACCACTGGACCTGGCGCAAAGTCAACGTTTATACCCATTGCAGGTAATGGGGTCATGATGTCCGAAAAAATAATCGCGGCATCCAAAGCAAACCGATTGATCGGTTGCAACGTAATTTCAGCCGCTAACTCAGGGGTTTGCACCATCTCGAGAAAACTGGATTTGGCTTTGATTGCCATGTACTCAGGTAAATACCGACCTGCTTGGCGCATCACCCAAATCGGAGCGGTACTGGTATTTTCGCCATGTAAGGCACGTAAAAATAAACTCATAACCAACCTTTCTCGAGTGCTTCTAGTGCATGATAAGAAACAATTAAATCCGCACCCGCCCGTTTGATACCCGTTAAAGTTTCACGAACAGCTCTGGCTTCGTCTAACGCGCCAATTGCCGCTGCCGCTTTGAGCATGGCGTACTCGCCAGACACGTTGTACGCCACCACGGGCAAAACCGTGGCACTTCGCACTCGAGCGATCACATCTAAGTACGCCAAAGCAGGTTTGACCATCAACAAATCTGCCCCTTCGCTGGTGTCTAAAGCAATTTCACGCAGTGCCTCTCGGGCATTACGAAAATCCATTTGATACGTCGCACGATCCGAAAAACTTGGGCTGCTGCCAGCCGCTTCTCGAAAAGGACCATAAAAAGCACTCGAGAATTTTACGGCATACGATAAAATACCAACCTCAGCAAAACCATGCGAGTCTAATGCCTGACGAATAAAACCAATTCGTCCATCCATCATGTCCGAAGGAGCAACCAAATCCACACCTGCTTGTGCGTGGGTTAAAGCCATGGCTGCCAATTGCGTCAAACTCGAGTCATTATCTATGATCGTACCTCGAGCAGTTTGTTGTAATAAACCACAATGCCCATGATCGGTATGGGTACATAAGCAGACATCAGAAATTAGGGTAATATCCTGACCAAACGCCGCTCGAGCAGCCCGAATCGCTGTTGGCATTAGGCTGTTTGGGTTTGTTGCCGAGGTTGCCATTGCATCTTTTTCGTGCGCCTCGAGTACCCCAAAAATCAGCGCGGTTTTCACCCCTAAATTCAAAGCCCGTTCGAGTTGCCCTAACCACATATCCACACTGAAACGATTGATATTCGGTAAGGCTTGAATGGGTTGAGTAATATTTTCACCCGCCACAACAAAAAATGGTGCAATAAAATCGGTAGGACGCAACCAAGTTTCGGCAATGGCATCACGCAGCACAAAACTGCTTCGCAACCGACGCGGACGCTGAATGATATTTGTCATAAAAATCCTTTCACTTTTTCTAAAGCTGCAACAATGCCAGCAACAGTCGGCTCGAGTGCCACGATTGCAGTCCACCCTCGAGCTTCAATAGCAGCGGCTGTACTCGAGCCAAGCGCAATCAGTTGCACTTGGCTGGCACACTGGTCCGAAATTGCTTGCAGGGCGCTGGGGCTGCTTACCACCAGCACATCTGTTTGCATGGCAGGTAATTCCAAACTGACAGTGTGATACATCACCACACTGTGTACTCGGCGGTGCTGCTTCACAAGTTCGTGTTGTAAATCAGGCAAACTCAATGTGCCTCGCACCCAAGCAAAAACAGTGGTTTGGGGTAACTCGAGTAAGGCTTTGGCTAAACCCAAAGCGGTTTCTTCCACACCGATTATTGTTGCTTGAATCCCCAAGCCTTCCAGTACTCTTGCCGAAGCCCGACCAATCACCGCGATTTTTGGTCTTGGTAACGTAAAAACCCCGCGTTGCTCAGAGGCTTCTATTGCTGAACGACTGGTAAAAACCCAGCAATCACTGTGCTTTAAGGGTTCAAGATCAGTTTCCCAAAGCACCTCGGTACGAATCAGTGGGATGTGTTGCAGCAAATGCCCTCGAGCCTCCAAAGCCACCTCTAAACCCTCGAGTCGCCCGAACTGGTGTGTCAGCAGGATTCTCATGATCTTCGCCCAACTGAGAGGGTTTGGTCTATCTGTGCATAAACATTTTCGATGACTGCTTTTGCACTCGAAGCTCGACCCTGAAAAATACCCCCGCCATACCAAGCCAACAAACTGATCGTGCCATCGCTTGCCAGTTGTGCCAAAGCCCCCAAAGCCAATTGGCAACCACCATCAAACCGCGCCATCAAACCACGCTCCGCTGAAACAGTCACCCGAGCTTGAGGCGACTCGAGTTTTTGCAGTAACCCACACACCCACGTGTCATCCGAACGACACTCGAGCGCCAAAGCCCCCTGAGCAGGCGCAGGAACAAAAAAATCTGGCTCGAGAACACGTACAGCAAAATCACTTAAATCCAACTCGAGCCGATGAACACCAGCCGCCGCGATAATAATTGCATCGTACTCAGCGTTGCGTAATTTCTCAACTCGAGTTGGCACATTGCCACGCAATTCTCGAACCAACAAACTGGAGTCAAGGTGTTCCACTTGCGCTCGACGACGGACAGCGCTTGTGCCAACTGTTGCTTGTGCTTTTAAACCTAATGGACGTGTTGAATCCAGTGCCTGCGGCAAAGCCAGCAACACATCACGAGCATCCTCACGAGTAGGAATCGCGGCTATTTGCAAACCAAGCACAGGAGCAGACGGTAAATCCTTATACGAATGCACCGCAACATCAGCTCGAGCTTCTAATAAAGCATCTTGTACTGCTTTGGTAAAAAATCCTTGACCTGATAATTGTGCAAACGGTGCCAGCATTTTATCGCCTTGGGTTTCAATAATCACCAACTCGGAATCTGCACCCAATTGCTCGAGTTGACCCGCCACAAAACGTGCCTGCCATAAGGCTAAAGCACTACCTCGAGTCGCAATTCGTACCTTATTCATGGATTATTCCAAACAAAAACACAATCACAAAACAAGTATGCTTTGAGTCACCTAGCGTATTTGTCACAAGACTGTCGAATACCTATTGAAGCCTTTACCAAAGCAATGGGTTTAACTCTTGACAAACCTAGGGCTATTCGCTTAAATTAAATCCGAGTTAACCACTCGGAATACTCAGAAAATATGCAAATCCTTCCTAACCCCTCCCAACCCATAGACTGCGCTCTTCTTGAATGGCGCAGCGCCAGACGCTTCCAGAACGCCCCAATCGCTGAACATACCCTACGCGAATTACTCGAACTCGCAATTCATGCACCCTGCTCGAGACTGGCACAACCTTGGCGATTTAGTGTTCCTGGAAAAATAACGCGGACCCGTTTAACCCGAATAGCCCATGATGTGACCCGAGGTATCGCTGGCTCTAATGCCGCTCTCCAAACCGCTAAAATGCTGCATCAAGCCCCCGCCTTAGTAGCAGTCAGTGTTCAGTACACCAACAGCCAAAACATTCGGGCACAACGCGAAGACTACGCCGCTGTTTGCTGTGCTATTCAAAACCTGACCTTAGCGGCTCATGCACGAGGATTAGCTATTTGGTGGCGCAGTGGTTATCTGGTGCGTCATCCAAGCACCGCCGATATTTTCAAACTCGAGAATAACGAAGAACTGGTTGGACTTTTACATATTGGCTACCCGATTGCAGGTGTGTATCAAAATCTAAAACCTGCCAGCAGTAACACCCGTTGGCTCGAGTAAAGGAGTTATTTATGTGCCTGATTGTTCGTCCGATAGCTACTCGTTCCGAGTACCGCTTTGTGGCGCAATGCGAACATGGCACGGTTTTTGTGCATTGGCAAATCAGTTGCTGGACACTGGCAATACCTGATTTTAATAACTTGGCAGCCTTTCTCGAGACCAGCAAAAAAAACCTTGAAGCCGAAATGAAAGATGGCGCTCATGCCTTAAAACGCGCCCATAGTGGCGTTCAACTTTGGATTGGCATGGCTGCCCTTGGTTTTAGCAACCCCGATTGGCAAGAATTCTTGGATTTAATTTTTGAAGCTGCACCACAAATCAACGAGTTTTTATTGGTACCAAAAATCAGCCACTCGAGCCTGCTGGTGAATTAAGGAGTCTTATGAAAAGTCTTGTGATTGCGTTATGAAAATAGGTATCTTCACAGGTAGTACTTATGGCAACACTCGAGCCGCCGCTGATAGACTCGAGAAATTATTCAAAGACAGTGGTGCGCTGGTAACAAACCACGATATTGCCTTGGTCAAAATCGAAAAATTACTCGAGTACAATGTACTCTTGATTGGTTGCAGCACTTGGTATGTTGGGGAAATTCAAGATGATTGGCATGGAAAAATTGAGGCTCTCAAGAAGCTTGATTTGAGGCATAAAAAAGCAGCTTTTTTTGGTATGGGCGACCAATTAACGTATGCTGATACTTTTCAAGATGCCCTTGGGATACTCGCCGAACACTTTGCTTTCTGTGGTGCAACTTTAGTCGGACAAACCAGTACAGAAGGTTATCAGTTCAGCAATTCTCGAGCTGTAAAAGGTCAACAATTTATTGGCTTGGCATTAGATGATGATAACCAAGCTAAGCTCACCGAACCACGTTTACAAGCTTGGTCATCACAATTAATCAAAGAACTCGAGTTATGCCTTGCCATCGCCTGAGCAGCTACCCAATTGGAATTCTTATGGGTTTAATTCATCAGACATTAACACTCATTGCCTTTTCAAGCATCACTTACTTGCTCGTTCTAGCCGTTTGGATTCTAATTTTAGCTTGGCAAAACCACGCACCCAGCCACAATTGGCAACTTGGCTTGATCAGCTTGCAAATCATCCTTGGCATACAAAGCACTTGCGTACTGTTGTTATGGCAAACACTACCAAAATCACTCGAGACACTGGCTTATGTCGTTGTTGCCCAAGCAACAATACCAAGTGTCTGGGTTTACCTCCAAGAAGACTCTCCTCGTCAACGCTCGACCCATTTAGCATTAGCTTGTTTTTTTACGATTGCAATGGTGATTCGGGTTTTACAAACCACTCAAGGAAACCACCTATGAACCCAAATGTTCAGCAACAAAAACTTGATTCATTACTCGAGCAATTACTTTTTATTCGACCACTCAAAACACCGCAAACCTCGAGTATCAAAAGTGGATTCAACCTCGCCTTACTGATATCAGCCATTCGCTGCATCGTGCAGTACGTGGTGTTGCCATTTGTACTACCACTTATTGGCATAGTCACCACCACACCTACTTGGTTAGGTTTGCTATTCAACACTGTTGCTTTCATCGCACTTATCTCGAGTTTACGAAGAATTTGGCAAGTTCGCCATCCAAAACGATTTGCGTACTTACCGCTCGCCATCATGATGCTCTTTGTCATGATTATTTTCACCATTACTGATTAAGGAGACATCATGAACACAAAACCAAGTTTCAAATTTCGCCCTCGAGTTTGGCTACAACGTATTCATTTGTGGGCTACACTGACTTTAGGTATGCTTTTATTGGTCACTACCACTTCGGGTTCTATTGCGCTTTTTCATCAAGAAATAGACCAAATGCTTGATGAAAAATACTATAAAGTGACCGAAGGAAAAACCATTTCGTTTGCCGAAGCCGCCGCAATCATCAAAAAAGCTTACCCAACAGAACCTGTTTACGAGATTATTCGCGCTGCCGAAAATGCGCCGTACCATGCCAGCGTGGGTTTTGATAACCAGAAAACTGTTTACGTAGACCCTGGTACAGGGCTGATTAATGGTGTTAAAAGCGACACGGCTACATTCATGGGATTCTTTGCAAAATTACACACAGCCTTATTTTTAGGCGATGTCAAATTGACTTTTCCTCAATGGATACCAGAATGGCTACAAAAATGGATTGGTGAAACCCTAGCCGACTTGGTACTTAAAATTGTGGCATTGACACTCAGTATTATGGTTCTCAGTGGCGCAGTATTATGGTTTCCTGGACTCAAGAAAATAGCATACAGTTTTAAATTAAGACGCACTGGCTCAGTATACATTCGTCAGTACGACTGGCATAAAATACTTGGTTTTACTGCCTTGCCATTCCTTGCTATGTGGGGTTTAACCGCCATGAATTTCTACGAACCATTTCGTCCACTGATCCAAAAAGCATGGTACGGCATCACTTTTGCCAGTGTCCAACCCGCACCAGAAAACCTAAAATCTGAGACAAAAAACAAAACCAGCAAAGACCAAATTTCAATGGCAAGACTACAAGAAATTGCAATCAAAGAACTTCCTGTTGGTTCAAGAATCATTAATTTAGGCACACCAGATTTAAATATCAAATTTAAAGACGAAGAAGCCGAAAAAGTCGCTCGAGAACAAACCATTACCGTTTGGGGTAGCAAAGGTTTAGACCCGTATCAATTTAGTGAATTTCCTGGTCAGTATGGTGTAACAATAGATCAGTATTCTGGGAAAGTGCTGGACAAAAACGAGACTCGTTTAGCAGTATTTGGTTCAAACGTGTATGAAAATTGGTTCTACCCAATTCATGCTGGAATAGCCGTACCGTGGTGGGCAAGACTCATTTGGTTTGCATTCGGATTAATACCACTCTTTCTGGCGATCACAGGTATACGCATGTACCTGATAAAACGCGCAAAACGCAGTGAATCCCTGAGGAAACGTATTATCATTTAGCTGTACCAAATTGTGTCAATCAGTCGTGTATGTTGACTGATTATCCGACGAAGTGCGAACAGTCCGCAAGGTACTGTCTTGCGAGCAAGAACAGGAACCGAATGAACGCTTGAACAACAATTTGACCACTTTTATGACCCAAGCCCGTGAGGTGCTGTTTTCAGGGTCAAGATGGTCAAATGAAAGTGATTAAATTGATTCAGTATTACTCTAGTGGAGCTTGTGATTTCATCATTTTCAGTGCATTCTGAAAACGCGCTTCCTCGAGTAAATCTGCCACAGTATAACTACCTAAAATACCCGTGATCGTTGCATCCACTCGCCGCCAAAGGCTCTCTGTGCCGCAAGCATTCACGTGACTACACTGACTCGAGTCCTCAACACAAGCAACAGGCGCAAGACTCCCCTCGAGTGCCACAATAACTTCTAAAGCCGTGATTTTTTTGGCATCTCGAGCTAATCGGTAACCACCTGTGGCACCTCGTTCGCTTTGCACAAAACCAGCTCGGCGCATGGTTGCCAGAATTTGCTCGAGATAATGCAAACTGATATCTTGGCGTTCAGCAATTTTATGAATTGGCATTAACGTATTTGTCTGAGCAAGTTCAACCAATGCTCGTAAACCATACTGCCCTCGAGTCGAAATCCACATATTAGGCTGCCGCTGCTTTTTGTTGCATCGTTCGGTGTTTTAAGCCTTCGGCAAGGAAGTACGAACCAATTACAAGTGTTACCGCAACGGTTTGTATCAAGATACCTTCCCACGTTGCAAATGTACCAAGCCATAAACCAATCGCTGCGGGGAAACCATTACCAATGGCATGAATGGGTAACCAACCAACCACTTGCCAAATATGTACAGTGTTACCAACCATCACCCAAAGTACGGCGCAAATCAGCACACCCGTAAATACCAACATTTTCTTATGAGGCAATTTGGTTTGTAAAGCAAAAACCAGCACACCAACAACCGTCACGGCTGCCAGTGCCACAGCCGTACCCGATAAAACACTCGAGACTCCTGATTGCAAAACCAGTGATTGTAAAAATAAGGCAGTTTCAAAACCTTCGCGGTACATGGCAGTAAAACCCAACACCAATAACCCCAGCCCTTGCCCTGTGCTGACACCAAGCAACGAATGCTTTTGTTTATGGAAACTGGCTAAACGATCATTCCAGTAGACATTATGAAAAAACCAATTCATAATAATGAGCAGCACCACAACAGCAATCACACTCACCACAGCCTCGAGCCGTTCACCAAAAACTGCGAAAGCATTGACAATGCCACGCATGATTAAAAAAGTCAGCGCACTGGCAAACAATGCTGCAATAGCCCCAACCCATAATGGACGACGTAAATGCCGTACCTCGGGACGCTTTAAGCTACCCAGTAAAGCTGCCAGAATTAACACTGCCTCGAGTCCCTCACGGAAAACAATCACTAAAGCATTAACAAAAGTGGCTGTTGGAGATGTATCTGTGCCGACTAATTTAGCGGCTTGCTCGAGTTTAACCAGCAATTCTCGGCGGGTGTTACGCAATTGTTCAAGCGAACCTTGTTCTGCAATAATTTTAGCTAAACCCAGTGGGTTTGAGCCGTTCCAAAAAAGCATTTCGATTTCTGTGGCTAATTGCGGTTGAAAAAACTTTATTCGGGCTTCAACCCCACTTTCAAGCACAGCATAGGCACTGACTCGAGCGGTTTCGGCTTGTTCAAAAGCACCTTGTTGTAAAGCCGTTTCGAGCTGCCCGAGGTGTTGACGAATCACAACTAAATCGGCACTGGCGGTAGTGGCCCGCCACGCAGCAGGAATTAATTGCTCGAGGGGTTTTTGTCCAGCCTCTATGGCTTGTTGTAATTCTGCCAGTGAGACAGGTTGTTTACGGGAAGCTAACTCGAGTTGTTGTCCAACTAATTGCAGGTTTGCTCGAGCCGAAGCGGTTAAGTCCGCGTTGCGTTGTACCAACAATGATTCAAGGTCGGTAAAAGCTGCATTGGCACCTTGCCAAAAAGCAGTGGCTTCAGCGATTTCTAAATCTCGAGTAATTTGGGTCAAACCATTTTCGGTTTTGACACCCCGAGCATACTCAACAGGAATTAAACTATAAAACCGCATCAGTTGTGCAGCGCGTTTGTTGCGTTCAGTTTCTGATAATGGCGCAGCTCGCCAACCCCGTATCATGGTTTGTACAACTTGGAGCGAAGCTGTGCTTGGAAGGGCAACTAATGCTTTGAAAGCTATTTTTGCAGCTGCTAATTTGGCATTTGGATACCCTTGCTCGAGCAACAAAAAATATCCATTGGCAAGGGCTGCATTTTGGGCGGCTAAAACCCCAAAATTGCGTTTAAGGTTGCGTTCAACTTCAAGTAATGCTTCGGATAAACGCGCTTGATACGTGCCAAGCAAGTCGGCTTTGATGGCGAGTAAAGTACTTTTTGTATCAGCAGATTTTGCAGCTAAGGCTTCAAAGGCTAGGGTTGCCTCGGTTTCGGGTGGATTAAATTTTGTGGCACGACGGTATTCACGCACCAATAACCAAGCTCGAGCTGCATTGAAATCTTGTTTTTGCAAACTGATCTCGAGTTGTTGGTAAGCACCACGTAAAATACTTGTCCAAAGGGTGGCTGTTGCAATGGCAAAAGCTTTTTCATCACGTATTTTTAAGGCTTTTTCTAAACTCGAGAAATCGGCTTGACCTAATCCCAATAACCCATTTTGATACGCAATTTTAGCGGTCAGTAGTAAATCCTGACTACTGGCAGGATCAAAACTTAACTCGGTTTGGGCTGAACTCAGACTGGCGCGGACAATTTCGGCAGCCGTGCTTGGTTCAGAAGCAAATGCAAAGCTCGAGAGCAACAACAAAATGGGTACAAGAAAACGCAGCATTTTTGTCCTTTATAATTTCACGCCAAGTAATGCAGCGGCTTGGCTAATGCGTCCTGTGAGAGCAGTTGCCCGATTTTCGCCTTCTTTACCAATCGCTTCGGCTTGTTCTGGTGTGAATCGTCGGGTTTTTTCTTGGGCTTCGAGTTTTTGTGCCCAACTTTTTAAGCTACTTAAACCTGTATTAATTTGGGCATCAAGGGCGGCATTCTTTGCTTTTACACCAGCGGTTACACCTTTATACAAGTTTTGCCAGCTACTGATATTTTGCACCAAATCATTTAAGCTCGAGATCACATTAAAATCGCGTTGGGTACTTTTTTCGCCCAGCACAAACCGACTGGTTTTCCAGCGTTCAATAAAAACACTGGCAGCTGTTGGTACGTTCGCCACTAACGCGGCAAACACATCAGCTGTGGTCGGATTCCATTTTTTGGCTGTCTCGAGCAATTGCCCAGTCAGTTCATCTAATTTATCAGCTGCGGCTTGTAATACATAAGCATCTGGTAATTGATCGCCAAAATCAATTTTACCGTTACCGTCAACATCAAATGGCAGACCACTCGAGTAGGTTTTTTCTGTACCCCAAAGTGAGCCTTCGATCACACCAAAAGCATTGCCGGGTTTGGCTAAGACTTGACCATTACCGAGTTTGAGATCAAATTCAACAATCGCATCGCCACCATCTTTGGCACTCGAGCCAGCATCTAAATTAAGGTCGAAACTGGCGAGCATTTCTACGCCAGCCACAATCCCTTCAACACTTTCGTATAATGGGCTGGCTTTACTCCAAGCTACCCGAGCTTCTTGTACAGCCTTACGGGTAGCGGCTGCATCAAGTTTCGTGTACTTAAAATTTTGTGCTTTCACTAAATCAAAGTAGCGCCGAGCTGCATTTTTTAACGCGTTGGTACTTTTTTGTTGCAAAGTGACTTGTGTTAGTAAATAACTTTTAACAACAGTTGGGCTATCTGCTAATGCACTGCTTGCTAACAAAGTAACAACACCAATGATGCACTGAAGAATTTTTTTGGTTTTCATGGGTTCTCCTAATCCGATAAATCCTAGTGGTTAAGTCGGATATTAGTAGATTGTGGCTCGAGTCAACAAGATTTGTCAAGGGCAGTAGCCAAACCCGAAAAAAAGTGTAAACTAGCCACGCTTGGTTCTCGAGGTGTGTAACCCGAGATGAAAGTGGGGAAGCTGGTGCAAATCCAGCGCTGTTCCGCAACGGTGATTGACAACCTGTCAAAGCCCGAATGCCCGCCAAGCCTGAACCATATTGGTTCACCTCTCGATAGAAAGGGGGCGCTTAGATGGTATTCGTGCTGCAATAAACAATTTCGTACGTTCTTGCCCATATCGCAAGAACGTTTTTTGCTGTTAAGTATCTCGCGCTTTTCTTAACCCTAAGACGCACCTCGCGGGCAGGGTCGCTCATTTTAGAATTTTCAGAAAACGGCAATTCCGTCATTACAGCGTGAGATACATCGCCCTTACTCCTTTTAGTCGGAAATGTTTTAGCAAAAAACTCTAAAACATTTCAGGGATGTACTTAGTAGCCCAACAGGAGAAAATCATGTTTAAAAAAATTATTATCATTGCCTCAATTGCACTGCTCTCGAGTGCGTCAGCCACCCATTACCCTTTAAGCATCACCGATGACCTTGGTAGACGCGTAACCATTAACAGCGAACCAAAACGCATCATTTCGATGTTACCAAGCCACACCGAAACCGTCTTTGCCCTGAATGCCAGCAAAAAATTGGTCGGCATAGATGAGTACAGCAATTATCCAAAAGCCGAAACCGATAAAATGCCAAAAGTTGGCAATGGATTTGTCCCAAACCTCGAAGCTATCGCTGCTCTCAAACCCGATTTGGTGCTTGCAGACGAAAGCAGTAGCAGCAAACTGGTGCAAAATCTGGAAAAATTAGGCATCATCGTTTACGCAGGCGCAGCCCAAACCTACAACGAAACCTTTGAAAAAATTGCGGTACTTGGACGAATCACCAACCAAGAGAACACATCGTTGCGCCTGATTACCAGCATGCGAAACGAAATCAATAGCATCAGCAGCAAAATCAGTAACTTGCCTCGAGTCAGCACTTACTTTGAAGTAGACCCAACCCCATACGCTGCCGGAGCAACCAGTTTTATTGGCGAACTCCTGACTCGAGCAGGTGGCATCAATATCCTCCCAGCCAGTCTTGGAGCTTTCCCTAAAATTAGTCCAGAACTTGTGGTCAGTGCTAACCCAAGTGTGATTATTGGCGCAAAACTCGAGGATTTAGTACAACGACCAGGTTGGGCAAATATCTCGGCGATCAAAAATAAGCGCGTCTACGACCCAAGTGGCGAAGAAAACGATGCTCTTGTTCGCCCTGGTCCACGTTTACCAGTTGCACTTAAAGTGTTGGTGCGTTTCTTGCACCCAGAAGTAAAGTTTTAATCTCATCCTATTAAGAGCGAGGCATGCCTCGCCGCTACGGTTACTTCAAATGCCCCCAAAACCTGCCACACAAGCCATGACTCGAGTCACCATCGTTATTTTTAGCGCTTTGGTATTCCTGATTATAGCTGTGTTATTTGCAGTTTCTAATGGTACCCTCGAGATTTCTCCGTTGCAAACTTTTTCAGCCATTCAAAAAGGCTTATCTGGCGCTTCGCTCGAGGGTATTGAATCCATTGTCTGGAATTTGCGATTACCTCGAGTGGTATTTGCCATCGTGGTTGGAGCGGCTTTAGCAGCCAGTGGTGTTGCTATGCAAGGTGTGTTTCAAAATCCATTAGCCGACCCGTATTTGATGGGTGTGGCAAGCGGTGCGGCTTTTGGAGCAACCATTGCCATTTTTTTGTCCTCGAGTGCAGCGGCTGGTTTTGCAACAGGTATTTTTACTGCCCAAGCCGCAGGTAGTTCTGTTGTACCCTTATTTGCATTTTTCGGTGCACTTTTCGCCGTGGGGTTAACTTTGTTATTGACTGGTTCGCGGCACTCGAGTGGTAGTACTTTTATTTTATCTGGCGTGGTGATTGGCAGCATCATTACAGCTATCACAACCTATATTCAATTAGCCGACGCAGATCGGTTACGAGCCGTTTTTTCCTGGACACTGGGCAATTTAGCCTTGGCTGGCTGGGCAGAAATACTGGTTGTTTTACCTGTAGCAGTGCTAGGGTTTATCTTGTTATTGTTATTGGCTAAACCACTCGATGCTTTACAACTTGGTGAAGATACAGCTCAGACCTTAGGTATCCGTGTGCACTGGCTAAAACTGGCTGTGATTATCGCTGCGGCGCTGATGACAGCCGCCGCTGTAAGTTTTGCTGGGATCATTGGTTTTGTTGGCTTGGTCGCACCACACATGATGCGGCAATTATGCGGTGCGGCACATCGCCCATTGCTGATTGCAGCCGCGCTGGCAGGCTCGAGTTTATTGGTACTTTCTGATCTTGGTGCTCGAGTGCTGATTCGTCCGCAGGAATTACCCGTTGGTATTGTTACCACTTTTTTAGGCGCACCATTTTTCTTGTGGCTGATGCGCCAAGGACAACGATGAGCCACGTTATCCTTGAAGCTCGAGAGGTGTCGTTTGGCTACAGCTCGAGTTTGGTGGTACAAGATGTTTCTTTGCAAGTCCAAGCTGGGCAGATGCTGGCACTGATTGGTCCAAATGGTGCAGGAAAAACCACATTATTAAAAATTTTGGCAGGTCTACTCAAAGCCAAACACGGCGAAGTGATCGCACCCATTCCTCGAGCAAAACGTGTGGCATATTTATCGCAATCCGAAGCTTTACCACTCGAGTTTACAGTTCAAGAAATTGTGGCAATGGGGCGTTTACCACATCAGGGTTTACTCGGTGCCAATTCGCTCGAAGATAGCAAACAAGTTTTTTTAGCAATGCAACGCACCGACATCACACAGTTTGCCAATCGGCGCATCCACAACCTCAGTGGTGGCGAGAAACAACGTGTGACATTGGCTCGAGCCTTAGCCCAAAACCCAGAAGTTTTACTTTTAGACGAACCAACCAATCACTTAGATTTAGCCCATCAAGCCGAATTACTTGAAGTATTAGCGCTCGAGATCAGCCGTGGTTTAAGTGTGATTATGGTTGTGCATGATTTGATTCTTGCCAGCCGAGCCAACAGCATTGCCCTACTGCACCAAGGGAAACTCGAGCGCATAGGCACACCCAACCAAGTACTCGAAATTGAATTACTCGAGCGGGTCTACCAAACGAAACTCGAGCGTTTAACCACAGCCGATGGTCGAACAATCGTGATTACGCGTTGAATATGTAACAGAAATTCAGGAGTTCAAGATAATGCGTATTATTTTTATTACAGGTGGTGCACGCAGTGGCAAAAGCCACTTTGCTATCAAACAAGCCAAAAAACAAACTGCACCTGTGACCTTTTGAGCCACCGCTCAAGCCTCTGATCCAGAAATGACTGAGCGCATTAACCAACATCAACTCGAGCGAGCCGAACTAGGTTGGCAGACCATCGAAGCGCCTCACAATATCGCCGCTGTTTTACTCGAGACCAACAATTTTATTGTGCTTGATTGCCTCAGTTTATGGGTTTCTACTATGTTACTTGCCGAGGAATCCGAGCAAACCATGCTTAGGGAATTACAAAAAATCCTCGAGATTCAATGTACTCGTCAGAATACTTTACTGGTTGTTTCTAATGAAGTTGGCAGTGGAATTGTACCAGCTTACCCACTAGGCAGAACATACCGAGATTGGTTAGGACGCGCTAATCAGATAGTTGCAGCAGCTTCAAGTGAAGCATATTTACTAGTAGCAGGCATACCGCTCCAACTCAAATAGTGACCTAAGCACTATCATCTCAAGACACCACTTTGAAATCCTCAACACCTTGGCTTTCGATATACAAGGCAGGGATTTTACACGACCCAGAGCTTGAAATAAGAAATTGACCATTTATCAGCATCTCGAGGATTTGCACAAGGCGTTAAAAACGCAATTTTTGCGAATCTTTACTGCCACCCCACAAGGCTTTTTCTGTACCTTTAGACAAAAGTGTAAAGGCATTGACATTATCCTCAAGTTGCGCTTTGAGCAGTTTCATCACTCTGGTTCGCACTGTTTTATCAAGAATGGGAAAGACCAATTCGAGGCGTTTTTCAAAATTACGTGGCATCCAATCGGCACTCCCAGCCCAAACTTCCCAATCGCCGTTACGCTTAAAGGCAGCAATTCGGGCATGCTCGAGAAAACGCCCAACCAGACTACGAGCCTTAAATTTAGGGTGAATCAGCGTTAAAGTACTGCGAATAATCAGTTCGACTTTGGCTCCAGCCGCTGCCGCTTTCTCGAGTGATTGCAGCACACTTGGATCGGTGAGATGATTGAGTTTAAGAATAATATGCCCTGTGGGATGGGCTTCCTCGAGAATTCGTCCGATCAGCATTTCACGGGCTTGTAAGCCCACTTTCATCCATTCGAGTTTTGGTAATCGGTTTTGCTCGAGGGCAGTGAAAAACTCGAGGGCATCTTTGGAGAGGCGTTTACTGGCAGACAGCAAACTCAGGTCGGTGTATAACTTACCTGTAGCTGGGTTGTAATTGCCTGTGCCTAAGTGCACAAACCCTTTGCCTTTGCGCCGCACATACAAGGCTTTAGCATGAACTTTTAAATCCTTGGGGTAAGGTAGTACGCGCACACCACCCGCGTTAAAACGCAAACTCCAATAGAGGTTTGCTAGTTCATCGAAGCGAGCACGCCCTTCGAGAAAAACCGCCACATCTTTACCGTTTTTGGCTGCCCCGAGCAGAGCTTCAGCAATCGGGTTATTGCGCCCTAAGCGGTATAACGTGGCACGTAATGCTTCGACTTCGGGGTCTTTGGCTGCTGCCAGCACAAAATTGACCACGGTATTGTAATCATCGGATGGGTGATACAACGCCAAATCTTGACGCTCGAGGAAAGCGAATGGTTCGGTGTGAAACTTCGAGCGTTTACGCTGTCCAAACGCCCCAAATCGCAACTTTGGCATTGGCAAATTGGCAATGATTTCAAGCGGACGCAAATCCAGTATCGCATTGCTCGAAACTTCTTCAACCCATAAATCTAGCACCTCACGCACCGCTTCAAGCCACGGAAAACCTGTTTGTACCTCGAGCCGACTAGGGCTGCCATCTAAACGGCTCTCGAGCGCATGGGCAAGGTCTTCCCAATCTATTTGCCCTTTGAGTTCAATATTGGCGCGGCGAGTGACCCGCATTTCAAACATGGTTTGGGCTTCGGGTAAAAATAAATCCGAACGCGACTGCATCAAAGCCGATAAACGCACATAACACAACTCGCGCCCAGGAATAGCGATGAGTTGCGGTAAGCGCTCAGGCACCCGAATAATCGCTTCGAGTTCGGTGCCACCAGCGGCTAAGTACAACGCTCTCGAATCCAGTGTCGGCAAAGACTCAAGAGGTAAAACATCGGAAGCGGGCGCAATTATTTCTGCTAAGTAAGCACCGAAATAATTTTGTTCATCGGCAGTTAATTCGCTAGGCTCGAGCAAAAAAATTTGCACTTTAGCTAGCTCGAGTTTAAGTTTTTCCAGTAATTCAATAGCCAGCGTTTGTTGCTCGTAAGCCACACCTAAATACTCGAGATAGGTTTTTTTAGCCACCGCACTGGCTCGAGCACCCTTGGCAACTTGCTGGCTGGCTTGGGCTCGAGCTGTAAAAAATTCATCGAGATTATTTTGAAAAATCGCCAGAAAACGCACTCGCTCGAGCAGTGGCAAATCTGGACGCGTAGACTGCAACAAGACACGACGATTAAAAGCCAGCCAAGACCGCTCTCGAGATAATGTTAAAGAACTCATTACCCCCATTGTGACAGAAGACGTGTGGCGAATGTGTCAGGTGATTTTTTGTAGCGCTGTACCTTGTGATTGTTTAGCAGTTCAGGCAAACTAAGTTACCATCTGAACGCTCCGCGAGCCTCGCGGTTTTGGGCAACAACGGCGACCCCTGTTCAAGCCAGCAATCGGAATTCTCAAAGCAGTTCGAGCAAAAGCTCGAGCCGAGGTTTCTATGATTACCATTGACAAATCTATTGCTATTCACGCACCAATTGCCCAAGTGTACAAATTCTGGCAGAACTTCGAGAACTTTGCCGAGTTTATTGGCAGTGTCGAATCCATCAAACGCACAGGCGACGACACCAGCCATTGGGTGGTACGTGGACCACTGCGAACCAAAGTCGAATTTGATGCCAAAACCACCGAAAGCATCGAAAATCAATTGATTAAATGGAACAGCATCCACGATGAAGACGAAACAGAAAGTGTCAAAAGTGAAGGTAGCCTCAGCTTCAAAGAACACGATGGCGCAACAACAGTGCAACTGATTTTTAGTTACAGCTTGCCTAACGCCATTGCCAATAAAGTTGCTGAAACCATGAGCGCTTTTGGTTTCCCACAAAAAGATTTTGATAAAGGTCTCGAGACCATCAAGAACAAAATCGAAGCCAGTTCGTAGATTGATAACAAAGGGTCATTTAATTCTTGAGTATTTGGAACGTACATCATCTATTTAATGACCCACCCAGATTTTTACCAGATTAGCTGCCTGTACTACCATAACGCCGTAATCCCACATTCCACAAAGCATAACCAATTAGCATTAAACCCATGCCCATAAACGGCGAAGCAAACGCTAAGAAACTCGAGTCTCGCCCGAGCACAAACAATGCAGGGTAATACGATACCAAGCCGTAAGGCACAACAAAAGTCAGAGCAGTTTTAATCTGGCTCGAGTACATACTTAACGGATACTTAGCAAATTCATGCCATTCATGCACTGCTAAAGTGACTGGTGCGCTATCTACAATCCAAAATGCCGAAACACACGTAATTAAATTTAAAGCAATAAACACCAACCCACCACCCAAGGCAGCCAACACCATGCACAGCACCTTCTCGAGATTCCAATCAATGTTTAAGCTCAGGCTCGAGCGAATCACAACCACTAAACCAATTAAAAAATTTCCTATACCATCGTGGTTAAACCGGTCCGCAATTAAATGAAACAGTGGATTGATAGGACGTACCAAAAACCGATCAAAATCCCCACTGCGAATATAATGCTGACCAACTACCCAGAGGTTATTAGCAAACATTAACTCGAAACTTCGAGCCAATGCCACCATGCCATACAATAACAAGACCTGATCAAACGACCATCCAAGCAAATTTGGTGTAACCCGCATCACTGCCCAAATTGCAAATAAACCACCTGCTTGCATAAAAAAAGTACTACTTGCACCAATTAAAAAAGATAAACGATACTCAAGAAAAACTTTAAGACGTTGAACAAAGAATAATCCGTATAACTCGAGGTAGCGCACTTTATCCTCCTTGTACAGTTAAGACCTGTACGGCTTTGGAAAAGATCCATCTCGAGAGGATAGCAATCACCAGAATACTGATAAGTTGCGAAAGAATGGCATTTCCTAAATTAGCGGGGTTTTGCACACCTGCTAAGAATGAAATGGGTACGTAAGTGGCTTGGGCAAACGGAGTAGCACTAGCAATAACCCGAAAAGTTTCAGGCAGAAAATTTAGTGGAATATATGCACCACTAAAAAAAAGGGCAATACCTTCGCGTAGCACACTTAAACCCCAAACCTCAGTGGTGTAAAAAGCAATGCAACCAAGCATAAATTCAAAGAAGAACATGACAATACCACCTAAAAAAAATGTGATAAAAAAAGCCATGTATGCCATAAAATCGGTTGGGAGTTGAGCGGAAAAAACAATGAACCCAACTAGCAGTGCAGGTAAAGAACGAAGTAAACCCACAAACCAACTCATAGCATCACGAAACAAATGCAGTAATTGAAAATCCAGTGGTCGCAGCAGTTGCAGCTCGAGTTCACCTTTGGAAATATGCTGAGCAATCCACCAATACACACTCGAGGCATTCGCAGCATTTAAAGCTCTTGCTAAAATCACATAACTGAGGGTAGTCGTCAGCGTTAAGCCAGCCAATTGGGTTTGATCGGCATAAATTGCTTTCCAGAAAGCCGTCATAATAATCATGGCAATAATGCCTCGTCCAAGTTCTACCCAGAACCAAGCATTGTACTGAAAAATTCGTTGAATCTCGAGCAAACCAAAAGACGTATAAATACTCAGAAAACGCATGAACTTAAGAGATTGTGTCATGACAACCCACCCGCGTAAATCTGCTTAATAATACTGGTTAAATCAGGTTCGCCAATCGAAAAATCCAGCACCTCGAGTTGAGACATCACACTGCTAGCAATTTGTGAAGCACTGCAACGAACACGATCAAACCGCAACTCCAGACTCGAGCCTTCCTGACTGGTAATTTCTGCGCCATCTGGGAGATGCAAAGGCGAGGCAAGCCCCGCTCCAGCCAATTCAAATTTCATGGTGCGATGCGTACCAAAACGTTGTTTAATCGTCTCGAGCGCACCATCATAAATCAATTTTCCCGAATCAATAATCAGCACCCTCGAGCAGAGTTCTTCGATATCGCCAAGGTCGTGGGTGGTCAGTAAAACCGTTGTACCATTCTGCTTATTCTGGGTTTTCAGAAAACCCCGAATGCGTTCCTTGACCAACACATCCAAACCAATAGTCGGTTCGTCCAAATACACCACGCGCGGCGAATGAATCAACGTTGCTGCCAACTCCGAGCGCATCTTCTGACCCAAAGACATCGTGCGAATCGGTTTTGATAACAATTCCTCGAGTTCAAGCACATGAGCAAATTCCTCGAGCAACGCCACAAATTTAACCTTCGGAATCTCATAAATTTTAGCCACCAACCACAAGCTCTCACGCAACGCCAAATCCCACCAAAGTTGCGTGCGTTGCCCAAAAACCACACCAATATCCCGAGCATTCGCCACGCGTTCCTTATGCGGATCACGCCCAAGCACCCGCACATGCCCACTCGAGGGAGAAAGAATTCCTGTTAACATTTTAATGGTTGTGCTTTTGCCCGCACCATTAACACCAATATACCCAACCACTTCACCAGCCTCGAGCGAAAAAGAAATTTTATCCACCGCAACTTTTTTCGTATAACGAGGCTGAAACAAACCCTTAAACGCACCCGCTAAACCAGGGTCGCGTTGCGGAATGGAAAACACTTTCTCGAGATTAAGCACTTCGATTGCAGGCATGAAACTCCAAAGAGGGAAAAGTAGAAGGCGAAAGGCAAACGGAAATTCACTAATTTCTCGAGCACACCATCACTCGAGCAACAAACAAGAACTCGAGCAATGATACGTGGCAATCACGTCGCAAGCCCTCACCCGACTCGCCTTAGGCTCGTCACCCTCATCCCGCCAAAAAGCGCGGGAGAGGGTTATTCGGTTGGCTCTGTTATCCACATTCTGCACATTCGGAAAAACCAAAAAATTCAAAAGCACAGCCCTAAACCCCCTCTTTTTCGAGGGGGTCGCCGAAGCGCGAACAGCCCGAAAGGTGCTGTCTTGTGAGCAAGAAGGCGGGGGGAACATATAGGAGGTTACGTTTTTCATTTATTCACTGTTCCCAGTTTGCTTTAGCTTTGGCTGGTTGGGCGAGGCAAACCCCGCTGCTACGGTTTGTGGATTGTAGCGAGGCAAGCCTCGCCTCTACGGTTTGTGGTTTGGTTTAATGCTGGGTTTGGACTCGAGGGGTTTGTTGTGGTTTTATTTTGCCATCTCGAGTGGTTGCGATGCTTAGGCGTTTTGGCGTAGTGCCGATGACTTCGCTGGCGTGTTGGTGGGGTGCTCGAGGGTTGCCTAGGTCTTCTTGGATGATGGCTTGGCTTTGTTGGATGGCGCGGAGCATGTTTAGGTCTGTCATGGGTTCACTCCTTTGCAACGACTCGGTTCACGGAGGTTCGCCGAGTCATCGCTGTTAGGACTGTACTTGGGGTGCGATAACGAATCGTTAAATGGATCGTTAAATTGTTAGGGTGGTTTGCTGTGCGTATAATTTGTTTATGCTCGAGTTGGTTTTACTTGGTAATCCTGTGCTGATCTTGGATGGTCTTGAGGTGCGTGCTAAGACCCGTAAAGCATTGGTGTTGTTGGCAGTGTTGGCGCTCGAGGGTCGGGTGTCTCGGGAGCGTTTGGCGGTGTTGTTGTGGGCGGATTCACCTGATGCGAAGAATTCTTTACGCAATGCTCTTTCGAGTTTGCGGTATAGCTTTGGGGCGCATGTGCAATCGGATCGCTCGAGTGTTTGGTTGTCTGATTTTGTTTGTGATGCGCTTGGAGTGTTGCAGGGTTCGCTCGAGGCGGCTTTGCAGTACCGAGCAGATTTTCTTGATGCGATTCACTTGCCCGATGCGCCCGAAGCCGAGGAGTGGCTCGAGATCACCCGTGAGCAGCTTCGCGTGGCAGCGTTGCATTTGCTTGAGGTGGCTGTGCCTTCTGAGGGTATTCTTGAACAGTGGTGTCGGCTCGAGCCGTTGTCTGAAGTGGCGCATTTGCGTTTTGTGCAGTGGTTGGCAGCTGATGGTCAGCGCACTCGGGCTTTGCAGGTTTTTACGGGATTTAAAACAAAACTTGCCACAGATTTGGGCTTGCAACCAACCCCTGAAATGCTGGCACTAGCCGATTCGTTACAGCTCGAGCCGAGTGCAAAATCTGGGCGGGTGCCAAGTTTACCGAGTTTGTTGCTCGAGTCTCGGTTGGTTGGGCGGGTTTCGGAGTTTCAGCGTTTGGTGGCGGCATTTCATAGTACCGCGCAGCTTTTGCCTCGAGTGATGGTCTTATCGGGCGAACCGGGTATTGGCAAAACTCGTTTGGCTCAGGAATTTCTGGCTTGGGCGAGTGCTCGTGGGGCTACAATTTTGTCGGCTCGGGCTTTTGAAGGTGGTGCTTTGGCGTATCAGTGCATTACTGATGCGTTGCGTCGGGTGCCAAATCTCGAGGGGTTACTCTCCCCTGTTTGGTTAGCTGAATTAGCGCGTTTACTGCCAGAATTACTCGAGGTACCAAATTTACCAGCCCCTGTGTCCGATGAGGCATTGGGTCGCTCGAGAGTGTTTGAGGCGGTCATTAAATTATCGCAAAAACTTGGGCATCTGATTTGGTTTCTGGATGATGCACAATGGGCAGATGCAGCTTCGCTCGAGATGCTGTTGTTTGTTTTGCGACGCGCCGCAATTGATCGCACCCCAATTTTATTGGTTTCGACAGTTCGTAGCGAAGCGCTGGAGCAAATCGAAAACTGGTTAAATAATCTGGCTCGAGATGTCACTGTTGAACCTTTGGCGCTTGGCACTTTTTCTAAAGACGAAACCCTGCGTTTACTCGAGGATATGGGTGTGCCACCAGCCGCACTGCTGGATTGGTTGTTTTCCGAAACCAGTGGGCAACCACTGTATATTGCAGAAACACTGCGCAGCCTTGCCGAGAATGGTGTGCTTTTAGCCGAGCGCGATGGTTGGAAAGTGCATTTTGCAGATCAGCCACAAACCGCTCCTGGGGTTCGCACTGTGATCGAAGCTCGCTTTGCTCGGCTCAGCCATACCGCTCGGATTTTGCTCGAGGTTGGCGCGGTACTCGGACAAGGTTTTGTTTTTTCAGATGCGGCTCGAGTGGCTCAAATCCCCGAAAACGAATTGTTACTGGCGCTCGAAGAATGTTTGCGTGCTCGGGTGTTGCTCGAGTTACCTGCCACGGATTTACAAGCCACCAAATACACTTTTTCGCATGATAAATTGCGAGAAACTGCTTTGCAACGCCTCAGTGCGCCACGTTTACAGGCTTTGCAATCATTGGCACTGACTCGAGTTCATGGTAGTGCAGCGCAACGGGCAACCCATGCGATTGGTGCACGGGCTTGGCTTGAAGCAGTACGTTTTTCGGTTGAAGCTGCCGATGCTGCCAGTTTGAATTATGCGTGGCGTGATGCTTTAACCCACCTCGAGACAGCTCGGCGTATTTTGGTTGAGCGCCCTGATGGTGTACCTCATGGTTTGGGTTTAGGCTCAGTTGAACTTGCCGAATTATTCGGCAATACCGCACAACTCCATGTAACACTCAATATGTTTGAAGCCAACTCAACCCTCGCCAACGAAACCATTGCCCTCGCCAGAGCCATTCCCGATGTAAATCTCGAGGCACATGGGCTGATGTTTTTAGCCGATACGCTTGGTTGGCAAAAACCAGATCAGGCTCGAGCCTTGCAATTACAAGCCCAAGAGCTGTTCAAAACCACAGGCGATCAACGAGCATTGTTTGAATTAAAATTACTCTGGATTGGTATCGAGCAACGCCCTCGAAAAGATCATGCTGCGTTTTTTACTGAATTTGAAGCCTTGCTACCCGAAGCAAAAGTACTGAGTTTAGACACTTACACTTCGGTACTGGCAACCATCGCCAGTACCCGTCAAGCGTGGGGGTACTGGCACGAAGCTGCTCAAAACTGGGACGATATTTTAGCCAGTTCCATCAGTATTTGTCCGAACGATTTTAGAGCCTACCGTCTCGAGAATTTGGGGTTTTGCCAAACCAATCTTGGGCAACTTGATAGCGCCATCCAGAATACCCGCGAAGCTTTTTCGATGAAACAAGCCATAGATGATAACCCTGCTTTTACTGGTATGGCAGCCGTGTACCTCGCTTATGCTTTGCTCGAGCGTGGCGAAACCGAACATGCCAGCACTTTATGTTTGCAAACTTATGCTTGCCGAGTGACGGCATTGCCACGTATGGCAGCCGAATTTTGTTTTGCCTTGGGGTTCGTCTATTTTGAACAAGCAGAATTTGTCTTGGCTCGAGATGTGATTCTCGAAGCCCAACAACGTATTCAAGCACTCGAGCCTAAAGAGTACGAGATTATTGGTGATACTTATAACGATTACCTCGAGTCTTTTTTATGTGCTACCAACGCCAAACTTGGCAACTGGGAAACCGCCGCACAACATGCCTTAAAGGCACTCGAGATTCGAGAACGCACCCACAATTGGCGAGGTATTCATGCGCCAAAAGTGCGGCATTGGCTTGAGGTACAAGCGCTTAGACACAGCGGGGCAGACAAAAAAGCTGATTTCATTATCTCGAGATTAGCCGAATTTGTGCAAGTTGGAGAACCGCTCGAGGTAAATTTAGCATTGTGCCAAAAACGGAAACTCGAGATTCCAGACACGTGGGTGTTACGCCAAAAATGGCTCGAGACTGACTTATGATGGCTGCATCAGGTTTTGTGCGAGCATGTAAGTATTGCCATCTGGGTCGTAGAAACTTGCCAGCGTTACCAAGTTTGGAATGGTACTGGTTTCACCCGCAAATTGCACCCCTGCTTGCTCGAGAATCGCTCGAGTGTGGGCGACATCGTTGACTTCCCATGTCATGACGGTGCCGTGAACTTGTGGGTTTTCGACTTGCGATAAACCGATGGTTACGCCCGGAACTGGTGTGGTCATTTCGCACCAAGCAATTTCGTCTACTTTATAAATCAGTTCTAAACCAAGTTTTTCCGAATACCATTTGATGCTCTGCTCGAGGTTGCTGACACTGGTGCTGGCAACCACGGTGGGCTTAAATCCTAGACTCTCGAGACGATTGTTTGTGGACATAGTGTTCTCCTTTTGGTACGATTTTTATGGTAAACAAGGTTTAGCGATGCCGCTTTGTTGCTTAGCTTGCAGACATCTTTCCAAGTTCTTGGTACTATTTTTATACAAAACTCTTGTTCTGTCAAGAGCATAATCTTTAGGAATCAAACAACCATGAACCCAACCCTGATCGAACTCTGCCACCACCGCTGGATCCTGCCAATCCTTGCCGAACTGCACAAGCAAAACGGAGGCAGCAAATTTGTCACGCTGATTAACCGCCTCGAGTTAAGCCGCGATTCTCTCAGTCGCACCCTGCAAATTATGCAAAACCTACAACTGATCGAACGCAACACCGTTTACGCTCACCCATTACGCCCCGAATACATCCTCACAACAACAGGTAAAAACCTCGCACCCCACGCCCATACGCTACTGCAACAACTCGAGCCAAAAACCGAGACGCTGCTGAAAAAATGGGCATTACCCACCATTCAAGCCCTACAAAACCACAATCGTTTCTCGAGATTGCTCGAAGTGCTACCCAACATCACCTCTCGAGCACTGATTCTCACCTTAGATGACCTCGAGCAAAACACATTACTTGTGCATTGGCAACGCAACTACAACCTCACAGAAAATGGAATGCAAATTGCCAACACCACACGATTCCTCGAGTAACTAACAATTCGAGTTTAAATACAGAGAAATCCACACAGATACTTATTCAATATATTAGACTGAGATAATGTTAAAAGCCACCGAGATTCCACCTATTGTTGAGCAGCAAATTGATTGGTTAGCAAGACGCTTATTCAAGGAAAAACGTGCCTCTGTTTTAATTGGAGCAGGCTTTAGTAGAAATGCTGTCCTTCATCGTACTGACCAACGCCCCGCTCCTACATGGTGGGAAATTACGAAATTTTTAGGCGAGCGATTAAATTTACCTGAGAAAACCATCAATACTCGAGATGGCAAAGATATTGCAGGGCAATTTGAAATGACATTTGGAAAAGATGCACTCGCAGCAGCTATTCTTGAAGTTGTAGACAACGATTCGTATAGTCCAAGTTCGTTACATACTGATTTGATACGGCTTCCTTGGACTGATATTTTTACAACAAATTACGATACGCTGTTAGAAGATGCTGCCAAACTTATTACTGACCGTAGTTATAGCTTAGTTGCAAATATACCAGATATTACTTCGAGCCGCGCACCACGTATTGTTAAACTTCATGGCAGTTTTCCATCACAGCGCCCATTTATCATCACTACTGAAGATTTCCGAACATACCCGAAGAAATTTGCGCCTTTTATCAATTTGGTTCAACAATCCTTGATGGAAAACACCTTCGTTTTGCTTGGATTTTCAGGGGATGATCCAAATTTCAAGGCTTGGGCTGGCTGGGTTCGTGATGAACTTGGAGACTATGCGCCACATATCTTACTTGTAACAACAACAAAAATAGATTCAACCCAACGTCAGTATTTCGAGACTCAAGGCATCAATGTTCTTGACTTAGGTACAGTAAAGTTTGACCGACCTCTTTCAGAATTGGAAAAATATCATGCACCTTTAGAATGGTTTACTGAAGAATTACAAAAGCGTAAAGGATTAAATCCAAAAGATTTTCCAGCTGTATACAATCCTTTTCAAGAAAAACAAATTTCAACCAATTCAGAACCAGATGGTTATACTCCGTTAGATTTTGGTAAGCTCTTTGATTATCACATAGATATTTCAAATGATGATAGCTCACCCCTTCGAGAACGTTTATTACTTTGGAAAGAAATGCGAAAACGTTATGCTGGATGGGTAATTTGCCCATCCAAGCAGCGGAAGTGGTTGCATCAGGGTATTAGACTACTATCACGCGATTGGAATACTTGGCTTTCCTGGCTATGGAATAACCCAAAAATGCTAATCCACAATACAAATAAATCTCTCGAACTTGAAATTCTAAGCGAAATTTGTTGGTGGTTTGAGATGTTGCTTGCTGGGCTACCTAACTCAGTGTTATCAGATTTTATTAAAACTTGGAAACGGAATATAGAAAATAGCCATAGCCTAGCTTGGCGTGATCTTGGATTTAATATCTTACGGACTGCACGGATAAATCTTGATCAAAATCTATTCAATAGCACCCTAAGTACGTTAAAATCCGTTACTCTAAATAATAATGCTTGGAATAGTAAAATCAAACTTGAAGAGCTAGAGTTTGCTATTTCTTGCTTGGATCATCAATCTGCAAGCATAATATTAAAATCTTGGAAACCAGATTTTAATAATCCATTTTTTGAGACTCGTCGTGCCGCCTATCTTGCTCAACTCGGAAAAATAGAAGAAGCAATTTCAGTCGCATCAGAAGCGCTGACTGAGATCCGTAATCGTATCAATCGAAATTTTACCGACTATGGTCGGCTTTCAGAAGAAGGTTGGACGCTCAATCTACTTGAAAATTTAGGTAAATATCAAAAATTCATAAATAAAGATACATCTATCATTGAAACCAAAGAACGCTTTGAGCAGCTCGAGCGGGATTTATGCAATCCTAATCCCGAAATTACGAATACTGAAGGAGACATACCATTCCGAATTATTCCACCTAGCTTAAAGCAGAGTAGTGGTCGAAATAGTTTTGATCCTCAAGTCTATACACGTTCCCATTCAACAAGAAACAACACCGAGTTTGATTTTATACAAGCAGTTGCATTTCTTGAAATGACTGTACAAGGTGCTACACCCTACAAAATTGGGAATGTTTCAATCCATAAAGATGCTGTTACAAAATCGATAGTTCAACTATGGCGAAAATCTCCCATCATCGCTACATTTCATGCAATACGGTGTGGTG
This sequence comes from Deinococcales bacterium, assembly GCA_013298595.1. GTDB lineage: Bacteria > Deinococcota > Deinococci > Deinococcales > JAAFIG01 > JAAFIG01. The sequence goes on along the minus strand of JAAFIG010000002.1, from coordinate 201,156 downwards.
ATAAAAACTTTATTGAAGAACATTTCACTAGAATAGGAGTGTTGGCATTACCCGAAAGTAATGTTTCAGAAATTATTGAACTATTGCTCATTGCTTTAAAAAAAGCAATTGAATGCACCGAAAAAAATGTCAATCAATTTGAAATAGAACCAGGAAGACACTATGACGACGTAATTTTTGAATATGGCACAGAGATTCTTTCTCGACTTACTTTACGAATGTCTTTGGAAAAGCGTCTTCATTTCTTAGACTTAATTATTCAAGTTTTCAAGTTGCCACGAGTGCAGACTTGGATGTTTTTACAAACCCCTTTGCGAAATGCTTTTGAAAGGACTTGTGCCACATTACAAATAAAGGATATTGTTCCCAAAATACCATACTTACTTGAGCTTCCCATTCCTGGGGAAGAAAACTTTGCTCAGGGGCAAATAGCAACAGAATACCCAGAGCCTTTTAGTGCTGCTTTTCTTTATCAAGAATCTTTTAATATCGATTTAGGAGTTGATAGAAGTATAGTAAAAAAATTACTTTTCCTAGCTGAATCCAAGAATAGAGAAACTCAACGTAGAGCCATCTTGCGACTATCTTTTTTATCCGAAAAACATGCTCTGAATAGGTTGGAACTAGAGTTATTTGGAGAACGAATTTGGAATGATACAAAACAGGGTCATTTACCAGTTTTTTTAAATTTTTACAAAACAGCTTACCTAAAACTACCTCATCCGCCACAAAACAACGTCTTACAAACAATCAAACAACACTATATTCATTCGGCAGTACCAAAAATCAGAAATCCAGACAATAATTACGCTTTAGGTCCAGATGAAAATAGTTATTTTTTCAAAGAGTTAACTACCCTGCTCCACCCAGACAGCTCAATAGAATTTAGTCAAAAAGAACTTACAGCTTTACTCGACAATATTCTTAGTTGGTGGAAAGATGATGGGGTTACTTTTGTCAAAGATGATAGTCAATGGAGTAAGAAAGATCAAATAATCAGAGCAATCATGGTAACAGTCGATTTTTTAATACCTAAATTACTTCCTCTTTCAAAAACCAATAAGTTGAAAATTGCAAATTGGTTTGAGACTATCGAAAATGAAGGTATAAATTTAGCAGCAATCGCACCTACTAAACTTTTAACAAACCAGATTTCTAAGGAAGAACTCGAAAAGCAATTTACTAAAGACTTAACAAGTTCTGATTACAAACTTAGTACAAGTACAGGTTTTGGAATTATGCGCTGGTTAAACTATACAAAAAAGAGTAATACACGGACTTGCCCAGAACGCTTAATTGAACTGTGTTTGTACAATCTACCATTTACAAATCATGCTGCGACAGAGACCATGTGGGAAGCGGTCAGTGAAGATACTTTTGCAGCAAACCTACCTGATTCAGTAATGCCAATTATTTTGAGCATTTTACACCGTGCCTTATTAGATTCGCAGATTAAAGCTGGTGATGATTTGGATACATTTATAGGAGTTTCATGGACAGACCGTCCCATCTTACGGGCAAGAGCATCAAAACTAGCGGCTAAGTTATGGAGGGAGTTTCAACATAAAAATAAGCCAATCCCAGATGCTCTCGAGTTATGGCAGACCGAAGCGAAAAAAGATGTGTTACCAGAAGTTTGGAAACCTTGGGTTAAGATTGGTTTAACCTAGTCTATTTACCCACTCGAGATGCCGTGCCCAGATTTTCTCCCAGAGCATCGGTGCTTCTGGTAACTCGAGGTTGAATTTCTCGAGTAAAACTTTTTGATAATCTGCCATATTCTTGAGAGTACGTTCAGTTTTGCCACTTGCTGTTAATTCGCCTAGCACTGCGCCACGCAAGGTATAAAGCGCTTCTCGAGTAATCCGCTGACAAACGGTAGTACGGACAAATCCGCTTTCGGCATTGGTTTGTAAATCGGTGCAGCGCTCCTGAAAAAACTTGAGTTGCCTTGGCTCGAGGGTAAAAGCAAAACCTGCGGTGTTGCTCTGTTTTGGGTTGTGCATTGTCCAATAAGGCGCAGTGTAACTCATGCCATACTCGAGAAATCCCGATTGGTACGTGCCTTGCTGCAAAGGTAAAACAGGAATTGAACCATCACCAAAACCAACATCAGCAAGGAAAGTACCCTCCTCGAGTTGTACCAGTAAAATCAAATGATCGCCATCTGGGGTTAAACCATTTGGACGCAATACGGCACTCGAGTGGTACTGCACAACAAAACCCATTTCGCGTAAAGCCCAAGCAAACAACGAATTCATTTCGTAACACCAACCGCCGCGTTGCTCGAGCACAATTTTTTCATAAGCTCGAGTTTCACTAATTGGTAGTGTTCGCCCGAGATGAATATCCAGATTCTCGTAAGGAATACTTTTCAGATGGGCTTCTTGTACGGCGTTCAACACAGCCAAAGTTGGTTCTCGAGTCCCTGTGTAGCCAATGCGTTTGAAGTAAGTCTCGAGTTGCATACATCATTTTGGCATGATCTAAAATAATTCTCGAGTGGCTTGTCTACTCTTTAATTGGTTGGCTGGGCGAGGCATGCCTCGCCCTACGCTGGCTGTTTACGATTTTACTTGCCGTCCTCGAGTGCCAAAATCGATGGCTTCCACATTTTTTATGCTGCCAGACTCGAGAGAAAAGCGTACCATGGTGCGTTTCTGGTGGGTGCCATGATGCCCCACGGCTCCTGGGTTGATGTACAAGACACCAAAGGCATCACGGGCAATCTCGAGAATATGGGAATGTCCACAGATCAGGAGTTTGGGGCGTTGTTCTGGGTCGCGTAGCATCTCGAGAATTTCGGGTCGGTAGCGCTTGGGGTGTCCAACAATGTGGCGCATCCAGACAGTTACGCCTTCTTTGCTAAAACGTTGATCTTCGGGGTACTCGAGTTGCAAAGCATGATTGTCTACATTGCCACTGACAGCAATAACGGGTTTTTTGAGTGTTTCGAGCATGGTCATGACACTTTTAGCTCCCATATCACCTGCGTGCCAGATTTCATCGGCATCTTGGCAGTGTTCAAGAATTTCGTTATCCATAAAACCGTGCGTGTCGGAGATCAGTGCAATTCGCATTTCTCGAGTTTACGGGTAGAATGGTTCTATGGCAATCAATTACCCTTTGCAGGCTACTTTTAAAATTCTGTCGCTTTCGCCTGAAGTGGCGGTACGTGACGCAAGCGGCAGTGTTATTTTGCAAGTCAAACAAAAAGCTTTAACGCTACGTGAAGAAACTACGGTTTTTGCCGATGAGGCTAAAAAAATTCCATTGTACAAAATGCTGGCAGATCGGATTATGGGTTTCCGAGCTGTACACCGGATCACGCGTTTATCGGATAATACGGTGATTGGTTCGGTCAAAGCAGCTGGTTTTCGTAGTTTGTGGCGCACACAATACGATATTACCGACTCGAGTGATACCACCATTTTAACGGTGCGAGAAGAAAATCCTTGGATTAAAGTGCTGGACGAAGTGGTTGGCGAAATCCCATTGGTTGGTTTTGTCATTGCCAGTTTCATCAATCCGCGTTACTTGATGACCGATGAAAACGGCACGTTGTTGTACCGTATTACCAAGAAACGCAGTTTAATCGATCGTAATTTTACCCTCGAGCAAGTGGCTCCTGATGGGCATCACAGTGCAGATGAGCGGCTTGTGGCATTGGCTTTAATTCAAGTGATTTTCCTCGAGCATCATCGCGGCTAAGTACATCCCTGAAATGTTTTAGAGTTTTTTGCTAAAACATTTCCGACTAAGCGACCCAGCCCCGTCAGGTGGCGCTTTAGGTCAAGAAAAGGAGTAAGGGCGATGTATCTCACGCTGTAATGAGCGCGAGTAGCCCGCAAGGTGCTATTTTACGAGCAAGAACAGAATTGCCGTTTTTTGAAAATTCTAAAATGAGCGACCCTGCCCGTGAGGTGCGTCTTAGGGTTAAGAAAAGCGTGAGATACTTAGTTTTTTGTTGCACATTTTTACATGCGAGGATTTCCTCGCATGTTTTTGTTTCTCCGACTTTAACACTAGACTTATAATCTAATTTAGACTTTTCATATAAATCTATGCTAGAAATAATGCCAAGGAGAATACCCAATGCAGCTCAATCTTAATGGAAAAAATATCGAAATCGCTGAGGATTTACGCGACGAACCCCTGATTTGGACTTTACACGACAGACTGCAACTCAATGGTTCACGTTATGGTTGTGGCGCAGGTTGGTGTGGCAGTTGTACAGTAATTCTGGATGGCAAAGCGACACGCAGTTGCCAAACCAAAACCAGTCAAGCTGTGGGCAAATCACTGATAACCCTCGAGGGTTTAGCCAATGGCGATAAACTACATCCTGTCCAACAGGCTTTTCTCGAGAATCCTTTGCAGTGTTGTTATTGTATGACTGGGCATATCATGACAGCTGTTGTGTTGCTCGAGAACACTGCTAATCCCAGCTCAGTGCAAATTGATGCAGCAATGGACGCAAATTTATGTCGTTGTGGTGGGTACAATAATATTCGTCAGAATGTGGCTCGAGCCTCAGAAATTGCTCGGGGTGCAACATGAAACCGACTGCTGAGATGCGTTGGAAAACCACGCGGCGACGTTTACTGATTGGGGCTGGTAGTCTTGGTGTGTTGGGTGTTGGAGGGTACTTTGGTTTCAAAGCTGCCATTCCAACCTTAGTAGATCAGATTGCCACTGAATCAGGTGGTGGTAGTGGTCCGACACAACCACTTTTTTGGTTTGCCATTGACCCTAAGACGGGCATTACCTTATATGTTCCTAAGGGCGAGATGGGTCAAGCTGTGCAATCTGTCATGGCACAATTGGCTGCCGAAGAACTCGAGCTGGAACCCATGCAGTTACAAATTGCTTTTGCTAACTCGAGCCAAGGTTTTGCGGATTTACACGGTACATTTGCCAGTAGTTCAACCACCAGTTTGTACCAACCTGTGCGACAAGCTGCCGCCAATTTACGTGAAATGCTTCGCAGCGAAGCTGCCACTCAGCTTGGCGTTCCTCTGAGCGAAGTTATTGTTTCTCGAGGTACATGTTTTGCCAGAACTAAGCCCAATAAGAAATTAGCCTTTAGCCAAATTGTGGCAGCAAAAAAAGGGGAATGGGTTGAACCCACAACAGCTACCTTAAAATCACGCCAGCAATTTATTACCATTGGTAAGAACACACCTCGGGTAGATGTGCCTGCTAAAATCATTGGAGAAGCACAATATGGCATTCAAGCTCGAGCGGCAGGCATGTTGTATGGCGCGGTAGCTCGAGCGCCGCGTTTCGGAGCAACCTTACGTTCTGGAAATGCTGGACAAGCCGAAACCATGCCGGGTGTAAAAAAAGTTGTAATTGATGTGGCAAATAATTTCGCAGGTGTGGTAGCCGATACCCGTACTCGAGCTAAAAATGCCTTAGCTAAATTACAACTCGAGTACACAGGTGGTAGCAACATCGGTCAGACAGAACTGGAATCGTTGGTTACAGCTCGAGCAGGACAGGGCACAGTCGTTCGTAACATAGGCAATATTGGCGAACTGAACCTTGAAGCGGCGTACCGAACACCATTGGCTGCTCACGCGCACCTCGAGCCTTTAACTGCTCTGGTTAGTGTGACATCGAATTTAATCGAGGCTTGGGTTTCAACCCAAAGTGTGGCACTTGAGACAGCTGCATTAGAGCAACAATTTGGTACGAATCGCAAAATTATTGTTTATGGGATGCAAATGGGTGGCAGTTTTGGACGCAAAGGTAATCAGACTGCGGTGCTCGAGGCAGCGATGTTATCTCAAGCTGTTGGTGCACCTGTACATATTGCTTGGACTCGAGAAGAAGAAATGCAGCATAGTTTTTATCGTCAACCATCGCATACTGTGCTACGAGGCAATGTAGATAGCAATGGCAAAATTATTTCGCTCGAGCATACGGTTGCTAGTGGCGATATTCTTACAGGCAGTTTTGACCCTGCGATTATCAGTCCAATACTTGCTGTGGGCTATCAAATAGACCCTGGTATTTTTACAGGTTTATTTAGTCCATATGCAATGACCAATTACCGAGTCCATACCCGCTTGGTCGAATTGCCAATTCCAACTGGTCTATGGCGCGGACTCGGCTTATTCCCACATGTTTTTGCCTTAGAAAGTTTCACTGATGAATTAGCCCATCAAACTAAACAAGACCCACTCGAGTTTCGATTGAATAATCTGGGAGCTGACCTTCAGGCTAGACGATTAAAAGCTGTACTCGAAGCCGTCAAAATCAAAAGTGATTGGACTACACCAAATCCTCGCAACACAGCTCGAGGTGTGGCTTGTAGTTTCTCGAGCAATACGGCTGTGGCAATGGTGGTTGAAGTTCAAGTACAAAACCAAATAATTACAGTAACTCGAGTTTCAATAGCCATAGATTGTGGTTTGGTAGTCAATCCCAATGGCGCAGCCTTACAAGCCAAAGGTTCGGTTGTGATGGGCTTATCGAGTACTTTAATCGAAAAAATTGTTGTTGAAAATGGTGCAGTACAACAAAAAAACTTTGATGATTACCCATTGTTGCGCCTCAAGCAAACCCCACCTCGTATAGATGTGCATTTTGTCGAAAGTGATCTCGACCCACAAGGTATGGGTGAACCTGTCATTGGACCTGTTGGAGCAGCCGTAGCCAATGCCGTTTTTGCCCTAACAGGTCAGCGTTTACGCGAATTACCCCTCAAACTCGAGTCCTAAAAGGAGAACCATGCCTCACAAAATCATCACGGTTATCGGTCTGACATGCTTACTTGGTGCTTGCGCTCCAGCTCAACCCCCAGTTGCTCGACCACCCACAACACTCGAGCAACAACTGAGTAATGCTGCAGATTTATCACCACTCAATACTGAATTTAATGCAGGTCTTGGCAATCTAACTTGGCTTGACGATAGTGCCGTGCAAGCTCCAACCGTTGAAAATTCATGGCTACGGGTTTGGAATACCAACCGTGGTTCGGTGTGGTACTCGGACACCAGTGGCAGCATGTTATACGCCTACACCACAGGTGATTTGATGGTTGAAACAAAAATTAAATCCAATCAACGCACCGACCAAAAAGCCCGTAGCGACTCGAGATACACCTCGGCTGGTTTGATCATCCGCGACCCTGACAGCAGTGCAGGAAAAATGCGTTGGTTAGTATTTAACATCGGCTCGCAAGATGGTTTTTTTGGTACCGAAGTTAAAACCACTCGAGACAGCACTGGGTTTTCCTTGGATAGTTTCCTGGGGAATTCATCGCTATCAACATGGTATTCCAATAAAATTGAAGGCTCGAGTAACGAATTTCAACTCCGAATTTGCCGCATTGGGGCTGAATTTCGTTTCTATGCAAAACCAGTCACTGCCAGCAATTGGCAAGAAGAAATAATCAGTGCTGATACAGTCAAAGCAGGTTCAGAAGCACCTGTGGCAGGTATCAATGGGAATGGTGCAATTCGCTTACAACGCCCAGATTTACCCACTACACTACAAATTGGCATCATGTCGAACGATATTGAAGTTGCAGGTACCAGTGAAAACCATTTTGATTACTTGCGATTCAAACGAATCAACAATTTTGAGCTTTGCACTCAATAAACTGTATCCCTTCCCGAGGTGCGCCAAGGTTTTATTGCGTAGACTCGAGGTATGAAAAAATTGTTGCTTGTAGCTTTAACCCTGATGGCTTGTGCGCCTGCGGTACAGCCAAATACTACTTCGACTCCAGACCCCAAAAGCCTTGCCGCTGTTTCTGCTGAACGGCTCGAGATTGCTGGTTTTAACGAACCCAACACCCCAGACCAGTTCGATAAAGCTTTTTATGTGCGCTACAGTGTGGCAAAGCCCACCAAGGCTCGAGCTGTGCTGGTTTTAATGCCAGGATTTTTAGGTGGTGCAGCCAATTTTGATCGTTTGGCACGAAGCTTAGTTGCTAAAGATCCAACCTTGGAAGTCTGGGCGGTGGATCGGCGCAGCAATGGTTTAGAAGACCATAGTAAATTACAAGAATCCCTTGCCAAACGCGACCCAATGATTGCTTGGCAATACCATATCCGCGATGCTGGCAAGTCCAATGGCTTCAAAGCTCGAGACCCGAGTAGTCTCAAATTCATGGGTTACTGGGGTTTAGCGGTGCATCTCGAGGATTTACGGCGCGTGGTTTTGCTGGCGCGTTCGTTTGGACAAAAAGTTTTTCTCGGCGGGCATAGTCTTGGCGCTGTCATGGTGTCTTTGTACGCTGGTTGGGATTTCGCTGGCATAGCTGGGCACAAGGATATCGATGGCTTGGTTCTACTCGATGGTGTGGCAGGGCGCACCAATGCCGAGAATGGCACGACGCAAGCCGATTACGAGGCAGGTGTGATTGGACCTTTTGGTATTCGCGGTGCTGGTCTGCGTGGACTCGAGGCTGGAACAGATTTACCGTACTTTAGTGCTTTTGGTTTTGACCCGAATGGATTATCCAGATTAGGCGCAGCCGCCTTACTTGCCAGTTTAGACCCCAATGGCACCAGCCCAGCGGGTGTAGTTAGTTATCCTGCCAGCAATTTGGCTGCCGCTTTGGTTTCTGGTGATGACCAATACGCTTTAATCAATATTTTTTCAATCACAGCTGGGTACGCACTCAATGCCCAAGTTTCAATCAATGTATTATCGTGGTTTGTCGGTGGTTGGTCGTTGGATGTTGTTGGTGTACAAGATGGTGCAACTCGAGTTGAATGGCAAAGCCCCAGCCCTACCGACCCTCGAGAATTAACCGACCCGCTGGATTTTTCTACACGGTTTTACAATGCCCAAGCCGATTTTCAAGAATGGTATTTCCCAGCGCGGCTCAGTTTAGACATTGGTGCAGTTGGCATCGAAGCACCCAGTTGGGCACGAGAGAAACTACGCGTTTGGCATGTCAAAGACACCAAAATTCCAGTGCTTGCCATTCGCGGTGGGCGCGGCATTGTTACAGCAGCTAACGCTTTTGAACCACTCGAGAAAAAAATGCAGCAAAAAATTGAAATTAAAGATTTCCCCAATGCTACGCACTTAGATTTACTAGCTGCTCGAGCCAACCCCAGTGTGGACTGGTTACTCGAGTTTACCAACAAGTAATCAGTCGGACAGCGCAATAATAGCTCGTCATGCCTCGCCCCGTGTACAACAGTGTTCTGGACAAGCCATAGACTTTAAACCATCTGTCATCTGTCGCTGGTTGTCACTCGAGACAAAAAATTCCTCGGGTGATTTCTGTGTTGCCGTAGCAGCGAAGCATGCCCTTACCGATGATGTGGCAAATAGGTTTTTACTTAGTCCGCATCTGAAAATGACTCGAGATCAGCGTACTCTAAACCTTAGAGTGCACTCTAAGGTTTAGAGTACGCTCCATGAGTTCTCGAGACAGCCACGTTGCCACGATTAGTATTCACGAAGCTGCTATACAAACCAAGTTATCCGCGCATACATTGCGTTATTACGAACGGATTGGTTTGCTGCCCAGCATCGCTCGAGATGCGAACGGTCAGCGTCGGTACACTGCCGATAATTTAGGAGCAATTTCGATTTTGCTAACCCTTCGGGCGACTGGAATGCCGATTGGGGTGATGCAGCGTTTTGTGCAGTTGCTTTGCTCGAGGCTGGGGACAGTGCGGTTGCTGAAAGACGTGCTTTGCTCGAGGCACATCAGCAAGCAGTTCGTGCCAACATCAGGGAACTCGAGACAAATTTGGAGGCAATCACAACAAAAATTGATACGTACAAAAGTATTGAAGCAACAGGTACGAAAACTTCCTGTTCCTTTTCCTCACCTCGAGTGACTGCTCGGGCGTAAATATAGGAGTTTGACATGCAACAAGTTGCACTTGGTCGGTCGGGTTTAATGGTTTCAAAGATGGGTTTGGGTTGCATGGGTATGAGCGATTTTTATGGTGCTCGTAACGATGCCGAGTCGATTGCAGTGATTGATCATGGTCTCGAGCGTGGTCTAAATTTTTTGGATACCGCTGATATGTATGGTATGGGTCGCAATGAACAATTGCTGGCAAAAGCCATTGCAGGTAAACGCGATCAATTTGTGATTGCCACGAAATTCGGTAGTGTTCGCAATCAGGAAACTGGTGCGTTTTTAGGTATCAATGGCAAACCAGAGTATGTGCGGGCTGCGTGCGAGGCAAGCCTCAAACGCCTTGGTGTGGATCACATAGATTTGTATTATCAACATCGGGTAGATCCTAAAACGCCCATTGAAGAAACTGTTGGTGCGATGGCAGAACTGGTCAAAGATGGACTGGTGCGTTACCTCGGGCTTTCCGAGGCAAACAGCGATAACATCCGTCGTGCCAATGCGATGCATCCAATTGCTGCTTTGCAAACCGAGTACAGCTTGTGGTCTCGAGACCCTGAGGATGATATTTTGGCAACATGCCATGAGTTAGGCATTGGTTTTGTGCCGTACAGCCCGCTTGGACGCGGTTTCCTGACTGGGCAGATCAAACGCATCGAGGATTTTGCAGCTGATGATTTTCGTCGTACCAACCCGCGTTTTGTTGGTGAGAATTTTGCTAAGAACCTCGAGGTGGTGAAAAAAGTCGAGGAACTTGCAGTACAAAAATCTTGTACTCCTGGACAACTGGCGTTGGCTTGGTTGTACGCACAAGGCGAATCGTTAGGCATGGATTTCGTACCGATTCCTGGAACCAGACGCATTGCGTACTTAGATGAAAACATGGCTGCACTCGAGGTTAAACTCTCCACACAAGATTTGGCAGCTCTCGAGCAAGTAGCACCCAAAGGTTTTGCGCTGGGAACAAGGTATTAGACCAAATCAGCTGACTTATGTGTAATGTGGGTAAGCGTTTACCTTATACCTTTCAAGCTCGAAGTCGATTAAGTAATTCCACAAGCGCTTCTCGAGCTTCTTTTTTTGTTTTGTTTGGGTTCTTGGATTGTGCTACCCACAACGCTGTTTGGTTGATCGCACCATTGAGTAAATGCAGTAGTGCTACCGCTGATGGAAAGACAATAACTCGAGTATTGATTAAGTTTTCGATACCTTCAAGTAATAACTGAGAACCGTATTGTGCATCTAGCTCGAGCCACCGCTCCCAACCAATCACAGCTGGGGCATCAAGTAGCAGTATCCTTTGTACTGCAGGCTCCGTTGCCACATCGAGCCATGCAAGACAGCCGTTGATGAAACCTTGCCAATCGTCTGAAGTCGTTGTTGCGATTGCATTTGCAGCTTTTTGGTGGATGCGTTCAACCACAGCTTCAAACAAACCTTGTTTGCTACCAAAGTGATGGTATAACGCCCCTCTGGTTAAGCCAATTTCTTGAACCAGCATTTCAGTAGAAGCTCCTGCAAAACCATATTCAGCAAAGTGTTGCTCTGCTATTTCGAGGACAGCGCCAATGGTTTGTTCTGAACGTTCTTTTTTTGTTTTTGTCATTTCTTACCTCTTGACATACAACCTGTATGTATTATACATTTTTATTACATACAGGTTGTATGTAATCGGAGGAACAATGAAAATCAATAGTCTATACAGCGTTATCTGCACATCAAACATAAAGGAATCCAAGGATTTTTACTTGAAGTACTTTCCTTTTGAAACAACCTTTGAAGCCGATTGGTACATCAGCCTAAAAACCAGTACCAATCCAACTTTTGAACTTGCGCTACTTGATGCAACACACGAAACCCTTCCCCAAGCCTACCGAAAAAGCACTGCAAGAGGTTTGCTGCTCAACTTTGAAGTTGAAGATGTAGATCTAGCGTATCAAACTTTCACAACTGCAGGCTTACCTATTCACCTTGAGCTACGTAGCGAAAACTTTGGACAACGGCATTTTATCACCAGCGACCCAAACAACATCTTGATAGACATCATCCAAGTGATTCCATTTAGCGAAGAGTTCGCGCAATACAACGCCGTATAAGTCTTGAAATTAATAAAAGAATCTTAAAATCGTTTTCATTGACTCGAGGGGTGATTATTCGTACTTAAAAGCTCTCGAGCCAATCGCAACAAAAATAGCGGCAAAACCTAGCAGAATCGCAGTATGAGGCAATAAATCCAGCACCGCTGATTGTTTCAAAATCACACTTTGTAAAGCCTGTAAACCCCAGTACGTTGGCAGGAATTGGGCAACTTTTTGCATCCACATTGGTGTCACCTCGAGCGGCCACCACAAACCACCCAATGCCGATAAAATATTAACACTGAGCACACTAAAGGCACTCAATTGGGCTGGGGTTTTGGTCAGGGCTGCACAAAGCGCTCCAAAAGAAGCTGCAGCAAAAGCAAATGCCAATGTTGGCATGATCAGCGCTGGAGGATTACCCCAACGCACACCGAGTACCGCGCTCGAGAACGTAATCATGATGGTGAGTTGCACTGATAGTACCAAGGTATTGCCAAGCAATTTACCGATCACCATTGTTACCCTCGAGACAGGAGCTGCAAATAATCGGATCAATGTGCCTTGGGTACGTTCGCGTAAAAAAGCTAAACCTGTTTGTGCACCAAATAATAATGCAAACATCAGTGTCATTCCTGGAGCGATTTGTTCAGCACCAGCTATTTCCACAACTTTACTGTTTTCAACAGTCACTTGGCGACTATTGACCGTAAAAATCTTGGTTTTCAGTAACGCTTCGGCTCGAGTGGCAGCGTTGGTGTTCGGTGCGACTCGAGCCGCAATGAGCGGGGTTTGCATTCGCACAGCAGTGGCGCGAATGCGTTGAATTGCATCCCAAATGCGGGTGTTGCTGCTGCTGGTAACCACTTCGATTTGTAATGGTTGTAAAGCTACAAGCTGCTTATCAAAGTCGCTTGGTAGTTTGACCCAAGCATCTCGGTATGCTGTCGTAATCAAATTCTGGGCACGCACCCCGGCAGTTTGCACATCGGCACCAGACTCGAGTAATTCTTTTTCAAAACGTGCCGCTTGTGGTGTATTTGGACGCGAAATTAAAATCCGTACTGGTTCAATATCGCTGCTTTGCATTAAAGCTAAGATAAATGAAAACACAATGGGTAAAAAAATTAGCATCAGCATTAAGTTAGCTTGCTTAAAGACATGCAATGCTTCGGCAATAGCAATATGAATCATAACTTTAGGCGTGTTCATCGTGCCATCCTTCGGGCTAATTGCATCGAACCAAAACAAACCCCAACAATTGCCATAGCGCTCAGCACAGCAATAGCAATCAGAATTTGTGGATCACTCGAGGAAACAGCAGCCAATTGAAAGGCTTCGATACTCCAACGGTTATAGGTTAATTTTGAAAGCATTTGTGCAGCCGCAGGTAAAGTCTCGAGTGGCCACATCGAACCACCAAGTAAACTCATGACCAGTACAAAAACCAAGGAGAGGGTATTGAGTTGTTCTCTGGAGCGTGAGATGCCCAGAATAATACCGCCAAAACCAGCAGCAGCAGCAGCCGTTGCCAGCAGTACTGGCAGCACAGCCAATGGTGAACCCCATGAAACACCGTAAATAATGCTTGAAAAAACTGCAAACACCCCAAGTTGCCAAACGCCAAGTATCCATAAGGCAATAAATTTTGAGACCAGCAATAATGTTGGGGTTAATGGTGAAGCCAATAGCCGATGAATTGTGCCACGCTCGAGTTCATCTATCACACCACCAGCGCCATTGGTTGCTGATAACAATGTGAACATCACACCGAACGCCACTGCGTAATAGGCAAAAATCCCTTGGCTGCGCCCACCTGCTTCTTTTTGCTCGAGGTTAACCGCTGCAATTTGGTATTGCTTTTCGATTTTTGTTCGTACTGCAAGCAAGGTATTTTGTAAATCAGCGGCTGTGGCAGGGGCAATGGCTTGTACTGAGCCTAGCAATGCAGCTCTGGCTGCTTCGAGTTGCTGCATATAGCCTTGTACCAATTGTTTAATCAATTCGCCACGTTGATGGCTAGTCGGATCTAAGTACACTTCGATGTTCAGCGGATCATTACGTAAAAACTTAATCTCGAGCCGTTCGGGCAGCACAATACTCATGGTGGCTTTACCAATTCGCACCATGGTTTCGGCTTGGCTCGCATCAGCAAGGGTGAAAACCACAGCGGTTTTGGTATCGGCGAGTAATTTCTTTAAGCCATTAGCGATTTCGCCTGTGCCAACCACTGCCACAGGCAGAGGCTTAAAGTCGGTTGTACCCCCGATGGCATTACCAATTATCAAAGTAAGCACAATCGGCAATAACAAGGTAAATACCATAAAACTGCGCGAACGCAATTGTGCCACCACATCGCGCCAAGTAACCGTTAGGATCAGATTAATCACGTAAACGCCGCCCTGTTAATTTCAAAAAAACTGTCTCGAGATCAGGTTCATCAAGTTCAAGATGGTGTACATGGGCACCAAAATCTGCCAGCATTTGCAAAATACCCGATAACGCCGTTTTTGGATCTCGAGTAAACAAGGTAATGGTTTTATCTTGGGTAATGACTTCTTCGGCAATGGTGCGTAATTGCTCGAGTTGAGGTTTTGAAAGATTATCGCGTAACTCGAGCCGAATGGGTGCAGTTTCTCCTGCCATTGAACGCATTTCAGAAAGTGTGCCTTCAGCAATGATTTTGCCCTGATCTATGACCCCAATTCGGTGACAGAGTTCTTCAGCTTCTTCCATATAATGCGTGGTGTAAAGCACAGTCAAACCACCTGCATTAAGGGTTTTGACCAAATCGAGGATATTGCGCCGCGATTGGGGGTCTATGCCTACTGTTGGTTCATCCAAATACAACATCTTGGGTTTGTGCATCAGACCAGCCGCAATGTTAATGCGGCGTTTCATACCACCCGAAAAAGTCCCAACAGCTTCGTTGCCTCGCTCGAGTAAACCCACTGCCTCGAGCAGTTCATCGGCACGAATTTTGAGTTCACGCCCACTAATGCCGTACAAGCGCCCAAAGAAAATCAGGTTCTCTCGAGCCGAGAAGTCATCGTAAAGAGCAAAGTCCTGGGGCACAATGCCAATTGTGCGTTTAACTTTGCCTTGTTCACGAACAATATCCATGCCATTGATCCGTACCGAACCCGAATCTGGCTTGGCAAGGCACGATAAAACCCGAATAGTGCTGGATTTTCCTGCGCCATTCGGTCCAAGTAAACCATAGACCTCCCCTGCTTGGACATGAAAACTCACGTCGTGGACGGCGGTGAACGAACCATAGCGTTTTTGAAGATGCTCAACGATCAGCACAAGACTGCATTGTACCTCGAATCATGAGAGAGAAAACAAGACTTTAGATGAGTTTTTCTCGTAAATCAGGTTTTGACCAAAACGACCGACCCAATTCAGGCAATAATAAGCATCGTGAAATCTTCCGCCACCCGAATTCTCGGCTTTGCCGTTCTTGGTATTCTTATAATCAGCCAAATTTCCTCGAGTGCCACCAATGCACATCGCTTACATGCCATCAGCCAATTAAAACTCGACCCTAAGAACAACCCAATGACTTGTACGTACTGCCATACCAACAAATACGGTGGGGATACTTGGAATGGTTTTGGTACGTTAATCTCGAGTTTTTATTATGGCACTGCTAAATACGATTTCCCCACTGCCTTATACCAAGCACTATCGGCTCGCAAAGATTCTGATCAGGATGGGTATATGGATATTCTCGAGATTGTTGCTAAAACCGCTCCTGGTGATAAGAAAAGTCGTCCAAGTAAAACTGCCGTTGCTCTGAGTAACGAATTAACTCGGCTTGGTGGGATTGCTGCTTTCCGTAAGTGAACGCAAACTTGGCAATAACCACAGTACTGCCACTAACCCAAGCGCGCCAAGCATCAAAACACCACCCCGCACACCCAATACAGACATGAGCCAACCAGAAAGCAACGCCCCTGGCGGGGTCATACCCGCAAAGACCAAGGAGTACACACTCATCACTCGAGCACGAAGTTCGTCTGGGGTATGTAATTGCACAGCTGAATTAGCTGAGACAGTAAACAAATTCATACCACTACCTGCTAAAAATAAACTCAGCCCTGCTGTCCAAATAGTGGGCATCCAAGCCAGCAACAAGACTGCACCTGTTAATTGCAATGCACCCCAAATCATAAAACTGCGATTCTTCGCTAGCGAAGCCTGAAGCACAGCAGCAGCGACAGCTCCAGCCCCGAAAGCTGCACTCAGCAGACCAAACCCACCTTCCTCGAGCTGTAAAGCAAACTTAGCAAAGGTTGGAATAATCACTTGGAAGTTAATGACCGTCAGTGATAAGAACATCAAAAGTAAAATCGGTGAGCCAACACGCTTATTGTCTCGGACATAACGTAAACCAATTTTCATATCCTCGAGAATGTTGGTTTCTTTGGGTTGTGGCTGCGGAATTTGAATGCGCCAAATCGCGTACAGCACGCCTAAAAAAGATAATGCGTTAAACAAAAAAATACTGGTTAAACCAAGTGGTGCAACCACCCCAAACAATGCCCCGCCAAGAATCCGTGTGGTATTAAATGCTAACGTATTTAAAGCGATTGCATTGGGCATCAGTTCTCTGGGGACTAAACTAGGCACTAAACTTTGCCGTGCCACAATATCAAAAACATTGGCTAAACCAGCGCAAAAAGCTAAACCAGCCACCAATGGAAACGAAGCCACCTGAAACGCCAGCACCAAGGTAAAACCAATTGCCACACACATCAAAGTGATTTGCGATAACAACAATGTGATGCGCCTCGAGACCCGATCCAGTAATGCCCCAGCAAACAAAGACAGCACCAAACTTGGTGTCCATTGAATGGCACTGAGTAAACCCGCTTGCGAAGTGGCTAAAGCAGGTTCGTTAGGATATAAAATTGCGACCACCAACCAAGAAATCGCACTGGCTTGCAACCACGAACCAATCAATGAGAAAACCTGAGCGAACCAAAATCGCTTGTACTGCGTAACAGCAAACGCGGCAAACATCGAGCAATAGCATACCGAGCCGCCACTATCAAAACAGCGCCAGAAACAAACTTGCTACACTCGAGCCATGAAAACCCTTTTAATTACAGGCGGCAGCCGAGGTATTGGCAAAAGTATTGCCTTACTAGCCGCACAACATGGTTATAACATCGCCATCAATTACACCAGCAACCAACCAGCTGCTGAGGAAACCCTGCAACAAATCCTCGAGTACGGAGTCAACGCCATTGCCATTAAAGCTGATGTCTCGAGCGAAACCGAAGTCGAAACCATGTTCGCAACGCTCGACTCGAGCTTAGGGTGGATAACACATTTGGTTAATAGTGCTGGGATTACAGGCAAACGCAGCCGATTAGATCAAGCCACAGCAACCGATATGCGCCGCACCCTTGAAATTAACACCCTTGGCACATTGCTTTGTGCTCGAGCTGCTGTACAACGCATGTCCACACAACATGGCGGACAAGGTGGCGCAATCGTCAACTTGTCCAGTGCCGCAGCCACCCTTGGTAGCCCCAACGATTACATTTGGTACGCTGCCAGCAAAGCAGCTGTGGATGCCATGACGATAGGTTTAGCCAAAGAAGTAGCCCTCGAGAACATCCGAGTTAATGCCATCGCGGCTGGGTTTATTGCCACAGAAATGAGTCCGCCTGAACGCCTCGAACAAGTTGTGCCAACAGTTCCAATGCAACGGGCTGGTACCAGCCAAGAAATTGCTGAAGCTGCCCTGTTTTTACTCTCCGAGCTATCGGCGTACACCACAGGTGCAATCCTGAGAATTGCTGGTGGCAGATAATTTATATGACGTTTCTGCGTTTTAATTCGCAAAATCCGTTATACTTTATTTATGAAAAAGAACGATTGGCTCTCGAGCGAATACGCCAAAGCCACTGCCAAATTCCCCGAGCGAAACTTCTTGTTCAAAACCATGAGCGGTATCGAACCAGACCCTGTCTACACACTCGAGGATGCCCCACCAGAACTGCCCATGCCTGGCGAGTACCCCTACACTCGAGGCACCCAAGCCAGCATGTACCGCGCCAAACTCTGGACAATGCGAATGTTCGCTGGGTTTGGCAGTGCCGAACAAACCAATCAACGCTTTCATCAATTATTAAACGCTGGGCAAACCGGACTCAGCACTGCCTTTGACTTACCAACCCTGATGGGTTACGACGCCGACCACCCATTTAGTGTCGGCGAAGTTGGTAAATGCGGTGTGGCAGTCTCGAGTCTAGCCGATATGGAAGTGCTATTTAACGGCATCAACCTTGAGCAAGTCACCACCAGCATGACCATCAACTCGCCAGCCAGTGCCATCTGGGCAATGTACCTTGCCAATGCCGAAAAACAAGGTTTTAAACTCGAGAACTTAGGCGGCACCATCCAAAACGATATTTTAAAAGAATTCATTGCCCAAAAAGAATTTATTTTTCCCCCAGAACCCAGTGTCAAACTGGTCATAGACACCTTTGAATGGTCGCCAAAACACACACCAAAATGGAATTTTATCAGCGTCTCTGGCTACCACATCCGCGAAGCTGGTAGCACCAACATCCAAGAACTAGCGTTTACGCTCGCTGATGGTTTTCATTACGTCGAAGAAGCCCTTAAACGCGGCTTAGACATCGACGAATTTGCGCCACGCATCAGTTTTTTCTGGGATGTACACAACGATTTTTTTGAAGAAATTGCCAAATTCCGCGCAGCCAGACGCATCTGGGCAACCCAAATGCGCGAGCGCTACGGCGCTCGCAACCCAAAATCATGGATCCTTCGCACCCATGCCCAAACGGCAGGGGTCAGCTTAACCGCTCAGCAACCACTGAACAACATCGCTCGAGTTGCCATCCAAGCCCTCGCGGCTGTGCTTGGTGGCACACAAAGTCTACACACCGATTCCTTCGATGAAGCCCTTGCACTACCCACCGAAGAAGCTGCCACCATTGCACTACGCACCCAACAAATCATCGCTTATGAAACTGGCGTTGCCAACGTTGTAGACCCACTGGCAGGCAGTTACTACGTCGAAAGCCTAACCAGCCAAGTCGAAGCTCGAGCCATGAAATACATCACCCAAATCCGTGACCTAGGCGGCGTTGTCAAAGCCCTCGAAGCAGGTTTCTTTGCCACCGAAATCGGCGATGCCAGTTACCAATTCCAACGCGAATTAGACAGTAAGCAACGCATCATCGTCGGAGTGAACGAATTTGGCGATAACAAACCCGCCCGCGTACCCATTCAACTGATTGACAAACAAGTCGAAATCATTCAAGCCGAACGACTCGCTCGAGTTCGCCGTGAACGCGACCCGATTCGCCACAAAGCTGCCCTCGAGAGTCTACGCAAAGCAGCTATTCTTGGGCAAAACACCATGCCAGCCTTTCTCGAGTGCGCCCATGCCTACGCTACCCTCGGCGAGCAAATGGATGTACTACGCAACGTGTACGGCGTGTACGAAGAACCCGTCGCTATTTAGCTGTGCATTTGATTTTACGTTAAAGGGCGATCACAAGGATCGCCCCACGGTACTTTTATTGAATTTTATTGAACTTTAAATTTACCGTCGGCTTGAATTTCCGCCCATACCGTGCCAAATCGAGACTTCACTAATTTCTGGTCTTGCCACTTGATAAATATGCGAATTCCCTGAATCACAGATTCTTCGGTACCCCGATTAATTGAATTATCGTTATAAGGCTGGCTTAATTCGATATTTGGGTAAGCCGTTTTAACCGTCACCCAATAGGAAAGTAAAAACGTGCTTTTTTTATACTTAAAAGTATTCCAATGGACCACTAAATCCGCTGGTACTGATTTATCTTTGAGAGTTGCTGTAAAACGAATTGCCTTAGCATCCGTTGGCGCAAAAGCAACCACACTTTTTGGTAAATCGGCTCGCAAATTCACCACTTTGCCAACCTGACCAACAGGGGTTGTATCGCCAGCAAGTGCCAGAACTCCTGAAAAAACCAGTGTCAGCGCCAACGTATTAAAAACCATTCCATGTTTTGTTTGCATGATCGCAATGTACCATATATCAGCCTGAGGCAAACAAAAGCTGCAAAATTGCAAATTGATCGACGAACCATTTACACAAGGCGATCACAAGGATCGCCCCTACCAGATACGCCCTTGATACGCACACGAACATGTAAAAGAACCCTTAAGCAAAAAAACATCACCTCGAGAGAACACGCTCGAGGTGATGTTTTTTGCAAATTACTTACCGAAAAACAAACCACCAAAACCGGGCACACTAACAATTCCAGAGATCTGTAAACTCGAGGCAGGTGCATTATTCGCACCGTTGAGATCAGCTTTGCTGTACTTAAAGACATTGCCTAGGCTCGAGCCAAAATTACCGCAATCTGCGGCATTGGCACCTTGTACATTGACCCATAATTCACCATTTGGCGCGGTGGCAATACCACCCGGACAGTGCATATTGCTTGTACCAGCAGTGGTATTGATGGCTTTAAACGCCAGTGCGCTATTGGCTTTTGCTGCCACCGAATTGGCAGCTTTTAAGTTCGCGTCAATATCAGCAAGCGCAAAGCCCATCAGGTTATCACCGCTGTTGTTGGCTACCCACAAACGATTTTCGGCAATAGCAATACCTTCTGGAAGACGGAAATTGTTACCAGTTGGTTGGAAAGTTAAACGCAAACTGGCATCGGCAATACGGTTTTGATCAAGATCGTAAACCCGCACTTTGCCATCTACACTACCAGCAAAATCGATGTGATCCACAGCGTACAAACGGTTACCAATCAGATGCAAACCAGAGATTTTATACACTGTATTCAAAATAGGCATGTTGACATCCGCATACGAATCTGAACCAGCATTGTACTTTGCGTAACGCACACCACTTTGTGAACCAGCAAAGAAACTGCGTCCATCGGTATCCAAAGCAAAACCAATGTAATCACCATGACCAGAAATCAGTGTTTTGCACTGAGCAGCCGTTATATTAACTGTTCCATTTTGCGCCACTAAACTCGAGTCGATACGCACCACCTTGTTTTGGACTGGCGCACTAAAAATAATGTTCCCAGCGTTATCCTGAATTACACTATTCGGATAAATATTCGCACCGCACGCCGCTAAATTCAGTGTTGTTGTCGGGGCAGCTGCCACAGTCCCAGCAGCTTCGTTATACGCATAGCCACGAATCAGATTCTCTCTGAACGACGCATGCCAGAGTTTACGTCCGAGCACAGCCACAGTCACAGTCACAGGACTCGAGACAGTGCTACCAAAAGCATTGGTAGCCGTTAATGTAAACGAAGTTGTAGTGCTGACATTCTGCACGCGGCTCGAGCCAGTTACAGTGCCAACCCCATTGTTAATACTTAAACTGCTGGCACCAGTAACAACCCAAGAAAAAGTGACATTGCCACCACCACTGCCCAGATTCGGCGGATTGACCGTGAAACTCGAGATACTCGGTGGCGGATTGGCAGGGTTACTATTGGGCAACGTGGCAACACCACCATACCCAAGATTTGCCTGAGTTGCACCACCAATTTTGACAGTAGGCGCAACAGCATTGGTACTCAGGCTACTCGAGGAAAATCCAATCAATTCGCCTGCGCCTTGGTTGTTTGCCCAAACACCACCTGTGTTGGCATCAAAAGCCACACCGTAGACATTATTGGTTGCACCTGTACCGAGGGTGCGAACTGCACTTGCGTTGTTGCTAATCGGAGCTGAATAGACACTGACCCCAGAAGTTGCAGCGCCACCAATTTGTCCAACAAATAAATTCCCACTCGAGTCAAAAGTCAGCCCAGCAGGTTGCAAACTAGGCGAAATGGTGATCGAAGGTGCAGTCGTACCTGTTTGTTCGGCAGGTATCCAACGATGCACTTTATTGGTTCCAAACATAGCCACCCAAAGATTATTACTCGAGTCAAAAGCAATACCACCGGGGAAATTAATGCTGACACCCGTAATGGTTTTATCAGGCGCGGGTGCACCACTGGCAGCTAAACTGGCAGCTGTAAAACGCACCAAGCTGGTTTTATTTGCCACCCAAAGATTATTGCTCGAGTCGAAAGCCAAACCAACAGGTTCGTTAATACTGCCAGAATTGGCACTGATAATGACACTGGGGGTTGGCGAGTTGGTTGTGCTGTACTGATTCGGTGATAAGCGCAACAACTGATTATTGGCATTATCTGTCACCCATAAATTCAAAGCAGCATCAAACTCGAGATCGTTGGGTTTAGACCCTGTGGGTAATGTAACCGTTATTGCAGGAACAGGAATCCCACTACTGGCAAGTTGCCCTCTCGAGTAACCACGAATTATCCCACCGTTAAAATCGGCAGTGAACACCACAGGTTTGGCAATCACTGTTAACGCATCCTCGGCTGGCACTAGATTTGTCACAACAGCCCGAATGATCGTTGAGCCTAATTTAACCCCAGTCACTAAACCACTCGAGTTGACAGTGGCAATACTGGTATCAAGACTAGACCATGTTGGGGTCACATTATTCGGTGAAACCGAATTACCATTTTTATCAAAAGCAGTTAAAGTTGCCGTGGCACTGCCGCCCTCAGCAAGATCAGGCACATTGATACTAATCCGAGTTGGCGTAAAAAACGAATACCAAATGCGGCAAGCAAAACAAACAAGTTCTTTGCTGAGTGTAACTTGCCAAGCAGGAACAACTCGTTGCACTGTAATCTCAGCACGCTGCACAGGCAACATCACAGGCGAACTATCCTCTGGGCGTTGGGCTAACGCCACCACAATCGAACCAGCAGGCACGGCTTGCGGGGTTAAACGCTGCCCGTTCGCCAAGGTCAAAGCACTATCTTCCACCTGCAATGTCACAGTTTGCGACGCAGTAAAAGCCGCAGGGGCTTTGATCTCAAAACCACCACCAGCAATTGCCGTGTACTCGAGCGGATCAGGTGAAGGCACCACCACTTTCTGCAAAGAAATCGCCACAGGACTCGAGAATGTTCCACTAGGAATAATCAGCTTTGCCAAATTATCCGCCGTTGAAACCGTACCACCCGTCGAGCCAATGGTTGGCAATGTCATCCCATCAGGACGACACCCAGCCAACATGAATGCCAAAATAACCCCAACCCCCAACCTCAGTATTTTCATACTTTCTCCTTTGCTTTTACGACACAACAACAAAGTACAACACACAGCGTTACCTGAGCGTTACCTATTTGGGAAAAAATGCCGCTCGATTACAGGCTGCGTTTCGCTTTGCGCTCCAGCGCACCACGCAACTCGAGTGCCTTTTCAAACGCAATGGCTTGCGCTCGCTCGAGAAGAACCCCACTACTAAAACCCTCACCCGCCAAAAACGCTTTCTCGCGCTCCTCAGAAGGAATTAAAAAATGCACAAACCAATCGCCTGAACCACGCTTTTTCTTTTGTTTGCGCCGCGAAAAATCTGAAGGCTCGAGCCGCAAAAAAACCAAGTACCCCTCGAGAATTGCACGGTAATGAACATCATCATCAGATTCAACCAAAGTCCACACAACAACAGTGTACAGCTACGCTCAAGACGAAATTGTTATCTCGTGCTTCGAGCAAGGCATGTGGGCAAGGCAGCTCTACAGTTTTGTATTTTGCCTTTATCCTTTTTCTTTTAACCTTCTCTCATATCCAACACAAAAAACAGGCTTTTCTTAACCCCACCTTCATTTCTAAAGACATCAAAACCTTCGCTTCATCGCAGCTCGAGAAACGAGGTGTACCTTCATGGTGTACCGCCCAGAAGCAACACAGTTCGCATGGGCAAAAAGGAAAACGATTATGAAAAAGATTGCAATATTAACCGCCCTTATCGCCTCGAGTTTCGCCCTCAACAATGCCTTCGCACAGAGCAACCCAGTGGTTAGCCCACAAGGCATCATTGTCAACCCAGTCCAAACCACGTTACAAGCTCAAGTTAGCGTAGACAAACAAGGTATCAACCCAGTGTATTTTGTTGGCGAAAATATTAAAATTCGTGTCAGTGTCAACCAAGATGCTTACGTTTACTTATTCAGCATTGACGCAGCAGGCAGCGTAGATTTAATTCTGCCAAACCGATTCGCAGGTGGAGCCGAATTTATGCGCGGTGGCGAAACCAAACAATTCCCACCCCAAGGCGCAAATTGGCAACTCAATATCACTGCACCATACGGACAAGACCAACTACTGGTTGTGGCTAGTAAACGCCAACTCAACCTCTCAGAAATAGCCACTTTCAAAAACGGTCAATCATTTGCCACTGTCAACCCAAGCATTCAAGGCTCGAGTGGATTAGCTCGCCCATTAGCCGTGGTTGTCTCACCACTCCCAGCTCAGGATTGGGTAACCACCACCGCTCAATTCCAAGTTCAAGCCCGTGGTTACGTCAGCACACCACCAGCCCCAGTTGTGGTTCAACCAAACCCAGCTCCAACCGTTGTTGTACAACCAAACCCAAGTGTCAGTGTCAACATCAACATCAACACCAACCGCCCGAACCCAGTGGTTATCTCGAGCGACCCATTCACCCGCTTTGGCATGAACTTAATGCCAGGCTCGAGCATCATCCGCATCTTTGACAACGACAACGATTCATTCAGCGCCTTAATTACCACTAACAACAGCATTGGCGTACTTGCCGACACGCACCGCCGTCAACTTGAAACTCGAGGTTGGGCTGTTAGCAAAATTAAAATTAAAAACGAAAACATTCGACTCGAGTTTCGTCGTGGGGACGAAGGGATGAAGCTCCGCTTGGAGCGCGATGGAAACGCCGTGCGGTTCAGCGTGGAAATTGATTAAACTCGAGCAGGTAGACAACCTATTTGTCCAAAGGAGCGCAGGCGAAAACCCTGCGCTCCTTGCTTTTGAACTTACTCAAGTATTACGTTTTTGATTAAAGCTTACCACCACAATAATAAACACTATTAGGCGTTGTACAATTTAATTCAATTTGATTAGTAGCACCATAGTTAGGAAGCAATGTATAATCGAAGCTATCCATTGGTAAATTTAGAATTTTCAACCGATAATACGGTTTCAACTTATCCACTATAATCTTCTTCGCAAGATTGTAATACCCATCTTTAGCTGCGTTCCATTTAGCGCTAAACTCTGCCCTACAATCTATAGAACCTGAAACGCTTAGAACATTAACTTGACCTTCACCACTACTCCAAGAAATGTCATTTGGTTGATTTATAATGACACCACCATTATATACACTAGCAAAAATGGTTATGTTATGTTCTTCATAGCATTCTGATTGACCTGTAATGAGATTTTGTCTTGATCCAAAACTACCACCTCTCTGGAACGTTCTAATCTCAACACCCGTATTCACTTGCCAGAAACACTCGAGTGTAAGCCCAACATCCGTAAACGGTGAACTTGGGTCATTACTTTCAATTTTCAATGTTCCAGAATAAACAGTCGTAGTTTTATCACAAACACCCTGAATTACTACATTCTGAAAGTCATTTGGTGCAATGACCGTATTTGGTGCAATAGGATTAGGCATACTAAACTTATTGCCTACCAAAGTAGTGTTTTTAATAATTAAATTTCCAACACCCTTATTTTCTACCTTAATAATGCCACCTGCGATAGAATCTGCGTAACCAGAAAAAGTATTTGGTGCGTACAAGTTCAGAGGATTAGGTGTTGCCAAGATTTGAGGCGCACCAGTACACTCGAGCGTTACGCCTACGCTTAAAGTTCCATTGGGCACATTCGTAGCATTACTCGAGATAGTAATAGTACCCTCGAGCTTACCAGCAGTGTTACCGCAAACGGGGTCTAACGAAAAGAAATTGTTTCCGCCCACAGCAATTTTTAACGGATTAGCAGTAGAAGCCGCAGGAAACAAAGGAGTGACTTTGCTACCCGTTAAAGGCTTGATTTCCTTGTAATCAAAACCTGTAATCTCGAGAACTTCTGTACCATCGTTTGTCATCTTAACTACTTTAGTTGGTAATATCGTATTAACTGGCGTAGACATTAGTACAGGATTAGGGTCTACTATTAGTCTGGGTTCACCATAACAAGTTATTTTTACACTGATTTTATACGGATTATCGACTGCCATACCAGATTGGTTCGTAAGCGCATTATGGTATAAAAATAAAATACCGACCCACTCTGAAGGTATATCTGGACAAGCATAGCTCAGAAAATGAGCATACTCGTCTCCCTTTAAAAGTTTAAATACTTCACCATCTTCAGAAAAAATAACACGTATTTGTTTTCCTTTTGAGGTACTTCCTACAAGGTAAGGACTATATTGGAGTGTTGAATCAGAAGTACCATCACTTTTTACTGGAATTGCTACAGTACCTAATGTATTGAGGGGTTTACGGATTCCTATTGGTTCAGGTGTAATTATCTTTGGTGGACATCCAACAATCATTGTTCCAGCATTATCAGATGGTAGTTTACCAGAGATACATAGAATATACTTTTCCCATAACGATTCTAATGAAGTGAGTCTCAAAAGCACATCTAGTGGTGCTGACCCACCTATAAAAGGCTACATTTGCCCACCCACCTGTCAGTATGGCTCCTGCCGCCTGACCCAGCAAAAATTCACCTGTCCCATAAAGAACACCACACACTGCCTCTCTATACGCATCAGCAATTATGGAGCAATTACCATTGGTACAACTTGGAGGTGGTGGAATCCAATTACACGCATTTGGAATAGACTCAGCCCATTGTGGTTTGATACTTGTGGTTTGAGCATTTGAAAGTTGTTTCTTGATAGCGCCTTCTGAAACTACTTCTACCAATAGATTAGCAACACTTTGAAGTTGACTCAAGGTATATGAGCCATCGGCATTCCTAAACTGACTTAAATTAGGAATTTCAACACTCTTATTTTTCAGTACATTTTTAAAAACGCCAACATCATTCAATCGTGAAATGTAAAATAATTGTTGGACAACATTTTGTTTAATTGCTGCAATAGCAAATCCTAAGCCATTTTTCTCAGGCATATTGACTGATATTGTTCCATCTGAACCTAAGACAGCAAAAACTTCTGTTTGGTTCACAACTAAATTTAGTGCTTGAAATTTCGCATTTTGAGTAACAAGATTGAAAGCAATAGTTGAATTGCTGCCTGTTGGGTATAATTTTACTTGTGGCACAACTTGTCTCGTTCGGCTCGTACTTTGCCACTCGAGTTTCACAGCTCCTGCATTGGTTGCATTACGGTAGTACTCGAGTCGAATGTCGTACTTGGTATTGGCTATTAAGTCCACTGTTCCACTACGAACTCGGTTCACGCCATCTTTCCAATCATTGACCAAAGCTTGACCATTAACCATAAGCCTAGCTCCGTCACTCGAGGTTACGTAAAACGTGTACTTTTGCGTGTATTGAGGTTGGATTTGACCTGTCCATCTGACGCTATACGTGGTTTTGGCGATGCCTGTTACTGGGCTGTTGTTGTTCCATGTTTTGTTGATGGTGGCATCTATTTGTGTTTTTTTGGTTCCAGTGAAATCCATGTTATCAAAATAATCACCTGTTAAACCTTGGGTTGTGGCTGCGGCTAAGCTGAGTGTACCATTTTCGTTTTCGACTTGCATTCCAGTTATGTTGTTTGGGTCTGGGTTGTTTGGTGTTGGTGTTTGGTTACAAGCGGCGAATAGGAAGAGTAAACTAAAAGCTGCGATGTATCGCTGAGTGCTGTGGCTTAGGGTTGAGAGTATTCGGTTCATATGTTCCCTCCGTGGGGTCTGGTCACTCGAGGTTGCTCGAGCTTGGTGGTACACCTCCCGATGCACCGAAAACAGTGTAAATTAGGGGGTGTTAATCACCCATAAATCGTTCGTGATAGACAACTCGGATTAAACATGAGCAAGAGATGAGCAAGCCTATCTCGAGCCAGCAAAAACCAGCTCAAGCCAGAGCAAAACCAAACCTCGAGCAACCAAGAAAACGTGGGGCAGAAAGCCCCTCATCCGGCTTCGCCACCTTCTTCCGTTGGAGAAGGATTGGTGGGCTTTCCTCGAGAACGTTGAGTGCTAAAAATTACAGTAATCCACAAGCGCTTCTCCTATGGGATAACCATAAACCGAGCAAAGCTCGTGGATACCCGAAACAACTTTTGCCTAAGTAAACCAATCCCAAAACGTATCCGCAGCAACCCACAAGCGCTTCTCCCAAGGGAGAAGCTGCCGAAGGCTGATGAGGAGCTAACCATCCCATATTCTCTCGAGCTTAGCTTTTTGCAAATTGTGTACACTGCGTTATGGCTCGTTTGACAACTTCTTCGCGTAAACCCGTGGCTCGTATCCCAAAGGAATTACCACTTGAACTCGAGCGTAAGGCTTTGCTGAAACAAGTTTCAGGCTTACCCGATTGCCGTGTGGTGGCATTGCTTGCACCATCTGGTTTTGGTAAGTCCACATTGTTGGCACAGTTAGCACGGCGTTCTAAACGAGTTGTGGCGTGGGTACTTTTAACACCCGATGATGCTTCAGTGTTGCGTTTGCTCGAGGTGTTACTCGAGGAATTAAAGCGGATGCTACCTTCTTTTGCTGCACAAGCAACCACAGCTGCTTTGGCAGCTCAGGCTTCGGCGGAGGGCTTAGGTCGGGCGTTGGCTCGAGATTTAAATGCGCTCGAGGAAGCCAAGCAAACCGTGGATATTGTACTGGATCGTACCGAGGTTTTAAGTGCTTCTGTATCTGTTTTTCTCGAGGTTTTTGTCGAACAACTCGGCGAAGGGCATCGGGTGTTACTGGCTGGTTTTGCATCTTCACCGTTGCCGTTATCGCGCTGGGCAGCCCGTTCGGATGTGCTGGTGTTCTCTGCCGATCAATTGCGTTTTTCGGATGCCGAAACCAAGGGTTTTGCTGGTAATCTCGAGGAATCCGCTCTGGCTTCCTTAGATGGTTTCCCTGCTGCGCTGGCATTAGCAGTGCAACAACAAGAAAAAACGTTGGTTTCACCACAATCATTGATTCTCGAGCGAGTGCAGCGTTTACCACAAGAAATTCAAGAGTTACTGCCGCCACTGGCTGTGCTGGATGTTTGGAGTGTTGCAGTGGCTAAAGATTTAACTTTGAAATTACCAACTGGTTTTTTTGAAACAGTCTTGGCTATTGGTTTACCTCTCATGCCAATTTCCACCACCGAGTACCGCCCACATCAGTTGTTTCTCGAGGTTTTAAGCAAAGAACTCGAGTTAGATTCGGCGCGGCATATCAAATTTAGAGTTTTAGTGGGTCAACTATACTTAAAACAAGATAAGCCTTTAATTGCTCTCGAGCATTTTTGTGCCGCTCGAGATTGGTCAGCATCAGTTAAAGTATTAGAAAAAGTTGCACCGATTTTTTTACAACGACATGAGTATTCATTACTAAAAAAAATCTCGCAACCTGTTCCAAAAAAGTATCTGACACAACAACTCTTATCTATGTTGGGTTATACTTTGTACGTTACTGGTGCAGTTGCAGATAGCAAGTCTATTTTACAAGAGTTATCACAAGAAAAAACACTTTCTGGATATGAAAAAGCTATTTTGGCGCAAATAGAAGCGTTTCATGGTCGCTATTCCCAAGCATTGGCAATTGTTGAAGAGGGTTTACAAACCGAAAATAATCCAAGATTTCGCCTCGAGTTATATAACTCAGGGTGGTTTCAATTGTTTTCAATGGGTCGCTTATCCGAAGCATTGGTATATGCAAGTCAAGGCATACAAATTGCTAAGAGTTTAGATAATCCAATTCATTATGCAAAAGGTTTGACAAACATAGGCACAATATATGGTGAGCTAAAAAAACATAATGAAGCTGATGCGGCTTTTACTGAAGCAGTCCGCATTTATGATACTTTAGGTGCAATTCGACCAAAACTTGAGATGTATAACAATTGGGTAGATGTTGCTTTAACACACGGTCGTTTACAAGTTGCTTTGGATTGTGTTGACATTGGGATTCGTTTAGTAGGACAAAAACATGGGCGAGCAAGTATTCTTTT
This sequence comes from Deinococcales bacterium, assembly GCA_013298595.1. Classification (GTDB taxonomy): domain Bacteria; phylum Deinococcota; class Deinococci; order Deinococcales; family JAAFIG01; genus JAAFIG01. The sequence continues at coordinate 171,219 of JAAFIG010000002.1, read as the reverse complement.
GCTTGGTCAACAAGGTTTAACTTTTTATGCTTTGAATAAACCCGCAAAAGCTGCGAATTGTTTTAAGCAATCTTTGCACCTGATAAAAGATGTTCAATTTGAATATGCTTTTTTGCACCGTTCTTCGCTAACTCAAGTGACTACTTTGACTGGCAATCTACTCGAGGCTGAAAAGCTACTTGCAGAACTAAAATTGCTCGAGCAGGGTTCGGATCAAAATCAGAATGGCATTTTTTTTACGGAAGCTCTGATTGCATTTTGTAAAAAGGATTATGTGGTTGCAATAGATTTTTTTACTAAGGCAATTCCTTTGAATCTTTTTATTTGGGACGAAATCCGTGCATATATGTTTGTTGGGGCTTGTCAATTTTACTTAGGTGAAAGTAGCTCAGAAAGTATTGCAATAGCTTTTCAGAAAATAGATGATTCTGTGCAACACGACACACCTTTGCTTTCAGATTTCTCGGTGCTCGAGCCTTTTTATAAAGAACACTTATTACCTAATCCGTTGTACAAAACTCGAGTCAAGAATTTGTTCGCTTTGCTCGAGTCTGTGTCAGTGGAGCGAGACACTCGTCCTGTGCTGAAAGTGCGTTCGCTGGGTGATTTTCAAGTTTTGATTGATGATGTAGAAGTTGATGTGCCACTTTCTAAATCTAAGGAAGTACTGGCTTTTTTGCTTAGCCAAGGCTCAAGTTTGCAAAAAGATTTAGTCAGTGCGGTTTGGGAAGGTGCGCGTTTAGCCACGGATTATTTCAGGGTGGCAATTCGTAAATTGCGTTTGGCATTAACCAGTGTTTCGGTGGTGAATTTTGATCCTTTACCACTCGAGGCTGGGCGGTATGAGTTATCGGAGTACTTAAAAATCGAGTGGGATGTGCATTCACTCGAGGCATTGTTACGAAATCCTGATTCATCACTCGAGCAATTAAAAGCGGCTTATACTGGTGAATTCTTGCCTTTTGCCGAAACAGATTGGGCTGCTCAGACGCGGCAGCGTTTACAGAATTTGTTAGTTGCTCGAGTGTTGGCAATGGCTCAAAATGCCGAAGCATCCGAGCCATTGCTGGCTTTAGAAGCGTATCAGTTTGTGTTGCACCTCGAGCCTTTGACGGATGAAGCGTATGATGGTTTGCAAGGCTTAGCGGTATCTCGAGGTGATCGCTTTGAAGCCGTGTTTATCGAGTTGCAACGTGGTCGGGAAGTGCAACGATTATTGAATTAATTTTTGATGACTTGGTTGCGTCCGTTTTGTTTGGCTTTGTATAAATTCTGGTCAGCTCGAGTCAGTAATTGCTCGGTTGTATCCGTTGCTTCGAGTGTGGCTAGTCCGATGCTGATGGTGACTTGTAAATGCTGATGGATTCTGTACCACGCGTGTTGTTGTACATTTTTTCGTAAACGCTCTGCAAGTGTGTAAGCAATTTCGGGGTTGGTGCTTGGCAGTATGACCAGAAATTCTTCTCCACCAAAGCGCACAGTGATATCGCTTGGACGCAAATTTTTTAAGAGCAACTGGGCTATTTGCCGTAGCACTTGGTCGCCAATTAAATGCGAGTACTGATCGTTGATATTTTTGAAATGATCTATGTCGAGTAATGCCACAGTAACATCGTGGGCTTGGTTCTGAAAAACCTCGAGTAATTGTGCAAAGTGTTGCTCGAGGTAACGGCGATTGTATAAGCCCGTCAGTGGGTCTTGGAGGCTTAATCGCTCGAGTTCTGCGGTCAGTTGTTCTTTTTCTTGGATCACACTTTCGAGGTCTTTGTTACGTTTTATTGCAGCTGTGGCTTCGCGTTGGGTTTCGGATAATTCAAAACGTAACATCAGGCTTTGCACGTAGCGCTGCGAATTGGTTTCGCGGTATTGCTGCTCGAGTGCAGTGTATTGACGTTGGGTTTCAAGGGCTTCTTTGTATTGTCCTAGTTGCTCATTGGCAGTCACGATGGCTTTTAAAACCTCGAGTTGGTTTTCGGCACTGCTTTGGCTTAAACCTTGCCTAGCTTGAGCCAGTACCGTTAATGCTTGGTTGGCTTGCCCAAGGGCGATATGGGCTTGTCCGATGCCAAGTTGGGCAAGGCTTTTTTCCTCGAGTAATTGGTGCTTGTCAGCAATTTCATAAGCAGTTTGAAATGCGGTTAAGGCATCTGTATTTTTTTGTTGAGCCAACCGAGCTGTTCCTAGGGTACGTAAGGCAAAGCTTTCTCCTAGAATATCTTGTTGGTTCTGTACACCTTGAATGGCATTTTGTATGATTGTTTCGGCTTCGGTAGGTCTGTTTAATTTAATCAGACTTTCAGCAATATTGAGTTCTCCGTGGGCAATGTGTAATTCGGCACCAAGAATGCGTAATCCTTCAAGGCTGGTGTTGTAATACTCGAGGGCTTTTTCGTATTCTCCTTGGCGGTAATGAATCGCACCAATGTTGGATAAAATAATGTTTTCCATCATGGTTTCTTGCAATTCTCGCATCAATCGTAAAGCTTCTAATAAGTACTCGAGGGCAATGCTGGCATTGCTGTACCAGTCAAATAATGCGCCCAGTGTATTGCAGGCTCGAGCTTCGTAGAGTTTGTGTTGAATGGTTCGGCTTTGTTCAAGGGCTTTCATTAAATGGTGGTAGGCTTGTTCGCGTTTGCCACTGTAAATTTCAATTGCACCTGCTGATATCAAAGCAAGGGTGTGATTCTCGAGGTCGTTGTGTTGTAAAAAAATCTCGAGGGCTTTGTTGTTGTTTATTTCGGCATTGTGTAATTGCGATAAGAGTCTTTGGGCTAAACCTAAGCGCACATAAACCTTGCCACACTGGTGTTGGGTAGTGGCTAGTGCAAGACTAGATTGGGCAATGGTCAGGGCTTCACTGGGGTTACTTTGCACAACAGCATCAAATTGCTCGAGGCGTTGCTCGAATTCAGTTTTTGCTGTAACACTTGGTTGGCTCATAGCGTTACCTCGAGTATAGCGATGATTGCTGGGTTGAACGGTATCTAAACACTGTATTGACGTGGCACTCGAGCACCAATGCCTGTGAGAATTTCGTAACTATTGGTATTTGCCCAGTTTGCAACGTGGTCAGCGGTTATTTGCTTAGCCCCGAAAACTTCGACCATATCACCATATTCTGCTTCTACTTCGCCAATATCAAGCAGTAATTGATCCATGCAGACTCGTCCGATTTGTTGGACTTTTTGTCCGTGCAGTAGCATTTGCGCTTTACTCGAAACTGCTCGAGGGTAGCCATCGGCATAGCCTAAACGCACGGTGGCAACCCGCGTTGCTTGTGGGGCTGTCCAAGTGGCGTTATACGAGACTGGTTCGCCTTGCTCTAGGTTTTTAATGTGAATGACTCGGGCTTTTAAGTTCATGGCTGGCTCGAGTGGCAGAATATTTTCGCAATCTGCTCCTGGAGCGTAACCGTATAAACCAATACCTGGGCGTATCAAATCAAATTCGGCTTGTAAGGTTTTGTTGAGTACTGCGCCTGTATTGGCAGCGTGGCGGTATTGCACAGCTGGTTGGTGTGTCTCGAGGAAGTTTTTGAAGCGCTTAATTTGTTCTGTAGCGTGTATGGCTGGGATATCTTCGGAATCCACAAGGTGGGTCATGATGCCGATTAATTCAACGCTTGAGTGCACCGTTTTGGCGAGGATTTCTGCACCTTCTCGAGGGTTTGCGCCTAGCCGATTTAAGCCTGTGTTGATTTTCAAATGAATTTTTGGGCGTTCATTTTGGGCTGTCGCTTCGCTCGAAAGCGCACTCAGTTCGGCGCTACTCGAGATGACAAAACTGATTTGGTTATGAATCAGAATAGCGATTTGTTCTGGTGGCGGCGGTGTGAGCAGCAAAATATCTTTGCAGATACCAGCGGCTCGTAACTCGAGGGCTTCAGAACTGGTGGCAATGGCAAAACCGATAACATGTCTTTCAGGCTCGAGCACTTGGGCTACACGTACCGCACCATGCCCATACGCATCGGCTTTGATTGGTGCAAGCACAGGGCGATTGGCGAAGTCAGATAAGATTTTAGTATTAGCTTTGATCGCCTCGAGATTGATATGTGCATGGGTATCAGTCATGACTACAACCCAAAGGCAACTAAAATTTCAGGAGCCACTCGTTTTGGTCGTTGGGTGATCGGGTCAACCCAAACCCAATCGGTTTTGATTTCTACTAACAAAGTGTTCTCTTCTAAACAACGAATTTCATGCCGCCGCACCGAACGAATACCTTGGCAGCTTTCAATCCAAGTGTAATCCTCGAGTGTTTGCCCAAGCAACGCCGATTTATTGTACTTAATGGTATGACCATGCACCACTGGCACAACACCAAGTCCGCGCATAGTGGCAAAATCTAAACCCACTCTAGCTGCATGGGCAATGGCTGCCCGATCTGCGTAACGCAAAAAGACGCTGTTATTGACATGGTCAAGTTCGTCAATATCATCGGCTTGCACAGCGAACACTTCACGGTGATGACGAGCAGCTTCGGTACGAATTTGTTCTTTCTCGAGCAACATTATGGGTAGTCTAACATTTTGCTTATCTGCGGTTCTGAGCAGCATGATACTTTGCGGCATGCAAAAGCAAAAGAAGATTCGGATCCTTGGCATTCCAATGGATTTAGGAGCAGGGCGGCGTGGTGTGGACATGGGACCAAGTGCTTTGCGCTACGCACAACTCTCAGAGACCCTACGTGACCTTGGGCACGATGTTGTAGACCTTGGTAATGTGGCTGTCAAAATAGTGGAAACCATAGATCGTTCCAGCACCGACCCGCATTATCTCGAGGAAATCCGAGCGGCTTGTGAAAACGCAGCCCAAATACTGGCTGCACTCGAGTCTGATGTCTTTCCCATTGCCATTGGCGGCGATCATTCGATGAGTATGGGAACTGTAGCTGGTGCTTTTCGTGGGCAACGACGAGGCTTAATTTGGGTGGATGCTCATACCGATTTTAATGTGCCTGAAATCAGTCCAAGTGGCAATATTCATGGTATGCCTGTAGCCAGTTTAATTGGTTTAGGCGATGCTCGCTTAGTGGGTATTGGTGGTATTGGTGCAAAAGTCCGCCCAGAAGATATTGTCATGATTGGTATTCGCAGCGTGGATAGCAAAGAGGGTGAACTACTTAGGCAGTACATGCAAACCGAACAACAAAAAGGTATTAAAGTGTTCACCATGAAAGACATTGACCGTTTAGGTATGGCAACAATTGTCGAACAAACTCGAGCACACTTAGCTCACCTCGAGCAGTGGCATGTTTCTTTTGATGCCGATTCACTCGACCCAAGTATTGCTCCTGGGGTTGGTACACCTGTGCCTGGTGGTATTTCTTACCGAGAGGCACATTTGTTAATGGAATTACTGGCAGATACTCAAAAAGTCAGTAGCTTAGATTTAGTAGAAGTCAATCCAGTGCTAGACCGTGAAAATATGACCGCCGCTGTGATGGTTAAAATGGCTGCCAGCTTATTAGGTAAGCATATTTTATAGTTACGGCATTATTGGCGAGATCAGCATCGAAGCAGGCGCGTTAATTGGCGCTGTTAAAGACTCAAGAAAAGCCACCAATTGGCTTTGTTCGGTTGGTGTTAAATTTAAGGGTTTGATCACATTTTCACCAACATTGGCAGAGGGGGCTTTGCTGTAGTGCATCACCACATCCTCGAGTGAAGCCAACTGCCCTGCATGTGTGTAAGGTCCGTGTTCTGCAACATTGCGTAGGCTTGGTGTTTTGAACGCTCCTAGAAAAGCAGGGGTTTCTGCTGTGTTTTGCACCGACGGACAACGATCTGTATTATCCGAATAGGTACTACGGCAACCAAATTCAGCGAGTATTGCTGTTCTGTACACATTTTGTCGTCCGTTATCGAAAGCAATATTGGCTAAGTCAGGCGCACCAACATTATAAAAGCTGTCATCGGTAAAACGTGGAGTGTTATGGCATTCAATGCAATTGGCTTTACCAATAAATAATCGTAAACCAGCTATTTCTTGTTCTGATAGTGTTTGACTCGAGTTACTTGCGGCAGTTGAACCATCAGCTGATGTATTGACCAATTCACCAACGTACTGATCGAATCTCGAGCGTCCTGGTTTAAGGTTCATTTCGTAAGCAGCAATGGCTTTACCCAGATTGGCAAATATTCGGTTTACTGTTTCTTGTTGTTGTGGATTCATATTTTGCCAAGCACGTTGTTGATTAGCATTACCAGTAGGTCCTGCTCTATCAGGAATGTCATTCCAAAAATCTTGATTGGGGATTTGTCCAAAAACACTTTCATAACTACTGCGATACACCTTTGCGATAGTCTTTGCGTATTGAGTACGGGTGCCACCATGTTCTACTGCACTCTCGAGTGGTCCAAGTGCTTGATTCCATAAGGCATCTGCACGTCCATCCCAGAAGAACCATTTACCATAAGCGGCACCAACAATGTTCATGGTTTTACGGGTCGTTGTTCCAATGCCTTTGGCTTGAGGTAAATTATCCACAAAACCATTTTGGGGCATATGACAAGTGGCACAAGAAACCGTACCATCTTTAGAAAAACGGGTATCAAAGAAAAATTTTTGCCCTAGTTCAGCAGCTTTTGGGTTATCTGCATAGGCATTACTTGGGTCTGAGGGCTTTTCGGGTAGACTGTCCAACCATAGGCTTTGTAACGTTGCAAGTTCTTTACTTGTCCAGCCCGAATTGGCAGAAAAAGACACAGTCAGCAAAGTAAATGCTGCCAGGACAAAACCGAAGACTCGAGAAAACTTCACAATGGGTATTTTACACAGTATTTTTTGCTGTATTGGTCAAAAATCACAGCAGCCCAGAAGCTGCACGCTCAAGCAGAACTTTATAATCGTCTCTGCGCCAGCGAATCGGCTCGAGTTTCCAAGAAACTGGAAAGGGCGGCTCGAGATATGGCAATGGCACAAAAGCTGCACTGGCTCGCATCAGCATTTCACGTCGGGCGGTAAATGCCAGTTGAATATCAAACTCGAGTTGGTAGGTGGTACTGAGTATTTCCACCAATGGTGCTCGGTAGCCTTCAAGTAATTTCTGAACTGCTTCTCTGGCTTCAGGACTGAGGTTAAAAGCTTCTAAGGCAATATCTTCATCCTCGAGCAAGGCTGTACTTAGCGCAGCATCATTGATTAAACCACCTGCTTTGGCTCGAGTAATCCCTGTAATTGCTCGGCGGCACAAACTGGGTTCGGTACGGGATGGCACGACCACAGCAAAACCATGTGAGTGACACCCCTCGAGTAAATCCCAGAAGCGTTTAATGCTCGAGTAGCGCTCGAGTTCAAAGAAATTACGTGGCGCACTGGGTAGTGGTGTGCGTGGGCGCAAAAGGTCAGTTTCCATAAACGAGATACGTACAGGATTGAATGATACGTTTAACCATTTCTCGAGTACTGTACCATCTCGATTTCACATTTCGAGCTATCCAAATTTCAATCAAGCAATAATTGTTCTTGCCAAATCACTATTTTTTGCTCGAGACTAATTCTGGCATTGGCTGGGCTGCTACTGGGTAATTGCTGCCAGCGCAGACTCGAGGGTGGCATGGTTTGCCAAACATGGGTTTTAAATAATTTGCTGGCTGTACCACCATTTGTAGCAATCATCTCGAGGTTTGGTAAGCTAATCAGTAATTCTGGAATTTTATTGACAACAATACTTTCAGGAATAATTGCGCTATCTAAACTGCCTTGGCGTTCACAGGACTCGAGCACATCCCAAAGGGCAATACCAGCGTTTTGCAACGCTTCGAGCCGTTGCGCGTAAGGTGCAACTCGAGGAATGCCGTACAGTGCCTCGAGTATGCTCCAGAAGGCATTACGAGGATGTGCGTAGTATTCTTGTGCCTTTAGTGAAGCCACACCTGGCATTGAGCCTAAAATCAAAATTCTGGCATCGGCTCGAGCAACAACTGGGAAACTATTTGGCATTTGCTCCTTTCAGAATTTGTTCAATCTCGAGCAATGTAACTGCTGGTAAAGCCCCGAATTGCATTGCAGCAACGTTCTCTTCAACTTGTTTTACGGTCTTAAATCCTGGGATGGGTACAATGTTGGGATTGATCGCCCAAAGCCAAGCCAGTGCACCCTGAGCCAGGGTTCTGCCGCCTTGGGTGAGTAATTCTTGAATGCTCTGCAATTGCTCGAGTTGCTGAGCTTGTTTACCATGCTCGAGATTCCATTTGAAACGGATTCGCATATCTTGAGAATCGAACACATGACCCACTTGGATTTTGCCTGTCAGTAAGCCCATACCCAGTGGTCGGCGAATAATCATACCTAACTCGAGGGTTTCGCAAAGGGTTAGTAAATCTTTGTTACCTTCTAAAACATTGAGTAAAATTGGTATCACACTGGCATGGCTGGCTCGAGCAAATTGTTCAATTGTTGTGGCTTGTTCGTTGCACCACGAGTAAGCTCGAATCAGTCCTTGTTGTTGGAATCCATCTAAAATTGCGCTGACTTCAAGGGCTTGCTCGAGTGGTAAATCAAATAAGTGCAGTTGGTAAATATCAATGTACTCGCGTTGTAAATGTTTCAGGCTTTGCTCGAGCGCAGTTTGAATACCTTTTTGGGAAATATCTTTACCTATGACAGCAGGTGGGTCTTGGCTAAAAATGTAGCCGAACTTTGCAGCAATAATCACATCTGGGTAGGCTTTAATTGCTTCTCCAAGCAGTGTTTCAGCTTGACCACAACCGTAAACACCTGCTACATCAAAAAAACGAATGCCAAGCTCGAGGGCACATTGCAATGCCCGTTTGGCTTCTGCGCTGTCCACAGTGCCGTAACCCATGTAGCCACCACGATCCCAGAAGGGTCCACCGATTGCCCAGCAACCTAAGCCCATACCGTCAACGGCAATCCCTGAACGCCCAAGAATGCGTGGTTCCATACGAATAGTTTACACTCGAGTCATGCCAGAAGTTGGAGAGGTTTTTCGTCAGAAAATCTTGTTATCCTCAGCAGAAATTGCTGCTTTCTCGAGTTTAGTGCAGGATTTTAATCCTGTGCATCATCGTCTCGAGGCAGCTTTAACTCAGGGGTTTTCAGACACCATTGCTAGTGGTACTCAAACTTCTGGGTTGACGATGGGGGTAACAGCTTCGTATTTTTCTCGAGAAAGCTCGATGCTTGGTTTAGAATTTACCATGAAATTTCGTCGTCCTGTGCTGGCGAATCTCGAGCATTTGATTGAATGGCATGTGGTCGAAGTGACTTGGAAAACCACACTCAATGGTTTTCTGGTCAAACTCGAAGGTGAGTTACGCTCGAGTACAGATGTTTGTATTACCTCCAGTGCCACAGTACTGGTTGGCGCTTAATGCGGGTCGTCCCTCGTTTCTCAGCGCCGAGTACGCTACACTCGAGGCATGATGTCTTTGCTCTCCCCTGTTCATCCTGCTTTTGTCTCGAGGGTTGAACCTGATTCTGCGGCTGCCCAAGCGGGTGTACAAGCCGGTGATGCCTTGCTGCGCGTCAATGGCAATGCCATTACCGATATTCTGGCGTACCGGCGTGAACTCGAAGCGGGTGATGTGACCCTCGAGATGCAACGCGTTGATAGTAGTACTTTTGAATTTCGTGTCTCTTGGGAAGATCCTGGTCTCGAGTTTAGTGAAGTGCTGTTTGATGGTATTAAATTGTGTGCCAATAAATGCGAGTTTTGTTATGTACACCAGATGCCTAAGGGATTTCGTAAGAGTTTATATGTGATGGATGATGATTATCGTTTGTCGTTTTTGTATGGTTCGTTTGTAACGCTAACCAATTTATCCGAAGCCGATTTTGACCGAATTATCTCGGAGAATCTCTCGCCTTTGTATGTCTCGGTGCACAGTACCGATCAGGCTTTGCGGGCAGATATGATGAAATGGTGGCGCTTAAAAGTCAAAGACCCTGAAAGTACCAAAATTCAAGACACCTTAAAACGTCTTGAGCCAATTGATTTGTACACGCAACTTGTTTTGTTGCCAAGCCGTAACGATGGGCAGTATCTCGAGGAATCGCTTGAATACCTGAGTAGTTTACCAAATGTCTTATCGGTTGCCTGTGTACCACTTGGTTTAACCGACCATCGGCGCAATCTGCCCGAGTTACGTCCTTACACTGCTCCAGAAGCCAAGGATGTGCTGCGTATCGCTCATAAGTGGCAGAAAAAATTGCTCGAGGAACGTGGCACGCGATTTATTTTTCCATCCGATGAATTTTATATTCTGGCTGGCGAACCGCTACCACCAGAAGAAGCCTACGAAGGTTACCCAATGCTCGAGAATGGTGTGGGTATGGTACGTGATTTTCTCAGCGGCGAATTGCCACCGTTGCCAAAAGCCGTACCTGGCACTCGAGTGATTCTTGGAACAGGTAAATTGTTCGCCCCAATTTTAGATCTTGCCCTCGAGCCTTTACGGGCAGTGCGGGGTTTACATATCGAAGTTCGAGCACTCGAGAATAAAACCTTTGGTACGGTTACTACCGTGGCTGGTTTACTGACTGGGCGTTGTTTCCTCGAGAATATTACGCCAGCCGAAGCAGATTTACTGATTGTTAGCCCAAGCACTTTGCGTTACGGCACAGAATTGATGCTTGACGATATCAGTCTGACAAATTTACGTGAAAAACTCAAAATGGATGTCCGCAGTGGTGGCAAAAACCTTGGTGAATTAGCTCGAGTCATTCTCGAGAATGCCCAGAGTAGCTTGCCACAATTTGGCTATAGCGCCCACGCTGTCAAAGAACGTCGTGCGTAACTGTTGGTTCTTTCACACTTTTGAATTGCTTTTTGGAACACAAATGGCTTAGACTTTACGGGCAATTCAAAGAAAGAAGGGGAGGTACTCATATGATTGAAGGCTTTAAGAATTTCTTGTTACGTGGGAACGTTGTAGATTTAGCAGTTGGTGTTATCATCGGTGGGGCATTCGGTAAGATCGTAGATTCAATGGTGAAAGATGTCATCACACCATTGATTGGTGCTTTAGGCGGTTCACCAGATTTCTCGAGCATCAAACTCGGACCCATTTTGATTGGTAATTTTATCAACGCAGTGGTGGCTTTTGTGATCCTTGCAGCAGTTGTTTACTTCGTTATTGTGGTTCCAATGAATGCAGCAATGGCTCGTATGAAAAAGCCAGAAGCACCAGCTGCTCCAGCCGGTCCTACACCCGATCAGGCATTGTTAACCGAAATTCGTGATTTACTTAAAAGATAATTCTTGAAACAAAAAAGACGAAAGCCAAAGCTTTCGTCTTTTTTGTTTAGTCTTTTAACGTTTATTATCTTTATCTTGCCAACGCAAAAAAGTTGGGATTTCGTAAATATCTGGGGAATTATTGGGATTTGGGATATTTTGAAATGGTGGGGTTAATGGCGATTGTTGCGAACCACGAATAAAATTACCTAAACCAGGTGTTTCGTTAAAGCCACTGGCAACCACAGTCACTCGGATTTCATCGCCTGCGCTTTCGTCGTAAGCAACACCAAATAAGACTTCAACTGTGTTCTGGTCAAAGCCTGTGGCTTCGGTGATTCGGTTCACAATTTCGTAAGTGTCGGACAACGTCACTTTGTCTTCATGCCCTGTGATGTTAATTAAAATCTTTTTTGCACCTTCGATACTACGCTCGAGCAATGGCGAATGAATCGCACTGGCAACAGCTTCTTCGATTAACTTATCACCACGTCCCGCACCGATACCCATGAGGATACTACCTGCATCTTTGAGCTGATTTTTCACATCGGCAAAATCCACGTTAATCATGCCGCTCGAGTTAATGACATCAGAAATACCTTTGATACCATAATAAAGTACTCGGTCAGCCATCAAGAAAGCATCTTTTAAAGAAACTTTTTTATCGTTGGCTTGAATCAATTTTTCGTTATTAACAATAATCATGCCGTCAACGCGCTCGGAAAGCTTTTTAATACCTTCTTCAGCAACCCGTAAACGCTTTGGACCTTCAAAACGAAATGGTCGGGTAACAATAGCAATGGTTAAAATACCCATTTCTCGAGCAATTTCTGCTACCACAGGTGCGCTACCCGTACCTGTGCCACCACCCATTCCAGCTGTAATAAAAACTAAATCTGTATCTGCCAAATGCTCTTTGATGGTTTCGCGGTCTTCTTCGGCGGCTTTTTCGCCAACATCAGGGTCTGCGCCTGCCCCTAAACCACGGGTGATACGATCACCCATTTGAATACGATACTCGGCATGGCTTTTGGAAAGTACTTGGGCATCGGTGTTACCCGCAATAAACTCCACACCATCTAAACCGTTTTCAATCATGCGGTTGACAGCGTTGTTACCAGCGCCACCCAGTCCGACTACCCGAATCTTAGCTCCATGCACGATTATGCCTCCCGAGCGCAAAATCTGTTTGCGCGGGTTGAAATTCTATCAAAAAAAATGAGTGTTGGTATCATTAAAACCAATCCTTAAAGAAACCCCGAATACGATCAAGCAAACCTGGTTTATCCGAAGCTGCTAAACGATCACGTTCTTGAATGGTTTCAAGTGTACCCTCGGCACGTTCCATACGAGGCTCGAGGCGTTCAATGCGGGAGAAATCTGGGTTAGAAGTAGCAGCAACTAAGGTTTCTTCGATGGGCATTTCTGGAGCTTCTGGGCGGATTGCACCACTACCAGCAGCGTGTTCCATGCCGTACCAAATTAAACCAACCACAGTTGCATGGGTAGGCGAACCAATCAGATTATTTAAACCACCAGCAACACTGCGTGGTTTACCGACCCGCACAGGCAATTTAAAGCGCTCTCGAGCTAACTCAACCACGCCTCGCATCAGGGCAGTACCACCTGTTAAGACCACACCACCAGCGATCAGTTCGACAGGTCCGAGCACACTATCTATTTCGGCTCGGGCTAGGTTAAAAATTTCAGCAACTCGAGGTTTGATAATGCGGCTTAAATCAAATGCCGAGACACTTGGTACCACACCATTTTGGGTTAATTCCAAATTCAGTTCTGGGTCAGCAAGTTCTGGAACTGCACTGCCATATTTCTTTTTGACCCGTTCAGCTTCGTCAGCTGGAATTTTCAGGATTTGTGCTAAGTCTTGGGTGACATGTTCGCCACCCAGTGGTAACACAGCACTGTGGGCTAAATTGCCACGACGAAACACGGCTACATCGGTTGTGCCACCACCAATATCAATTAAAACTGTGGTGGTATCTTCTTCGGCTGGCTCGAGCACACTTAAACCACTGGCGTAACCTTGTAACACCAAACCATTAACATGGACACCTGCTTGTGAAACACAGTGTCGTAAATTGGCTAAAGGACCTTGTGCACCCGTCACAATATGCACATCCACCTCGAGACGCACACCATGCATTCCTAAGGGGTTCTTGATGCCTTCTTGCCCATCTACAGTGTATTCCTGAGGTAAAACATGAATCACTTCACGGTTTGGGTCTAAAGGCACAGCTCTGGCATTTTCCACAGCTCGGTCAATATCTGATCGAGCGATTTGTTGACCACGGCGAATCGCTGCTAAACCATGACTGGTTAAAGCACTTAAATGCCCACCTGCTACACCCACATAGACATCGTGTACAGATGCTCCAGCCACACGCTCAGCAGCATTAATAGCTGCACGAATACTGGCAGTGGCTCGCTCGAGATTAACAACCACACCTCTTTTTAAACCTTCGGATGGCACTGTACCTTCACCAATAATATCCAGAACATTATCTGGACCAACTTCACCAATCACTGTGGTAATCTTAGTACTTCCAATATCTAAACCAACAATTAAGCGGCTATCTGTGCTTGAGTTCATTGCGCGCTCACCCCCCAAGAATACACATTAACCCGCTTTGTTCGAGATTGCATAACCATCATTCTGACACTTTCTCCGTATTTCATCAAACTTTCAAATGATTCCACCCAGATTTCGGCGTTCGCAAACCCCACCGAAAAACCATTAGTATCAAATTTAACTCGTTTAGCACCCATATCTCGAGCTATTCGAGCCACAGTTAACGCCTCGGCAAAACGGGCTTGGCTTTCACCCTCGAGGGTAAGTTTGGCACTGGCAGTTGGTAAGACTGTGCCATCTTCGGCAATGACTTCAAATTTACCAGCTCTTTTCCACATAGCAAGTGGCACACGTTCCTCGAGTTGAATGGTTACAGTGTCAGGGAATTTCTTCACAATACTGGCTTTTCGCACCCATGGTTCACGTTCCAATGCCGCAGCTCGAGCTGTTGAAACCCATAACCACGGATTACCTCGAGCTACCCCTGCCATCCGAGCAACTTCTTTGGCATCCAAGTTTTTACTACCAGACACCAAGACTTTATCCACTGGCAAGAAAAACCAGCTACTGGCAAATAAGGCAAATACAATCACACCAAGTGCAAAAAAACCACGCCAAACAACTCGAGACGAAGGCGAAAGGAGGAAGGAGGAAGGCTCAAACTCCATTTCTCTTGCCTCTTTTCTTTCTTTGTACTTCATATCTCACCCCAGATTTCGACTTCACGTTCGAGTGGCAATGCCAGTGTCGCCTCGATTTTCTCGAGGAGCGAAATCACATCCGATGCAGTTGCACCACCTAGATTGACTATAAAGTTACCATGTTCTAGTGAGATCATGGCGTTTCCTATTTTTGTACCTTTTAAGCCCGCCTGATCTACCATACGCCCAGCACTTTGACCCACAGGATTTTTCCAAGCACAACCAAAAGTGCGCCAATGCGGTTGTCCTTTACGGGCTTCATCGGCAAAATTCATACGCTCTTGAACCGTTTCGGGTGTGGATTTCTCGAGTTTTAATTTAACTTTGGTCACGATACCAACGCCATTTTTACCCTGTGGAAGATTGGAATTTCGGTACACAAAACCAAGCTCTTGTGGCGTAAACACTTTGGCTTGACCATCCACAACAATTTCTAATGCCACTAAACAATCTGCCATTTCACCAAATCGCGTACCTGCATTCATTCGTACTGCCCCACCAATTTGGGCTGGCACACCCCATAAACCCTCTAAACCCGATAAACCACGACGTTGCAAATCACGAACAAAACCAGGAATCGGTTTAGCTGCCCCAACCCAACCCGTAAAAACATGGGTATCTGTCTCGAATTCAGGGGTTAAATCAGCTTTGCTGTACTCACCACCAAGTCGAATAACCCGTTCAGAAACACCAGCGTCAGAAACAATTAAATTGCTACCACCACCCAAAACACGGTATGGCGCAGTCGTTGCCTCGAGTAACTCGGGCAAATCATGGCAAACCCATAACTCAGCTTCGCCACCCACGCCAAGTGTAGTGAATTGCGATAAACGCACCACTCGAGGTGCACCTTTAGTGCTGGCTGCCACCATCACAGTACACGCCTCCGCATTCACAAACCACCTCGAGCTTCTTGCAGTACTTCACGCAATACTTTGGTAACATCACCTGCGCCCATTGAAACAATTAACTCACCGCTTTGAGCCGTTTTAAGTACATGATTTTTCACAGCAGCTAAACTTGGGTAGTAATGCACGTTTTGGAATCCTTGACTTTGCATTTTTTCTAAAATACGTTGTGAATTTACGCCAGCGATGGCTTTTTCTCCTGCAGTGTAAATGTCAAGCAGTAGGACTTCGTGAGCTTGTTGTAAAACTTCAACATAACGCTCCCAATCTCTGGCTGTACGAATCACACGATGTGGCTGAAAAATCACCCGCACACGCTGCCCATACGATAACGCACCGCGAATTGCAGCATTGACTTTGGTTGGATTATGCGCGTAATCATCCACCAGCAAAGCTTCTTGGAAAGCACCAAGTATTTCCCAGCGCCGACCAGCCCCAGGGAAATCGGCTAAGGCAGCCGCAGCTTTCACCAAATCCAAACCCTCGAGATGGGCTACAGCTAAACTTGCCACCGCGTTAAGTACATTATGCGCTCCAGGTACGATCAAACGCACATCCACCAGTTTTTGACCATGCAGCGTTAATGTAAATGTTGGCTGACCACCCTCGAGCGACAAATTCTCAGCACGATACGCACCACGTTCGATCCCATAAGAAACTGCATTCTCGAGACAACCTGCCAAAATTTGCTCGAGTGAATGCCAATCAGCACAATACACCACTTTTTTAGCATTGAGCGCAAACACCCGAAAAGCATTGTGTAAATCTTCAACACTGGCATGATAATTGTTACGAACATCATCTTCGTCTAATGCTACGTGGTCATCTTCGATATTGGTAATAATGGCAATATCAGAAGTAACATTGGCAAACAGCGGATCGGATTCATCTATTTCGGCAATAAAATGCTTACCTAAGCCCACTTTAGCATTGCCACCAATAGCGGCAACTTCGCCACCAACAGCAGCTGTCGGATCGGCATCACAACCCTGAAAAACTGTTGCCACCATAGCACTGGTACTGGTCTTACCATGTGTACCCGCCACCGAAACACCCTGTTTTTGTCGCATCAAATCTGCCAGCAACTCGATACGACGCATCACCGTTTTGCCAGCAGCCTGAGCAAAAACCACTTCAGGTTCATCGGCACGAATACCTGTGGATAACACCAAAGCATCCACATCAACAGTCACATGCGAAACATCGTGCCCATGTGCCACAGCAATACCATGCGCCTCGAGTTCACGGGTTTTATCAAATACATTTTTATCGCACCCAGAAACCCGATGCCCAAACGACTGCAAAATTAAGGCTAAACCACTCATGCCAATACCGCCAACATCCATTAAATGGTAGTGCATGAGTTTCCTTTCAAGAAAGAGGAAGGTACGAAGAGGAAAGAAAAAGGTAACGACCTTCTTTCATCTTTTCTTTTTTCTCTTTTCTCTGCTCTCATAACCCCTCGAGTATCGCGTCTGCAAGGCGTTTTGCTGCTCCTGCTGGACTGAATTGTAAAATTTTTTGTTGCCATGCACTATAATGCACAACGTCAAAGCACGACAGCATACCGCTAATGAGTTTACCGTCAAGACCCGAAAGTTCGGCTTCCAACTCGGACTCGAGCACACAAACACCAGCCCCTCGAGCTTCAAGGGCTTGGGCATTTTTGATTTGATGATTTTCGGCACTGCTGGGTAAAGGTACAAGCGCTAATGGCACACCATGAAAAGCGGCATCAGCAATGGTGCTCATACCAGCTCTGGTGATAGCAAAATCGGTCATGCTCCAAGCTGCACTACCATCCACAAACTCGGCACACTTGTACCAAGGCAAATGCGAAACTTTTGGCATCACTTCTTCAAGACGACCACGCCCTGTTTGATGCAGCACTTGAGCATTCTTACCTGTTAAAGCCCGCTCGAGTAAAGCTGGCAGCAAAGCATTTAAACGCATACTGCCTTGCGAACCACCCATGACCAATACCGTAAACTTATCGGTTTCTAAACCAAAACTTTTTCGCGCCTCGAGCCGAGCAACCTTATTTTCTCGCACAGGCATACCAACCACAACCGTTTTCACACCCTGCAAATACATTTTTGTTGCCGCGTCAGCTAAAGCAACCACTCTGGCTCGAGGCGCGAAAAACCGTGTCACCAAACCAGGGTACGCATTGGCTTCGTGCATGGCAAGTGGTGTACCTGTAAAGACTGCGCCACCCATTCCTTGCAAACTGGCAAAACCACCAAATCCAACCACCAATGTTGGTTTATAACGCCGTAAAACACCAACAGCATCAAAAAAACCCATGCCCGCACGCCATAACGCCCTAGGGTCTGGACGCGAACGATCCAACTTACCCGAACGCACACCAAAAAACTCGAGACCTTCGGTGGCAGCTAAACCTGCTTCCATCCCACTAGCAGCCCCAATCAAAGCCGATTCAATACCTCGAGATTTGAGTTCTCTGGATAAGGCAATAGCTGGAAAAATATGACCGGCTGTACCACCCGCTGAGAGCAGAATTTTTGTTTTCGAGGTTTGAGTCATAAGATTTTCTAGGTTTGTGGGCAAGCAACTCCTACACATTACTGCATTGCTACTGATTGGCGATGACTGACTTTTCGTGGATTGGCAACTTTTTCGTGTTTTACCAATAAGGCATACGCTGCGTGCATCCAACCAATTGCAATAGCACAAGTAATCATGCTCGAGCCACCATCGGACACAAACGGTAAAGTCATACCTGTATTCGGGAATTTACCCACCGTCACAGCTAAGTTAATCGCCGCATGAGCAACCAATAACAACATGCCACCACCGCATAAAATACTAGCAGCGTTGCGTTCATCCACATCCAAGATTTGCAATCTTGAGAGGCGGTACAGTAAGTCTAAACCAATCCATAAAATACAAGCAAAAGCCGCAAAAATCGTGGTAATTCCCAGTAAGCCAAGACTATGCGCCACAGTACTCGAGACAAAATCATCGGTTTCAGCAAATAATTTCCATTTTGCTTGGGCTGGTCCGCGTCCCCAAACACCGCCACGTTCTATAAAACAACGTGCAAATTCGACTTGGGTTTTATCGGGTTTGTAGCAAAGGTCATCGGTACGAAGCGTTTCATTAAATCCAGAAATGCGATCACCAATGTACTTATGTTGCCCAATCACCACTCCAATAAATGGTGAAGCCAATAACCCAGCAGTAATGGCAATACTAATAATTCGACCCAGCGGAACTTGAGCAATAAACATCACGCCCAACCCGAGTAAAAATGTAAACACCGCTGCCGAAATACTAGGGGCAAGTAAAATAAAACCAGTCGTTGCCCCTAAAGCCACAAATGGAAAAATTAACCCATGCCTCGAGCCACGCCGCGCAAAAAACGATGCGAAATAAGCTATCAAAGCAACCTTAGCAAATTCTGATGGCTGAAATTGAAAACCACCAATTAGAATCCAGCGTTTGACACCATTAATTTCACGTCCAATAAATAACACAGCGACTAAAGCAAGTAAACAAAAGACCCAACCATAACTACCGAGTTGCACTGAAGCACCTGAACGCATTTGCGAAACCACAAATGTCACAGCAATACCAATACCTACAAACATTAAACTTTTAGGCACATTGTCAGGCGCGACAGTTGCCATAGCAAGAATACCCAAAGCAAATAATACAAACTGCACAGCCACCAGTATTGGATGTAAAGGTTTTAACATGATACAACCTCAAAAAGAGTCTGTGCAAAGCACACAAAAAACGGTACACGCCATTTTTTCATAGATTTCCTTTCTCGAGTTGTTCTACAGCATCCCGAAATGCTTGTCCTCGAGCTTTATAATTTTTGAATAAATCAAAACTTGTACCAAGTGGGGCTAAAATTACACTGCCACCTTTGGCATGTTCAAATCCAAGTTGTACTGCTTTTGGCATAATACTTTCAGATGTTTCCTTGGTTAAATCTATCACTTTCACACCGATATGTTGCAAGGCTTTAGCGTACTCGAGACCACTTTCACCAAATGCCAGTACTACGCTAACCTTGTTTTTAACCAATTGCTCGAGTTTAGGCAACTCGGAAAAATGTTCTTCTGGTGTGAGTTTATCGCGTCCACCAAGTATCCAAGCAATCGGTGCAGGTGCATTCTCGAGTGCGCTTTGCACAGCTAAAACCCGAGTGGCAATACTGTCTTCAATAAATCGTGTGTTTTGCAGGGTTGCAATGGTTTCAAAACGACCGGGCACACCTAGAAATTCGAGTAAAGCTTTTCGTAAACATGCTAAGTCCATCGGTTTACCAATACGTTCTAAGTATGCCAGTGCTGCCACAACTGCCACTCGAGCATTTTGTGGATGCACTGTGTGCGGGATTTCCTCGAGCGCCACGAGTTTGGTTATACCCGCCATGACATCGCCACTTTCGGGTACAGGTAGGATTGCAGCAGGAGTGGCTCGAGCTACAGGTAAAGACGCAGGTAAAACCAAGGCATTCTTAGCAGTTAAATTCTTGACCAATTGCCATTTCGCAGCCTTGTACGCCTCAAGCGAACCATGATCGCGCACATGATCCACACCAATATTAGTCACAACTGCCACTTCAGGATGGTACAAATCGATACGCTCGAGTTGAAAACTCGAAAGTTCAACCACACAAACCTCGGCATCTAAAACCTCGAGTAGTGGCGGATCAAAATTACCACCAACTCTGGCATCTAACCCCTGAGAGACAAGCAAATGGGCAATCAGTAAAGTGGTACTGCCTTTGCCGGCTGTACCCGTAATCCCAATACTCGAGAATTGCTGAGTACGAAAGGCTAGTTCAACTTCGCCCCAAACAGGAATACCTGCTGCTAATGCGGCTTGCATTTTTGGGTGGCGCATCATCACACCAGGGGCAGCCACAACCAGTTCAATACCCTGCAAATCAAATTGCTCGAGTCGAGCAAAACCCAGTGCAATTGCTTCAGCAGCCCCAAAAGGTTCAGCTGAATCATCAAACCAAACGCCTGTCCAGCCGAGTTTAGCTAAATGGCGAGCAACACTGGTACCGCTTCGCCCCAAACCAAAAATGAGGGTTTTCATGCTTTGCCGCCGTTCATCAGACTCCAAGCAAGCATGGTGGCAACAGCCGTAATGGCAAGGAATCGAATGGTGACTTTGGTTTCTGCCCAACCCAGTTTTTCAAAATGATGGTGAATCGGTGTCATTAAAAATAAGCGCTTATCCACACCATGAAAACGTTCGTTATAGCGTTTGGAAAGCACCTGCAACACCACACTCACAATTGCCATAACAGGGAAAATTGCAGCTATAGGTAAAACCCAAGTCCAACCTTGGGTAATATAAACACCTGCCACAATGCCACCAAGCGCATGCGAACCTGCATCGCCCATAAAAATTTGGGCTTTTGGCGCGTTAAACCATAAATACCCAAGTAAGGCAGCAATGGTAATACCTGCAATTGGCGAAGAAATAATTAAAGGCACAAGAATAATTGCCACTGTACCCGCACATAAACCATCTAAACCATCCGAAAAATTCACAGCATTGGCTGTACCGACCGCAACAAAACAGTAAAACAAGGCATCAAACCAGAAATTACTAAACAACGAAATTTGTCCAGCCACCACATAAGCAAAAATGGCAGCCACAACAATCTGAGCAGGGAATTTATAACGAGCTGGTAAATCACCTCGAGTTGCGCGCCCAAGCATTCTCGAGCGAACAATGCCAATATCATCCCAAGCGCCAATGCAGTACATACCAAAAGCTAACCAAACCACAGCCCAACCTTTAATATCTGATAAACCTGGAATACCAACAAAAACAAGCCAGACCAGTAAAATAACCAAAGTAAATGGAATACCACCCATTGTTGGCGTACCATCTTTAACCAAATGCGTCGCAGGACCCTCACGGCGCACAGTTTGCCCCCAACCGCGTTCTTTAGCAAAACGCAGAAACATACCAACAGCAAACCATGAAAGTAAGGCTGTTAAAACAAATCTCACCGCGTCACCTCACAAGCTCGAGTTAGCAGTGGTACAAAAGTTCTAGCATCAAAAAATTGTACACTCGAGCCACTTGCCACTGCTAAAGTATCGCCACCAACTGCAATTTGTGATGGCATATCGGAAAAAGCAATGGTTTTAATGCTCTGACCATCAAAACGACGAATCACCATTGTTTGTTTCTCGAGCGAATAAGTCAGATTATCTTGCCGCACTGCCTTACCTTTAACTGTTGCAAACGAATCCTTATCAGCAACCAAAGAATAATCTGCACTAGCAAGTTGTGTCACTCGAGTAATCCCATCGGCAATGGCGTAGACATCCTGACCAACTAAGGCAAAAGTTTTATCTTTGACATCTATAACGCTTGAAGGTTGCTTGGCTAAACGCCCAACCCGCTGCCCCGCAAAAGAAAACACATCTCCCTCGAGGGTGAACACCAACCGACTTGAAAGTAAATTGGGTTGCCCTGCAATAAACACATTTTGTGGCACACCTTGCGCTTTTTGAATCACACCAGCTCGAGGTAAAGCCAACCACCACGCCCCACCAACCCAAGCGGCACTATTCACCCGAGCCGCAGCAGATAACCAATCATGCCCAGTTAAACCACGAATCGCTGCTCGAGGAAACAACGCCACGCTGGTGGTATTAGCAGCAATACAAACAGCATCTCCTTCTAAATTGACCACTAAACTAACAATGCCAGATGCTTGCACAGCCGCACCCGAGGCAACTCGAGCAGGGGCACAACCCAAGGCAATACTGAGTAAACCCAAGAAGAGCAGTGAGCGATAAACCCTCTCCCCAACCCCTCTAGAGGGGCGTTCAAGCGAAGCGCGAACTGGGGAAAGGGCTTGCAACACGTTCATATCATCACTGAATATGCCATGCATTTTCCTAAGATTTTTTTGATACCCGCTCAAGAATCGCTCATAGCACCCTTTAAAGTTTTTCACGTAACACCTCCACCAACTGCTCGAGAGCAACAAATCTCGAGCCTTTGACGAGGATGTTATCGCCATTTTTGATGTGTTTGTAAACCTGTGTCTTAGCAATCTCGGTAGTTTCGTAAGCAATAGCTTCTGTTCCGTTCTCGAGGGCTGCCTGTACCAAAGCATCACTATGTTCGCCGATGGCAATGACAAGATCAGCTTGTTTACCAGCGATAATGCCAACTTCGTGATGGTACTCACGGCTATAAGTACCAAGTTCGCGCATATGCCCAAGAATAGCCACTTTACGCCCAGAGAAACGCGCTAGTGTCTCGAGACTAGCAGCTACTGAAAGCGGATTGGCATTGTACGCATCGTCTATCAGGGTGATATTGCCACGTTCAATACGGAGCCTACCACTTGGGATTTGGCTCTGCTCAAGTCTGGTTTTAGCTACCTCGAGTGGAATCGCAAATTTTTCAGCAAGAGCAAGTGCCAGCACTGCACTTTCAGCAATTTGCACACTTGGTGTTGCCAAAGTAATACGCTGATTATGGTAGGTAAACGAAACACTTTCAGCATCAACTTCAAGGGCTGTAGCCGCGAAAGTACAGGTCTCGAGGAAACCATAACTTGGTGTGTTGGGATAACGATACGCTGTGCTACCTGCTACCAATCCAGAAGGCGCTTGAAGCATTCTGCCTTTTTCATAAGCAACTGTTTTGACAGTTCCAAAAAACTCGAGATGAGCTGCTCCTACAGCCGTAATCACACCAATACTTGGTGCAACCAATGCCATTAATTCATCCATTTCGCCAATGCGGTCAATGCCCATTTCGATCACATGGGTACTGCCAGTGGTCACATTTGAAAGTAAATAACATGCCAAGTAATTGAGGGTGTTTAAATTTCCTGGTGTGGTCGGCACAGCCAAAGCACTCGAGACCAAGCTTTTAGCAGTGGTTTTGCCTGCCGAACCTGTAATACCAATTAACTCAGCTTGCGTAGCATCGCGGTGTAATCTTGCCCAGCGACGCAATGCCACCGTGCTATCCGCCACTTTAACCGCTCGAGGCACATCGAGATTGGTCAGAATAAATGGTGCTCCTGCCTCGAGTGCTGCTTCAATAAAATCATTGCCATGCCGCGTTGCACCTTGCAGAGCCGCAAAGGCTGTTTCTTCATTACATTCAGCAGTCATAAAAGTAATGCGTTTTGCCACACCAGCATCGGCACTGACGATCGCACCAAGTTCAGCTGCCCACACTCGAGGATCAATCATCAGAACCTCGGTAGACACGAATCAGGGCTTGCTCGAGCAAGCCCCCATATGTTGTTAATACTGTCAATAAAGACTTCATCGAACAATTCTACCGTTTCACACAAGGAGAAGGTGCAATACCATACCGTGCGGCTGTCTCAAGCACAATTTGTCTAAAAACAGGCGCAGACACCAATGAACCATGGTAGACCGATTTTGGTGCATACAACTGCACAGCAATCACCACTTTTGGATTATCCACAGGAAAAAATCCAGCAAATAAGGCATGGAAACGGCTCGAGGATATCTTGCCATTGACCCACGTTTCAGATGTACCAGTTTTACCACCAACACAATAATTTGGCACTTGGGCACGTTTGACGCCTTCGTTGACTGTGTACTCGAGCATGGTACGCGTTGCTTTAGCAGCTTCTGGGCTGATAACTCGAGTTGGTTTAGGGATATCTTGTCCATCAAATAATTTAGGGGCAATGTACTGCCCATCGTTGACCAAGACACTAAAGGCTGTGGCAAGTTGCACAGCTGTGCTGGTAAAGCCTTGTCCGAAACTATGGGTGGCAAAATCACGTGGTCGCCAGCCTTGCCAATTGGTCAGGACACCTGTTTCGACACTGGAATCTTTAACCCAAACATCGCGTCCAAAACCAAATTTCCCTAAGTAATCATGTAATTTCCTGGCACCTAAACGATCCGCAAACCTCGAGATTCCAACATTGCTCGAGTATTTCAGCACATCTTTTAAGGTTAAATCTGGGCGGTGCTTAATGGCATCATTGATCGGAGGAGCATTGCGGTATTGGCGTTGCATGGGTGCGTAAATTGGTGAATCGGCATCGGCAATACCTTCATTAACCAGCATTGCAGCAACCAAACCTTTAATTGTGCTACCAGGATCGAATGTATCGCGGAAAGCACGGTTTTTCCAAATACTTTCTTTTGAAGCTTCCCAATTACTAGCATCAAAGCCTGGCGCATTTGCCACTGCCAATAAACGATTGGTCTTGGCTTCCATCACCACCACTGTGCCTGATTCTGCTCCTGTAGAAAGTATGGCATTCTCGAGGGTTGCTTCGGCACTGGCTTGAATTTTAGGGTCTAACGTTAAAACCAAATCTGCGCCTTTTTTCAGGAATTCATTTTGGAAAAGTTCCACACCATACAAGCCTTTTTGTTCATCACCAACAAAACCCAGTACACCTGCGGCTAAACGCTCCTGAGGATAATGGCGCTCGAGATTAGCCCCTTGACCTGCTGTTTCGGCTAAGGTCATAAAACCTTTTTCGTCACGCATCAGAATTCGTCCACGTTGGACTTCTTGAACAACTTTTGGAATAAACGGCAAACCCAAAGATAAACTGGCAAACTCGAGCCATAAAAGCAACAACGGCACAGCTAAAACAAGACCAACCAAGGTAAATCGCCAAGGTTGTTGCACTGCAACTGGTGGCAAAATATCAACAACCGCAGGCTCTGTCTCGAGCGGTATTGTCGTTGTTTTGATTGGTTTAGTTTCGACTTGGGTCATAGAGGTTTCCAATTTTTCAACAGATTTTACATACCTTGATACTGACTTAACGCCACTGTGTTTCAACCGTAATTTTTTGTTTCACAGGAGCAATAGGTGCTAACAATTTCAACGGCTTAAACTCGAGTTGTAAAGCACTGGCACTTGAAAACGGAATCATATTGTTATCAAAAGCCCATTTACGAACCCGACTCGGACTTTCAAGATTAGCCAGTTGCAATTGTAATTCGGCACGTTCAGCAACTAATAAACCTGTTTGTATTTGTAAATCCTCGAGTTGCTGAGCACTGTCTTTGGTCATAAAACGCACACCAACCAAAACCACAACCATCACAGCATAAAAAAGCATAAAACGTTGAATACGTTCACTCATGCGATCACCTCGGTTTTACTTGCCACACGCAACTTAGCACTTCTCGAACGCGGATTGATCTCGAGTTCTGCAACTGTTGCTTCAAGTGGTTTTTTATGAAGTGGTTCGAGTTCGCTTCGCATAAAACGCTTGACAATACGATCCTCGAGTGAGTGGAAACTAATCACCGCTAAACGCCCACCTGTTTTGAGAATGGTTTTTGCACCTCGTAAACCCGCTTCAAGTGCGCCAAGTTCATCGTTGACGTAAATCCGTAAAGCCTGAAATGTACGCCGTGCAGGATGAATCCCCCGAGCATGACCACCTGGGTACGCTTTTTTCACCACCGCTGCCAGTTGTACTGTGCTCGAGAAAGCCGTTTTCTCACGTTCTGCAACAATTGCTCTGGCAATACGCCGCGAGTGACGTTCCTCGCCGTAATCATAAATAATTTGGGCTAAATCTTCGTAATCTAGGGTATTCACAATATCAGCTGCCGATTCACCACTTTGCGACATTCGCATATCCAGCGGCGCATCAGTATGAAAAGAAAACCCACGCATGGCATCATCTAATTGGAAACTCGAAACACCTAAATCCAGCAACACACCATCCACTCGTTCAGGTACAAGTAGCTCGAGATCACGAAAATTACCCTCACGCACCTCAAGACCCAATAACCCAGCTTCTTTGGCTCTGGCTAAAGCAAAAGGGTCTTGGTCTATGCCAATCACCTGAGCACCCGCCTCGAGCAGTAAACGCGTATGCCCTGCACCACCAAGTGTGCCATCGACAATGAATGCCCCCGCTTTTGGCTCGAGTGCCGCTAGAACTTCGCTTGGCATCACAGGTAAATGGCTGAGTTGCGAACCATCAGATTCGGTTTTCACAACAATGCGCTTACCTTTAACTCGTGCCATCAGCCCACCAACTTGCGTAAGACTTCAGGCAGTTCTTCTTGTTTAGGCGGCTGCATTTGCACTTCGGCAATGATGACATTCCAACGATCAATATTCCATAACTCGAGGCGCTTAGGTGCGCCCGTCACAACCACATCGCCCTCGAGCGCTGCGTAAGAACGCAGGGTGTTAGGAACCGAAATCCGAGATTGATTATCTAAACGAATTTTTTGCGCCCCAGCATAGAAAAAACGCATAAAGTCACGACCAGCTTTATCGTTTAAAGGCAATTCATCAACAGCACTTTCGATCCGTTGCCATTCAGACAACGGAAAGATATACACGCAACCCTCAAAACCTCGAGTCAGCACCATGCCATCCTCGACAAACTTACGAAAGTCTGGTGGCATCACCACCCGACCTTTGTCATCAATTGCGTAAGGGTACTCTCCGAACGGCATTCTCCCACCGTTTCCCACTGTGCCAAAATCGCTTCCTAAGACCACCTTAGGAAAACACACGACCAGCAAACAGTGAAGCGCTGATATAAGAGAATATCATGCTTTCCCCAGTTTTACCACTCAACCCCACCAAACCCCACTCGAGAGGCAAATAATGCTTTTGTTTTCCCACCAAAGCCCAAAAAACAGCTTTTTCGACCTCAAGCTAAAATCATCAAAACCCTGTTACTCACAAAGTATACAAGAAAAACCACGACTCGAGTCAAGAATCGTGGTTGCTATGGTGCCGAGGAGGGGACTTGAACCCCTACACCCTTGCGGGCGCTAGTCCCTGAAACTAGTGCGTCTACCAATTCCGCCACCACGGCACGCTCAGGGCAACAAAAGATACACGCTTAACCGCACAACGTCAAGCCCCAAACCAATAATACCAAAAGGGGGGCTTGCGTTTCTCGAAAACCCATGATACATTTTCGTCCGCACTAACCGCGTTCGGGAGTAGCTCAGCGGTAGAGCAATCGGCTGTTAACCGATTGGTCGTAGGTTCGATCCCTACCTCCCGAGCCAGAAGAAAACCTCGCCTAGGCGAGGTTTTTGGTTTCTCGAGATTAAATTTTTTGCAACACCCAAAGCTGCCCAGTAAAACCAAAATTCCCCATACCACCTTGCAAGAATGGCTGCACTCGAGCGTTAATTTTCTCAAGCACCTGTTCTAAGCGTTCAGTACCTTGTTCAACCTTAGCAATCACATTGCTTTGTGTACTGATATACTGCGCGACTTGCTCGGCATTCATGGCAAAGGTTTCTGACCAATTTTGCTGTGCAACAATCCGAAATCCAAAATCGGTACTGGCAGTAGGCTCGAGCCGTAGCGGATTGCGTGGTGGTTGTGGATAATCCGCGTAGAAATCATCCATACTTGATCTGAATAACTCTGCCCCCTCGAGCGAACAATCAAAAACGTGTTGCACAATCATCAAATAACCATTAGATTGCAGTACTCGAGTTGCCTCGGTTAAGAACTTAGCCCCATCAAACCAATGAAACGCCAAGAAAGTCGTTAGTACATCAAAACTGGCATCCACAAAAGGCAGTACTTCGGCTCGAGATTCCAGAAAATCAGCTTGTGGCAAGTCACGCTGAGCAAATTCAAGCATTTCAGGAGCGGCATCGCAACCTGTCACAGAATCTGCAACCTCAAGCAGCGCTTTGACTCCCATGCCAGTGCCGCAAGCCACATCCAGCACCCTCGAGAAACGTTGTTGGTTTGTAGCCTCGAGCAGCAGTTTCACGGCTCTGGGATGAAAATACGGACGGAAAGCTGCATAACGTTCAGCCGCACTGGCATGAGCAAAGTAATTCATGGGTCTATTGTGCAGGTTTTAAGTTACTAAGTCTCGAGCAAGCGTTCGTAAAGCATTCAAGACACAGATTAGATGCTCAATCTAAAAAGCATTATTGCCAATTTTTTATTCTAATTGGCAATTATGCACAGTGAAACCATTACTCTTGATACCTTTGGGCACGTTTTAATTCCAAAACACTTACGAACCGCTTTGAACCTCGAGCCTCAAAGTCAATTCGATATCCAAATCCAAGATGGTTCACTTGTACTCAGTCCACGCTGCGACGGGGAAGTAATCGAACAAGATGGCATATACGTCTGGACAGGCACAGATATTCCAGATTCCATCGAAGAAATGATAGTAACTGCTCGAGCTACCCGAATGGACGACCTTGAGTAAAGATGTTTTTGACACAAGTGTCCTGATTGCTTTAATGCTACCGTGTCGCGAAGCACACCTGCGTTGCAAAAAAGTTTTTACAGAAAGCCGAGCCGCATCTCGAGCCGCAATTAGCACCCATACTATTGCAGAATTGTACTCGGTACTGACAGGACGGCATTTAATACCGCCAAAAGAAGTCAAGAAAATGCTGGATGGAAACTTAAAAGGTGTTGAACAAATTATTCTCGAGCCAAGCGATTATCAAAGCAGTGTGGAGCGGTTAATTGACTTAGGCATTCAAGGTGGCACAATTTTTGACACATTGATAGCAACCAGTGCATTAAAAGTTGGGGCGAAGAAGTTATACACCCTGAATTTAAAGCATTTTATGCGCTTAGGCGAAAATGTTGCAGCAATCAGCCTCGAGCCATAGCGCAACCAGCACAAGCTCGAGCCTAAGCGCCCTACCGACCAAGCGCGAAGGTAGCGCCTGAAAGAATGGCACAGAGCAGAAGAGTGATTCTCGAGCCATGAAAACAATAGGTTTCTCGAGAAAAAGAAACACCCCTTGCAAGACTTTAGGGGATTCGTACATCTGTCAAAATTTGAACAGGTTGATTTCTGTTTATTGTTGTCCCATCTCCAAGTTGTCCAAACTTGTTTTGTCCAAATGCCCACAACGAACCATCTGTTTTTGTTACCAAAGAGTACATATTACCTGCTGCTCCAAAAGCAACATTATCCATAACTTTGACTGGCTTTCTTTGATTGATGTTTGTCCCATTTCCAAGCTGACCAAAATCATTTCTACCAAATGCCCAAAGCGTGCCATCCGTTTTTATAACTAAGGAATGATAAGAACCAGCACTGACATATGAAACATCGGACATGATTCTAATTGGTTTCATCCACCCCTGAATATCTGTACCATCACCAAGTTGTCCATAGTAATTCAAGCCAAATCCCCAAAGCGTTTTGTCTTTGCCTAACGCCAAAGAATGAAAATCACCTGTTCCAATCTTGATGATATTTTCCATCACTTTTACGGGTTTTTGGCGTTGCTTAAGAGTACCATCACCCAAATACCCTCCTTGACCAAAAGACCAAAGTGTACCATCCAGTTTTAAGACAAGGGAGATAAAAACACCTGCCCTAACTTCTGCTACATTTTCCATGATTTTGACAGGCTTTCCCCGACTGTTAGTTGTACCATCTCCAAGCTGCCCTTGATTATTGAATCCAAACGCCCATAAAGAACGATCTTTTTTAATCGCAAAAGAGTGAGCAGCACCCGTAGCAATATTGATGACATCGCCCATGATTTGTATTGGTTTACTCCTATTGATCTTGGTTGCATCGCCAAGTTGCCATACATTATTGCGACCAAACGTCCATAAAGAATCATCAGACTTCAAAACCAACGAGTGACCACCAGCCGCGACACTCGAGACATCAGTCATGACTTGAACAGGTTTCAGTTGGTTTTCCGTTGTACCCATGCCCAATTGCCCCGATTCATTTGCTCCAAAAGCCCACAAAGCACCATCTGAACGGACCACCAACGAATGGTCACTTGCCGCCACGGTTTCGATATTGACTTGTGGGAGTGAGTCTTGGCTACGAACTGCAAAAAAAGGCAGTACAAGCAAGCTCACGAAAAAGATGACCAAGCATCCCTTCCAGTTAAACTCATTCTCATTCTTATTCTTATTCTTTTTTTCTAGGTGCTTTTCCATATCTTGAACTGTACTTTCATTGTCATCTCGAGTCAAACCAAACCCCCCGAGCTGTGACTTGCGGGTTCTTAATCTCTTCATCTCGAGCAAATTCTATTCTTCAATCATCGCCAGCAGGGGCTTGGATTTGTGCGCTGCCGCTTTGAGCCAGCCTTGCCGCACGGTCATTGCCCTCGAGTACCTTCTCGCGCAGACGGTCATCCATGACTTGAATTTCTTTGACTTCGGCTAAACCCGTTCCTGCTGGAATTCACTTTACTCGCCTGTTGCATAACCGTGTAAACCACGTTTGTATGGCGCATGGAATGCCAGTACGATTTGGTTTCTTGGAACACCTTGCTCGACTAGAATTTCACCAATTTCGATACTCGAGTTGTTGCGTTCAATCCACACCAAGTTCTGACGAATTTCAATGTGGATGATGACATTGAAAATGCGTTGCATTCCATTCCAACCCATACTCAGCCATTGGTACGAATCTGCATTGGTGTCAAATATCAGACGGTCTTGACTTGTAGAATTGATGCTTGGTATGGAAGCGTATTCTTTTAGGGTTTTTTGAATAATTTCTCTTAACTGCTGGATGTCCATAAGATAACCTCCTCGAGTAACGAGTTGTAGACCAAGAAACGAATCTTGTGTTGCTGACAAATTTTTTGAATCACTCGGTTTTGAAAAAAATCAAACCAAGTATCTTCAGGCACAGCAATAAACAAAGTTCTGTTTGATTCTGCTTCGTGTAAAAAAACTTGGTAGTTCAGGTATTGTCCAAGCGCTACATGAAAATCGTTGATGTCTGAGTTTCCACCAAATGTTTTTATCTCAATGGCAATTTTTTCATCGTTGCGTTCAGCCGCAATCAGTCGTTCCGCTCCAAGGTCTATTAAGACTGGAATACTTTCTATTTGTAAGCGCAATGGGTCATGGGTG
The DNA here is from genome assembly GCA_013298595.1 of Deinococcales bacterium. Lineage (GTDB taxonomy): Bacteria > Deinococcota > Deinococci > Deinococcales > JAAFIG01 > JAAFIG01. The sequence goes on along the minus strand of JAAFIG010000002.1, from coordinate 139,951 downwards.
ACGTTCCAACCAGCTTTTTGCAGGGCTGTCTTTACGGCTTGATGGTATTTGTCTCGAGCCATATAAAAAGTATAGCAGTGTTGTCTGTAAACACAAAAACCCCCAAGTTACGGCTTGGGGGTTTCTTGAGCTTATAACGGGTTTTAATCGTCGCCAGCTGGTGCTTGTGGCATATTTGCATTGCCGCTCTGGGCAAGGCGGGTTGCTCGGTCGTTGCCCTCGAGTACTTTCTCGCGGAGGCGGTCGTCCATGACTTGAATTTCTTTGACTTCGGCTAAGCCTGTTCCCGCTGGGATCAGTTTGCCTAGAATCACGTTTTCTTTTAAGCCAATCAGTTCGTCTACTTTGCCGCTGACGCTGGCTTCGGTGAGTACGTGAGTGGTGTGTTGGAAACTGGCTGCTGATAACCACGACTTGGTGGATAAAGCGCTCTTGGTGATACCCATGAGTTTTGGTTTCCATGAAGCAGGATTTTTGCCTGCTTCTTCGAGTCGTTCGTTTTCGCGTTCAACATCGAATTTCTCGAGTACTTGTCCTTCGAGGAATTCGCTATCGCCTGTATCCTCGAGGATTTCGACGTATTTGAACATTTGTTTGACAATTAATTCGATGTGCTTGTCGTGAATTTTCACGCCTTGTTGACGGTACACTTGTTGGATACCATCTACGAGGTAACGTTGGGCTGCTTCAACACCTTTGGAGTCGAGTAAGTCTTCTGGGTTGATTGCACCGCGTGTCATGACTTGACCAGCTTCGACTTTGTCGCCTTCACGGACTAACAAACGGGTATTGCGTTCGACTTTATATTTCTTGGCAAGGTCGTTGTCAGTCACAGTCAGGATGATCTTATCGCTGCCGTCTTCATCAGCGATGGAGACGATACCATCAATTTCCGAGAGTGTGGCTTTGATTTTTGGCTTACGAGCCTCGAAAAGTTCAACAACGCGAGGCAAACCAAGGGTGATGTCTTGGGCACCTGCTACACCACCTGTGTGGAAGGTACGCATGGTTAGCTGTGTGCCTGGTTCTCCGATGGATTGCGCGGCAATCACACCAACAGCTTCGCCTTTGGAAACAAGTTTGGCTTGTGAAAGGTCAAAACCGTAGCACTTTTGGCAAGCGCCAGCTCGAGTACGGCAGGTAATTGGACTACGAACTGGTACACCTGCCAGTTGCTCGCGGTGTTTGAGGATAAATTTGACTTCGTCGGTGTTCAGTAACAAGCCAGCTTCGAGGGTTTTGCCACCAATCTCGAGGTCAGCGCCGAGGTGACGACCATATAAGCCCATTTCGATATCGCCAGCTTTGCGTTGTTTACCATCCTCGAGCAGCGGTATTGTTAAGTAATCGGATGTACCACAGTCTGGTTCACGGATGACAATTTCGTGGGCAACATCGTGAAGCTTACGGGTTAAGTAACCCGAGTCTGCGGTACGAAGCGCCGTGTCAGCTCCACCTTTACGTGCACCGTGGGTGCTGGTGAAGTACTCGAGCACGTTCAGACCTTCGCGGAAGTTGGCGCGTACAGGGAGTTCGATGGTGTCGCCGTTTGGTTTTTGCATCAATCCGCGCATACCCATGAGTTGGCGGAGTTGTTGTTTGTTACCACGGGCACCTGATTGGCTCATGACGTAGAACGGGTTGAGTGGGTAATGCTTTTCAAAGTTGGCGTAGGCAGCGTTGGTGACATCCTCGGTGGTGTTTGTCCACAAGGTAATCACTTGGCGGTAACGTTCTTCTTCGGTGACCAAACCAAGGTCTGAATCTTCGCGGATTTGCTCGAGTTCAAGGTCGGCTTTTCGCAGCAATTCGGTTTTCTCGGGTGGAATCATGGCATCGTCAATACCGACAGTTACGCCGCTGGTACTGGCGAGTTTGAAACCATTGGATTTGAGTGCGTCAAGAATCGCAGCAGTTTTTTCCACACCCATGGTTTTGAAGATATCAATCACCATTTCGGTCAAAGGGTTCTTGCCGTAGGTGGTGGTCAGGTTGACGTATTCTCGAGATAGGATACTGCCATCTTCGGTGATGGTTTCGTTGACCATACGACGGAACAATGCCCGTCCTGTGGTGGTTTCAATAATCTCTGAGCCACTGACTAAATCTAAGCGGATTGAAACACTGTCTTGGGTGTCAATTTCGCCGCGTTGTACTGCATGTAAGGCTTCATCGAGATTACCAAAGATATGGCGAATTGCGCCTGCGCTGGTTTCTCTGCCACCAACAACAATGCGAGAGTTCAGATCAACTTTGTTCTTCTCGAGGGCTTTTAAGACTTCTTCTTGATCTTTGAATTTACTGCCCATACCAACTTTGCCTGGGCGTGGTTGGGTCAGGGTGTAAATACCTAAAATAATGTCTTTAGCTGGTTTGACGTTTGGTTCGCCGTTAGCAGGCGAAAGCAAATTATGTGCCGAAAGCATTTGTACTCGAGCTTCTGCTTGGGCGTATGGCGAGAGTGGTACGTGAATTGCCATTTGGTCGCCATCGAAATCGGCGTTGAAGGCTTCGCAAACCAGTGGGTGCAATTGAATAGCCTGACCTTCAACCAAAACTGGGGTGAAAGCTTGAATACCAAGACGGTGCAAGGTCGGTGCGCGGTTTAACAGCACCACTTTGTCTTGGATGACTTCTTCTAAGGCATCCCAAATTTCGTCGCGGGTGTCGCGGTAACGCTCGAGCAGCTTACGGGCTTGCTTGATGTTGGTAACAACACCTTTTTCCTCGAGCACTTTAAACAAAAATGGTTTGAATAACTCGAGTGCCATACGTTTTGGCAATCCGCATTGATGTAAACGCAATTGTGGACCAACCACAATCACCGAACGACCAGAGTAATCTACGCGTTTACCAAGCAAGTTCTGACGGAAACGACCCTGTTTACCACCAAGTAAATCGGTGAGGCTACGTAATGCTCGATCTGAACCTGGGTGGGTGACTGGAGTACCACGACGACCATTGTCAATCAGCGCATCTACAGCTTCTTGCAACATGCGTTTTTCGTTGCGAACAATCATTTCTGGTGCGCCCGTGGTCATTAACTTCTTCAAACGGTTGTTGCGGTTAATCAAGCGGCGGTACAAATCGTTCAAATCTGAAGTCGCAAAACGCCCACCATCCACTTGCACCATCGGACGCAAATCTGGCGGCATCACAGGTACGCTGTCAAGAATCATCCACTCTGGGCGATTCCCGCTCTTACGGAAAGCACGAGCCACCTCGAGACGCTTACGGGCTTTGGCTCGTTTGTGGCGACTTGGGTTGGTCATTTCTTCGTTTAATTCGGCTTCGAGGGTCTCGAGAACAATACCTTCTAGCAATTGCTTGATGGCTTCTGCACCCATGCGAGCTTCAAAGTCGTAAGCTTCAACAACGCGCACTTGACGACGTACCAAATCAATTTCGATACGACCATGAATTTCGGATTTGAGATTGCCTTTGTCTGCCAAGTCATCGCCTGGTTCAACACGGTCGCCATTGACCACAATCGGTTCATCTTCGTATTTGTACAATTTTGCTCGAGAAACAATGATGCTGGCTGGTTCTTGCAGTGTTAATGTACCATCAGCTTCTGCCATAATTTCTTGGGATGGGTCTATGGCACCAATTAAACGGTCACCAGCACTAAACTCTGCGCCATCGCCAACCAAGACGTGCATGGTTGGGTTAATCTCGAGGGTTTTCTCGAGATTCCAGTGCAGTGTCAAGGAAACATCGAGATTAGAACCACGTTTTTTGCTGCTGACAGCACTGGCATTTGCACCACGGGGCATACGAATTAAATCGCCATTGGCTTGGGCGAGTTCGGTATCAGATTCGACACTTTCGCCATCGCCAACCAGCACTTCAAAGCCCATTGGCACAAAGACACGCTCGAGCACTTGGGCATCTTCAGGGTCTTGGACTTCGATAATCACACCACCACGACCAAAGCCTTCGCCAAGTTCGGTAATGCTGATCACACCATCTCGAGTGGCTAGAATACTGTGATTTTCAATGCCATCACAAATTTCTTCGCCAGCTCGGAAAGCTTCGAGTTCAATGGTCACACCTTTTGGCAGTGTGAATTTGGCTTCGCCTTCTCGAGCGTACTCGAGGGTTGCTTTGCGTGGGAAACGATACTGGGCAACACCATCCATTTTCGAGACGACATTGCCACCGAGTTTTTGTCCTCGAGTGACGTATTCTCCGTCACGCACTTCGGCATGGGTTCCAACTTGTAAAGAATACGTTTCTTGCTTACCAATGCGTAGTTCGCGGTACTCTTCGTCGGAAAGCAACTCGCCTTTTTTCAGTGGGCGACCATCTTTAATTGCACCTTGTGGATCGGTCACAATGAACTTACCAAAGTACAAGACTTGCTCGAGTTGCCCAGCGCTGAGGTCGAGTAAGGTACCAATTTTACTTGGAATATCTTTGACATACCAAATATGGGCAGCTGCCGTAGCAAGTTCGATATGTCCCATGCGGTAACGACGCACGATGCGTTTAGTCACTTCGACACCGCAACGCTCACAGACTTTACCTTCATAACGTTGACGTTTGTACTTACCGCAAGCGCATTCGTAATCCTTTTCAGGTCCGAAAATCCGCTCGTCAAACAAACCATCACGTTCTGGTTTGAGTGTACGGTAATTAATGGTTTCTGGTTTTTCGACTTCACCATAACTCCAAGAACGGATTTTCTCGGGGCTGGCAAGTTGAATTTTTACTTTGCTAAAGTCGCGCATGTTTTCTCCTTCGGAGAGGCGAAGGGCAAAGGGCGAAAGGCATGAGAAAAACTTTTACCTTTCACCTTTTGCCTTTTATCTTCTAGGCATCATTCCTTCAAAGATGTCCACGGTTTTATCGTTTTGGTCAAGCACTTGTACATCTAAACCGAGGCTGTGAAGTTCTTTGACAAGCACTTTGAACGACTCTGGAATGCTGGCATCCTGCACTTCTTCGCCTTTGACAATGGCTTGGTACGCATCGTCGCGTCCACCGATATCGTCAGATTTGACCGTCAAAATTTCTTGCAAAGTATGAGCTGCGCCGTAAGCCTCGAGTGCCCAAACTTCCATTTCACCGAAGCGTTGACCACCGTTTTGGGCTTTACCACCCAAGGGTTGTTGAGTAATCAAGCTGTAGGGTCCAGTGCTACGGGCGTGCATCTTGTCTTCAACCATGTGGTAAAGCTTCAAGACATACATTGTGCCAACCACCACAGGACCTTCGATGGCTTCGCCAGTACGACCATCAAACAAGGTGGTCTTACCCGTTCCCCAAAGGTTTTCTCGAGCTTTCTCGAGGGTGTTTTCCATAGAAATCACACCGAGTTTTTGGGCACGAGTAATCACTTCGGCTTCACGGTTATCCATGCCATAACCAAGTTTTTCATGGGCTTCGACGGCTTCTTTAGCAGTGGAAATCAGACGTTCTTTAATTTGGGCTTCGGTAGCACTATCAAAAACTGGAGTAACAAAACTGACTCCCATGCGACGGGCAACTTCACCAAGGTGCGTCTCAAAGATTTGACCAAGATTCATACGGCTAGGCACACCAAGCGGATTGAAAACAAGGTCTACTGGGGTACCATCTGGTAAGTACGGCATATCTTCTGGGGCTTGGATACGAGCCACGACACCTTTGTTACCGTGACGATTGGCTAACTTATCGCCGACTTGCAACTTGCGGCGTTGCGCCACGTAAATACGCACCATTTCGCGCACACCAGGTTTTAAGTCCACGCCTTCTTCGCCACGCTTAAAGCGGACTGTACGAATAACAATGCCACCTTCACCCGATGGAACTCGAGCCGAAGTGTCTTTGACTTCTCTGGCTTTTTCGCCGAAAATCGAACGTAACAAGCGTTCTTCTGGGGTTGGTTCGGTTTCGCCCTTGAAGCTGGTGTGCCCTACCAAGATATCACCTTGTTTGACTTCGGCTCCAACACGGACAATGCCGTCCTCGTCGAGGTCGCGCAATGCAGCTTCGGACAAACCTGGGATATCTCTGGTGATTTTCTCAGGTCCGAGCTTGGTATCTCGAGCCTCTTTTTCGTGCTTTTCGATGTGAATGCTGGTGTAGAAATCCTTGCGAATCAGGTTTTCAGACAGCACAATCGCGTCTTCGTAGTTGTAACCATCAAAAGGCATAATCGCAATGGTGATATTCTGACCCAGTGCCAAACGACCATTTTGTGAAGCAGGACCATCGGCAAGGACTTGTCCAGCTTTGACAGTATCGCCTAGTTTGACAATTGGTTTTTGATCGTGGTTGGTGCCGTAATTGCTGCGTTGGAAGCGGGTTAGCTTGAATTCGCGGATGTTATTTTTGCCGTATTTGACAACAATTTTCGCACCGTCTACTTCAACAACTTCGCCATCCACATCGCAAATTAAATTGGTACCAGAATCAAGCACAATACGCTCTTCGATACCCGTACCCACCATCGGTGGTTCGGCACGAACCAAAGGCACTGCTTGGGATTGCATATTGCTACCCATGAGGGCACGGTTTGCGTCGTCGTGCTCGAGGAATGGAATTAAACTGGTGCTGATCGAAACAATTTGTTTCGGGGTCACATCCATGTAATCGCATTCTTCGCCTGCCACAATCACAGGGTCACCTTTTTTACGGGCTACCACTTGACCCGATAACATGCCATCAATTACCACGGTACTGGCTTGAGCGATAATGTATTTGTCTTCGGTATGGGCTGCCATGTACTCGATGGTATCGGTCAGCTTGCCTTTGACCACTTTACGGTAGGGTGCTTCGATAAAACCAAGTGGATTGACCTTAGCAAATGAAGCCAAGCTCGAGATCAGACCAATGTTTGCGCCTTCTGGTGTTTCGATTGGGCAGATGCGTCCGTAATGGGTACGGTGCACGTCGCGGACATCGAAACCTGCGCGTTCACGGGTTAAACCACCCGGTCCAAGCGCCGAAATACGGCGTTTGTGACGAAGTTCTGCCAGTGGATTAATTTGGTCTTTGAATTGGCTGAGTTGCGAACGTCCGAAGAATTCACGCATAGCAGCCACAATTGGGCGGTTGTTGACCAATTTGCTTGGGGTGGCAGCGTCTGGGTTGCCAAGTAACATACGTTCACGCACGCCTCTTGCCATACGCCCTAAGCCAACACGGAATTGGTCGCCGAGCAACTCGCCAACGGTACGAACACGGCGATTACCCAAGTGGTCGATGTCGTCTTCGGAGTAGCCTTCTGCGCCGCTTTGTAGGGTTAACAAGTACTGAATGGTGGCGATTAAACCAGCATCTTTAAATTGTCCGTCTTCAAAAATCAGCAAGGTTTTTTCTGGGTTTTTAATCCCAAGTTTGCTGTTGACTTTGAAACGACCAGCATCACCTAAATCGTAACGCTTTGGGTCGGCGAGTAAGCCATACAAGTACGAAACCGCTTTGTCACGCTTAGGTGGGTCACCAGGACGCAAAATAGTGAACAAACGCAACAAGGCTTCTTCGCCGCTCATACCAGCGGTTTTATCTTCGTTAAAGGTGGCTTCTAAAACAGCATCGGCACCTTTGAAGATTTTTCGCATCGATTGATCGTCATAACCCAGTACCCGCAACAACATAGTAACTGGGAATTTGCGCTTATTGACTTTCATTTCGAGCACATCGGAAGTGGCAAACTCGAGTTCAATCCACGGTCCGCGTTTAGGCATTGGAATGATTGAACCAGCGTAAAGTGGTTTTGAACCACGGTACGATTTGGTGAAGTACACACCAGGTGAACGGTGAATTTGTGAAACAATCACGCGGTCTGCACCATTGACGATAAAGCTACCTTCATCGGTCATTAGGGGTAGGTCGCCAAGGAAGACTTTGTCTTCTTTAATCAGACCAGTATCGCGGTGAATGAGTTGTAATTTGGCAAACATTGGCGCTTGATAAGTTAAATCCTTATCGCGGCTTTCGTCTGGACTATAGGGCGGGTCGCCCAATTCATACTCGAGAAAATCCAAGACCAAACCACCTGTGCGGTTTTTCTCGGATTCGTCTATGGGAAAGATCTCTCTGAATGCGCCTTGCAAACCAAAGTCCTCGCGGTCTTTAGCCAGAACACCTTTTTGCAAAAAATGGTTAAACGAACCAATTTGCAATTCCACTAATCGTGGAAGCTCGAGAATTTCCTTGATGGTGCCGAAACGGATGATTTCTTTCATCCTTGCTCCCTGTCTGCCAGACTTGAACGTGGTCTGGCTATGCGAAAAACGAATCGCCGAAAAGCCGAAACCTTGTTTGCCAGTGCCGATCATGGATGACGCAACAAGACCGCAGGCGAGAACCTGCGGAGAATGAGAACTAAATTATACAAGCCCCTGTTGGAGCATAGACCTAGTGTACTGGGTTTTCTCAAGAAGTCAAGAGACTCCTCATGCAAAATTAGCCAAACACATTACAATTTAAAAATGTCCAAGTTGCGTTGGCTGACCCTATGCGGAGTATTGCTCGGGTTGAGTCATGCCCAACCAGCCTCACCTGCTTTTGAATTACTCGAAACAACACTGCACACCTTAGAAGAAAATTATTATGGTTATGCCAACTTTGATGGTCGGGAACGCCAAACATACACTCGGGCACTCGAATCGGCTTGCCAAAACATCAACCCTTGCCCAAGCGAAACCGCCACACCTCTGCTGGAAAATATGCTCGAGGAACTCAACGACCCACACACCTATCTGCTCAGTCCGAGCGAAACCCAAGCCCGCGAACGGGAAAGCAGCGGGCAAGCCACACAACTGAGTATTGGTATTCAACTCGAGCCAGTTGCCGATAGCAGTTCTTTACTGATCACTCGAGTTCGGCAAAATAGCCCCGCTTGGAATGCTGGTTTACGCCGTGGTGACCAAATTTGGAAAGTCAATAATTTGCTACTCGAGCAAGCCAAAAACAGCAAAGAAGCCCTAGAAGCAGTGCAGCGCGCCGAAACCCAAGCAGCCTTGAGTTTAGAAGTCAGTAATACAAAAACCACAAAACGCAGTGTCAGTATCTTCCCAAAAGCCTTAGGTGTCTGGCAGCCACAACTGGAAATTCGTAATAACATCGCTATTCTCGAGATTTTCCAATTCAAATCTGCTATTGCCACTCGAGTTCATGCCTTAGTGCGCGAAGCAATCAGTAAAAATGTCAGTGGCATTGTGCTCGATTTACGCGATAGCAAAGGTGGTTTAGTCACAGAAATGCTGGCAGTTACCTCAGCTTTTATCGAACATGCCACATTCCATGCCAGTTTTAAAACAACCCGCACCCGTTTTGAAGTCAGCAATGGCAATTACAGCCAAGAAGAATCGGATGGCTCGAGATACATTGCTAAAATTGTCAAAGAACCAACCCGTTTTAAAGGTCGTATTGTTATTCTCACCAGTCAACGCAGCAAAAGCGCCCCAGAATACGTATCATATTTATTGCAACGCAGTAAACGCGCTCGGGTGGTTGGCGAACCAACCCTTGGCGCACTGAACACCACCAACACTTTTTATAGTTTACCTGATGGCTCGAGTTTAGCAGTCAGTGTTGGGCGCAGTTTGAACGAAAATATGCAGCCTTTCCCATCTCGAGTGACTCCAAACGATGTCTTAGCCGAAAATCAATCAGCCCTGATCCAAGGTCGAGACACAGGGCTGGAACGTGCTTTTGGTTGGCTCGAGAACAGCACCCGCTAATTAGGTTTCAGGGTCGTGCCTGCTTCTCCGTGTAAGGCTGAGCGCAGTACCCCTGCAGTCATTCCGCTGGCAATAGTAGCACTGGTCGCACCCATTGCTAGTGCATTCAATGCCGCTTCAACCTTAGGAATCATGCCACCTGTGACAACGCCATCTTCGATTAAACCGACCCCTTGAAATTCGGTCAATTGCCGAATCAGGCTACTTGGGTCTTTGGGGTCGCGCATCACACCACTGACATCGGTTAAGAAAACAATATCCGTCTCGAGCAAACCAGCCACTGCACCCGCTGCCCAATCCGCATTGACGTTCAGCGCTTCACCAGCACTATCCACAGCAATACAACCAATCACAGGCGTAATACCTTGGGCTAACAAAATTTCAATTAACTCGGTATTGACTTGACGTACCTTACCAACCCGTCCAAATTCTGGCTCAAGCATTTTCGCCTCGAGTAAATTGGCATCACGCCCCGTTAAACCAATAGCATGACCAATATCTTGGGCTAATGCTTTACTTAGCACAGTAATGGCTTTTTCAATCACTTCCATCGCTTCTGGCGTGGTCACACGCATCCCACGCAAAAAATGCGATTCAATACCAAGACGTGTTAAATCGCGTTCTATGACCGGACCACCACCATGCACCACCACCACAGCTCGAGATTGGCGCAACTCTGCAATTTCGCTGGCAATCGCTCGACGCAACTCGAGACTTTTCATCGCATTTCCACCGTATTTAATCACCACTGGTTTCATGGCTTTAGCATACCTTAATCTGATGCTATACTTTTTGATTCCTGTGCTACCCTTGATCTATGAAAAAAATTCTTTTCTGCTTGAGTTTACTTTCTATCACGGCATGCAGCTCTTTCGAGCCGGGTGGTTCTTTTAACCCGTTACGTATCGAACCAATCAGTGCCTTTATCACCAAAGCAGGCAGCAATAACCAAATCTTTTTATCACTTGGCGAAGCTCCAAAAGTTGGTTTACAACCAGCGGCTTTATTTCGCGCAAGCAATGACAGCAGTATTTTACTTTCTGGTAGCAAGAATATTTTTGTCAATGCAGATTTAGCCACATTAGAAACCTCGATACTGCCCGAGAATTGGAATTTGCGATTCTTGGGCGATGAAGTTGAACTGATTGCGACCTCGAGCAGCATCTCTAATGCTGAAACCATTAATACAGTCACACAAGTTGCGTTGGGTAGATACCGCATGGGAGCAACCCTGAATATTCCTAAGGACAGCAAACCAGGCACTTATTTTATTGAAGGACGCATTTCGATACGTAACCTGAAACCAGTACTGGTTAATTGGAAAGTCACCATCACCAATTAGAATTGTTAACGAGTCTCGAGTTTGACACGGTTCTTATCACTCACACCCTCGAGACTCGGGGTTAAATATTGGCGCATTACAGTATTTTTTTGCATTTGTAAAGCAAAAAACGCGGTTGCGAAATGCTGAGCTAAACCATGTGAAACCGCATGATCCCAATTTGGTTCGCTGCACCTTTCGTAATCCTTAGCATTTACTTTTACTTCTGGCGGACAAACAATCCATGGATTATGGGTGGCAGCTTCAAGGGTTAACAAATACTTTTGACTCGAGCCACTTTGCTTAAATAAAGAAAAAGCATCTCGGCTGGCTGTGGCAACAGTATCGGCACTGCCAACACCAACAAATAAAGGCACTTTCATATCAGCAATCATTTTTGCTGATAACCACGGAATACCATAAGGTGCAAAAACCATGACTGCTTTAATCCGAGGGTCAAGACTAATTTGTGTACCTCGAGCTGCCTCGAGCGCAGCAAAGTACGGCAAAACAAAACATGGACCTTCGTTATTGCTTTGTTGGCAATAGGCTTTTAAAGTAGCACTATCTAAACCCAAGCCAGCCGCATTCAGACTCGAGTAACCACCATAACTATAGCCAATCAAACCGACATTATTGCCATCGGCATTGGGTAATTTCTTAGGTAAATCGTTAAGCACTGCCAAAATATCCAGTGGACGATTGACCAACCCAGAAACATAACTTTCTTGTTTTAAATCGGCATAAGTGGCATCTGCGTGATCTATGGCTGCCACCACAAAACCCTGCGAAGCTAAGTGCTCGAGTAGATAGGCTGCTTGGAAACGTGCTCCTGGTTGCCCATGCGAATAAATCAACATGGGAAATGTACCATCTAGGGCTGTGGCATCTCGACCTGCTTTACCAGCTAAGGCATACGGTGTATCACCCACCGTTGAACGATACACAATTTGCTCGAGCGTATCGGTTTTAGCAGGATACCAAACCTCGAGGGTTAATTTGCGTTGCCCATACTCGAGCTGCATGGTTTTAACGCCCACTTTGTACTGTCCTCGAGCCATTAAAGCTGGTTGTGCAGCTAAACTCGAGACGGCTACTGCCAATGCACCAACTGCTAATAAAAATCGCATACGAAACTCTACACCTTTTGTTCAGGTACCATAATGATATGTTATTCAGATACCCTCATGATATCCAAACGCTGGCTCGAGGATTGATTTTTTTTGGTTACAGTATCGGAATTCTGGGGTCTGGTATCGGAATTATTTTTGCACAATCAAAAAATACAACGCAAAAAGCAAATCTATATTTAGAAAAATTGGTAAAAGCCGAACAATTTAGTGGTGCAGTATTACTTGCTGTGAATAATCAAATTGTGTTGAGCCAAGGGTACGGATTAGCAAACCGCAAAACTCGAGAAAATTTCTTACCCAGTACAAAATTCCATGTGGCATCTATTTCAAAAATGTTCACAGCGATTACAGCTTTAAAACTCAGTAACCAAGGTAAATTGAAACTCACAGATAGCCTTTGCAAATACCTCAAACCCTGCGCCAAGCAATGGAAACTGATTACCATTAGTCAACTCATTCATCACTCGAGCGGTATTGCTGATTATGAAAAACCTCTTGGTTTACATAGCCAAACGTATTTGAATTTTATGACTCGGGAAAATGCCACCCAAACCATTCTTGAGCAAGCATATAAAGCCCCGCTCGAGTTTAAGCCTGGAACAAAATTTTCTTATAGCAACACAGCTTATATTGTACTTTCAAAATTAATTGAACAAGTTGGTCGGCAACCTTTTACTCAAATTGTCCAAGATACTATTCTCAAACCAGTTAAACTGCGTTCTACATTAATGCTCGAGCCAAGCAGTAACCGCAATACCATTGCGGTTGGTTACACAAAAAACTGGCAAAGAGTTCCGCCACTGGCTTTAACCCCGCCTGCTGGCGATGCTGCACTGGTCAGCACACTCAAGGATTTGTACCAATGGAGTCAAGTACTCGATACATTACCTGAAGCATCCACAATTTTCACTGCCAAACTGGGTAGTTATGGTTTTGGTTGGTTTATAGATCAGCGCTTTGGGCAAAAACGCTATGTCCACACAGGTGAATTACCGGGTTACAGAACCGTTTTTATCAAATACCCAGCCGCTCGAGCCAGCCTGATTATTCTTTGTAACCAAGATCAAGCACCAATGGAACGAATCGCTCGAGAACTCAGTCAGATGCTAGTCGGTAATTAGAACCAACCATAAACAAGTTCGGCAAAAAGTGCATATAACGGAATGCCTAATGTCAAATTAAACGGAAATGTCATACCAATACTCGAGCCAAGATAGTAGGCAGGGTTAGCTTCCGGTAATGCAACTCGAACCGCTGCTGGCGCAGCAATATAACTGGCACTGGCTGCCATTGTCCCCAGCACAAAAGCACCACCTTCACTCATTCCTGCAACTCGAGCTAACAGGATGCCTAAGCAACCAAAGACAATTGGCATGAGTGTGGCAAAACCAACCAAGAAAACACCTGCTTTTTGTAAGTCACGCAAACGCTGCCCTGCAATTAATCCCATCTCGAGTAAAAACAAGGTTAAAACCCCTTTAAATGGATCCACAAAAAATGGTTTCACTTGCTCGAGACCAGGTTTGCCTGCCAGTAAACCAATGACAACGCCGCCAAGTAAAACAAACAAACTGCGTCCTGTTATAAGTTCATGCCATAAATGCTGGGATTTACTTTGTGTATTTTTTGCTAAAGCAATGGCAATGGCAATGCCTGGTATCTCGAGTACTGCTACCAAAGCTGGCATAAAACCTTCGACATTGGGAAATTTTACTTGGGCAAAAGTAAAAGCCGCTGTAAAAGTGACTGCTGATACACTGCCATAATGCGCGGCAATAGCAGCTGCATTGGTTGCATCAAAACGTTTTCGTAAAACCCAAAAAGCAATCAGTGGTGTGATCACACCTAAAATGAGAGTGGCGATGATAGGCATAATAATGCTCGAGAATGGTGTGACAGAAAGTTCAGCACCACCTTTTAAGCCAATTGCGAACAATAAGTAGACACTGATAATGGCTGCAAAATCTTTGGGTAAGCTGAGATCAGAACGCACCCAAACAGCCAGTAAACCCAGTAAGAACGCTAAGACCATTGGTGAAAGCAGATTGAAACGCAATAACTCGAGAATATCCACAACTGACCAGTTTACAAAAATGGTACTACCAGAATTGTGGTGTGCGCTGTTGCATTGTTAAAAATAACTTACTTATTTTGCCTGAAAGCCCTTTCATAAATTGAAGTACGTACTTAGTCAAAAGCACTTGTCAGTTACCCATCGATATTATCCAAAAAAGAAATCTGGCTCACAAAAATATCTCTGCCTAAAACACTATATATTTTAGGTTATATACTCGAGAAATAGACTTTCTAAGCTACTTTTTTAGACATTTATCTTCAGTAGAGCTGCGCTTTGTGATACCACCAAACTGATTTGCTCTTGATTTTTGTTCTTGTGACCAAACCTCTTGACAGCGCTTTCAGATACTGTTACACTTCGCACAATCAAACCATCCAAACGGAGGAAAAGCCAGTGTCTCGCACACGAACACTCAATGATGTTGCCAAAATCGCCCAAGTCTCCCCGAGTACTGTCTCGAGGATTCTGAATGGCACGGCAGTCGTCAGCCCTGAGAAACGTAAGCAAGTCGAAACAGCCATTGCAACGCTAGGCTATCGTCCAAATGTGATGGCGCAAGCCCTTGCCAAAGGACGTTCAATGACCGTTGGTGTTGTCACCCAAGCCATCTCGAGTCCGTTTTATGCCGAAACACTAGCAGGTATCGAACAAGGGTTTGCCGATAGTGTGTATCATCCAATGTTTATTTCTGGGCATTGGCGACAGGATAAAGAACTCGAGGCAATTGAAATTTTGACCGCTAGACGCGTAGATAGCCTAATTATTTTAGGTGGCAACTTAGACGATCAATATTTATTGCAGTTATCTCAACAAATTCCTCTGGTAGCCGTTGGACGTTTCATTCAAGGCTTAGAAAATCAATGTATTCATATTGACCAAATACAAGGTGCTGCCGCAGGAGTGCAACACCTGATTGACTTAGGACACCATCGAATTGCCCATATCGCAGGACCAGCGTCACATCGTGACTCGACAGGACGCTTACACGGTTACCAACAAGTCTTAGCTGCTAACGATATCCCTTTTGACCCTAATTTAGTTGTATCAGGCAATTTCCAAGAACACAGTGGCTTACTTGCTATGGAACAATTACTAACTCGAGATACCAGTATTACCGCTGTTTTTTCAGCCAACGACCAAATGGCATCAGGTGCGCGTTTAGCCCTATACCGCCGAGGCATTCGAGTTCCAGAAGACATCAGCATTATTGGTTTTGATGATTTATTCGGCTCGAGTTATTCAACTCCGCCACTGACAACTGTTCGTCAACCTGGACAGGAAATGGGCAATGCCGCAGCTCAAATGGTATTGTCGCTACTCGAGCACCGAAAACTACCATCTTTGATTTTTACCCCTCATTTAGTGGTTCGTGAGTCAACCACTCGATTAAGACATTCGTAATTTGTTGGACAAGTAAAAGGAGGATTTCAAGCTGATTTTGCAAGCGGTTTCAAGCACTAAGCCATCATTCAATTCCTGAGGAGGAAAACCATGAAACTCCGTACCATTATTGCTTTTGGACTTGCCACAGCAGCTGTTGCTGGTTTAGTCAGCGCCCAAACAGGTATGAAAAAAATTACCATTGCTGCTTTCCCAAGCCTCGATGAAGCTGTGAAAATTGCATTGCCAGGTTTAAAAAAGAAATACCCTAACTACGACATCGAATTGACTGCTTTGCAATACGGCGATCACCACCAAGCATTGACCACAGCACTGGCAACTGGTCAAGGTTTACACGATATCGAAGCTGTAGAAATTGGCTTTGTTGGTAAATTTGCTGAAGGCGGCGGTCTCGAAGATTTGAACAAAGCACCTTATAACGGTAAGAGCTTCCAACGTTTGTTTGTTGATTACACCGTGGCACAAGCCACCAGCAGCGACGGACGCTTTATTGGTATGCCAGCCGACATTGGACCTGGTACAACTTTCTACCGCAAAGATATCCTCGACAAAGCTGGCATTTCATCTACTGAACTCACCACATGGGAAGGCTACATTGCTGCTGGTAAAAAGATCCAAGCCAAAGATAAAAAAGTTTTCTTGATTAACAGTGCTGCTAGTGCAGCAGGTTTGATCTGGCGCTCAAATATTCCTTCTGGCGAAGGTATTTTCTTCTCCAAGGATAACAAAGTTATTGTTGGACCAGACAGCGCACGTTGGGTCAAAGCATTCACCATTGCTAAGCAAATCCGCGATGCAAAACTCGATGCAAAAATTGGCGAGTGGAGCAATGAATGGTACGAAGGCTTCAAAGGTGGCACAGTTGCAACCCAATTCAGCGGTGCATGGTTACAAGGTCACTTCCAAAACTGGATGGCACCAGATACCAAAGGCTTGTGGCGCGTTCAAGACTTGCCAGATGGTGCCTATGCTCCTTGGGGCGGCAGCTTCTACACCATTCCTAATGCCAGCAAAAACAAGCCTGAAGCTTGGAATGTCATCAAGTACTTGACCACAGACCGTGCTCAACAAATCGCTTCTTTCCGTGGCAATGGTGCCTTCCCAGCACTCAAATCAGCATGGGCAGACTCGAGCTTCAACGAACCCGTTGAATTCCTTGGTGGTCAAAAAGCACGCTTGCTCTGGAAAGCTGCTGCGAACCGTATCAAGCCACTTGATGTCAACAAGTACGACAGCGTAGCCGAAACCATTGTCACCACCCAACTCACCGCAGTGCTTGACGAAGGCAAAGATATCAAAGCTGCTCTTACAGAAGCCCGCGCTGAAATCGAAAAACGCGCTCGTCGTTAAAACAAAACACCTTTGCGTTAAGAGTACTTAACTCTTAACGCCTCCTCCTCCGCTGTACCAAGGCTCGAGTTTGCGCTAATCTCGAGCCTTGGGTAAACACCAGTGTTCATTTAAGGGGTTTCACGTGATCAGTCCTGCGATTAAATCCGAAGTACCACAACATTGGACTCAAACGTATACGCGTTGGCAACGAATTTTAGCGCCATATGTTTTTATTAGCCCATTTTTTATTTTATTTCTTATTTTTGGTCTTTTTCCAATGATTTTTTCAATCTATGTTTCTATGACAAGCTGGGATGCTATTTCTGGTTTGGGTGGTATGAAATTTGTTGGTTTAAGTAATTATAAATTTTTGCTTGATGGTCTTTTTGATCCTTCTAAAGGCGACACCGATTTTTGGAAAGCCATTCGCCAAACCGCCTATATTGCAGTTATTTCTGGTTTACCGCAACATTTAATTGCTATTCCATTGGCTTTTATGATTCATACTGGTATGAAGCGGATGCAAGGCTTTGTGACAGCCGTGTATTTTGCGCCTTTTGTGACTTCGGTTGCAGCTATTGCGGCTGTTTTTGGTGTTTTGTACTCTGAACGTAATGGGTTCCTGAATTGGTTTATTCTGGAAGTTCTTAATAAAATACCTTTATTAAACAGCATTATTACTGACGAACCAATTAAATGGTTAGGCAACAAAGACATGATTCCTATTTCGATTTCAATTCTGGTGATCTGGCGTTACACAGGTTGGAACACTGTTTTGTATCTAGCAGGTTTACAAGCCATCCCACAAGATTTATACGAAGCTGCCGAAGTGGATGGTGCAAGTAAATTTGAGCGTTTCCGTTACATCACATTGCCCTTATTACGCCCAACCATGTTTACGGCTGTTACTTTCTCAATTCTAGGCGGTATGCAATTATTCCTCGAGGCATTCCTTTTGGTTGACCGAGGTGGTGGTAACCAAAATGCTGGTCGTACTTCGGTGATGTACTTGCTCGACAATGCTTTTAACAATCTCTTGGTTGGCGATGCAGCTGCACAGACATGGGTGTTATTTGTCATTATTTTCTCGTTATCGGCAGTTAACAACTGGATATTTAACAAGATTCGTAACGATTAAAAGGAATAGTCATGACCAAATTCTCTTTGCCTAACTTAGCCATTTACACACTAATTTTTATTGGTGGTGTATTAATGATTATTCCGCTGTATTTCATGCTTATTTTTGCAACCCAAAGCCGAGAAGTTATCTTTAGTTTTCCACCACCAATGCTGCCTGGCAGTTTTGAGCAAATTATCAGTAATTACAATGCACTGATGGAAATGACCAAAGGGTTATTCTGGCGTGTTTTTTGGAATAGTTTTTATCTTGCCAGTGTTGCAACCATCACAACCTTATTCTTTTCAACATTGGCTGGTTACGGTTTTGCCATGTATGATTTCAAAGGTAAAAACTGGATTTTCAATATCGTTGTTGCCACCCAAGCCATTCCTGCTGCTCTTAATTTAATTCCGTTTTTCTTAATCATGAATTTAATTGGTTGGATAGATCAACCAAAAGCCCTTTGGTTTCCTGGTATGGCAAGTGCTTTTGGTATTTTCTTAACCCGTCAGTACATTCAAAGTGCTATTCCTCGAGAATTGATGGACGCTGCTCGAGTGGATGGTTGTACTGAATTTGGTATTTTTTGGCGCGTTATTTTACCGCTTATCCGACCTGCGCTTGGTACACTTGGTTTGATTTCTTTTATTGGTGTTTGGAACGAGTATGTTTTACAAAGCCTGATTCTGCGTAATAATGAAACCCGTACTTTGCAAACCCTGATTCGTACAATTTCTGGTGGTACTACTGTTACCAATATTGATTACGGTGGTTTTATGATGGGTACGGCTATTACGGTATTACCCTTATTAATTCTTTTTATTTTCACTTCCAAACAACTAATTTCTGGTTTAACCGCTGGTTCGGTCAAAAGCTAATTTCAATTGGTTTCGTTGGAGTTCCACCCGAAATTCATACATAGTCTTCTTATCAAGTGAGGTTGTTGATGAACACATCTTGGATTCTTGCTCTGCCTTTACTCTCGAGTATGGCTTTTGCACAAAGTGCAAAACTCGAATTAGGGAAACCCTTAGCGCAAATTCAACTTGAAGCCGTGCGGGGATTTAATCTTGGCAATATGATGAATATTATTGAGAACCGCAAGGCATTACTCGAGTTACAACCCGCTATTGTGCGTTTCCCTGCGGGTAATGTTGGTGATGACCAAGATTTGAATGCTTCGAGTTTAAAGATTTTTTCTATTAATCTCAAATTGCTTGAGAAAAATGGTGTTCCTCCTCAGGTGATTATGCAAACTCGGGCTTTTCAAGGTGCTCGAGGCAATGGCAAAAATCAGGCTGAGGACGCAGCCAATGCGGCTCGGTTGGCGTTAGCCAATAATATCCGAGTTGATTATTGGAGCGTTGGTAATGAACCCAATTTATACGCTGTGACTCGAGGTGACAAAAGTTGGACAGCTGAGAAATACTGTCAAACTTTTAAGGCGCATCGGGCAGCGATTTTGGCTGTACAACCTAACGCCAAATTTGCTGGTCCGAGTACCACAGGTGATGCGGTGTTTCTCGAGAATTTTGTGCGTTTATGTGGTGACCAAATAGATGTTTTAACTTGGCATGTTTATCCAACCGATGGCAGAGCCACCGACGAAGCTGCTATTGCCAGTATTGCTCGAGTGGATATTGAACGCGAACAATACATAACACTATGGAAAGACCCTGTTAAAAATCCTTTGGCATTTGCTAAACCCATTGAGTTTGGTTTAACCGAGTATGGGTTATCATATCGCACCGAAAGTGCCAGACACATCGGCGATCAATTGGCGGGTTTATGGGCAGCCGAAACCACATTGCGAATGGCACAAGCTGGTGCAACTTTGAATACCTACTTTGCACTGCAAGGGATTGGACCCCATGGCACACTCGATATTTCAGGTGTACCGACGGCCACTTATTATGCGTTTCGGCATTTAACCCATTTTGTTGGACAAGCCTTTGAAGTTCGATCAGATAATCCTCAATTGTGGCTACATGCAGCGCAACTCGAGAATCGTTTGACAATCATTGCGTCCAATACCAGCACTACTACGCAAACACTCGAGTCAACCATTGCAGGCTGGGAATTAATTGGGGTCAAAGGTTTTACCAATGCCACCGTACAAAAAGAAGCACCTGACATTGCTTTAGCCACTAAAGCCAATCTCGCCTTACCTGCACGGAGTTTCTGGCGTTTGGTGTACCGCAAAGCTGTCACTGCCACAAAACCTTTGGTCAATCTTGCCACTGTCTGGCGTGAAGGCAATTTTCGTGCACCACCTGAACCAGAATTTAAAACCGCTAATTTAGCTGCGCCATATGCAACCAATACATGGTGGGGTTCTGTGCTCTGGGAAAAGTTTTCGGGTGCGCTCATGGCTCATCCTTTGGCATTACAAGCCACAGCCAAAGGTATGGCACTGAATTACCCTAAACTCGAGGTTAACGAAGACGGTTTTTCCACACCATTTGCACCTGATATCACTGTTGGGTTACAGGGTAAACAATTCTTAGATACTCGAGTGGATGCTGCCAGTGATTTTCTTGTCAGCGTTGTTAGTCAAGCAGGACAGTCGAAATTAACTTCAACATTTGGGCATGGTGTACCATTTGCTTGGTTTACTACTTCAGGTGCGCCACTAAGTATTTCCTTTACTCAAAACCCAGAAATTTGGGCACGTTCTTGCCAAGAAGTACCTTGTGACACTCTTGGTCTTCGTGTTGCAGGGCGTGATTATGTGCTTTTTACTTCGCTTGGAGCGCAATGGCAGGGTATAGGAGTCTCGAGAGCAGTGACGGGTAGCACTTTGGTTGTGGCTGCACTGCCTGAAGAAGCACAACAAAATCCTACTTTACGACTCCAAGCCACAGCGTTTTTATATTTGCACAAAGAAAAACCTGTGGACTCCAACGTTTCATGGCAGTGGCAGCGAAGTTCGGCAATGGTCGAAACCACGCATCGCCTCGAAACTGTTGCAAGTCAGCCAACCATCATGGGTTTATATCCTCACCAATGGAAAAATTCGCAAATGCCTTTGACTTCTTGGAGTTATATTTCCGCTCGAGGACAGATTAAACTTGCTACAACCAATTCGTTTACAACCCGTACTGCTTACACTGGTATTTTGCCTAATTTACCTCTGACCACAAATAGTACTGCTCGAGAAAGTGTACGAACAGCTTTACTTGCCTTTGTTGAACGCAAACGCTTTTTTCCACTTGCCCCTGAAAGTGTTCGCATCACAGATGCCTACACCGATGCCCGAAATTTTGGACGTTTAAGCCAAGCCTTAGAAATTGCTAATCAACTTGGCGAAACCAGCGCTGTGCAAACATTATTAACTGCTCTCAAAGAACGACTTGATGAATGGTTTGACCCTGCACCGCCTCACGCACTGCTATGGGATGGACGTTGGGGCACACTGATTCCAGTGCCTGCTTCACATGGTGCAGATTATCAACTCAACGATCATCATTTTAATTTTGGCTACTTTTTGCAAGCTGCTGCCAGTGTTGCAACCCAAGATCCTATTTGGCTCGAGAAGCATCGCACTTTGCTCGACGTGATTGCTCGAGAAATAGCTGCACCAAGCAACGACCCAAGTTTTACCAAAACCCGTAACTTTGATGCTTACGCTGGGCATTCATGGGCAAGTGGTGATAGCCGAGGACAAATGCGTGGTGCTAATCAGGAAAGCTCAAGCGAAGCAATTAACGCTTGGGCTGGGTTAATTCGTTATGCCGAAGTCAGTGGTAACGATTTGCTACTTGAACGTGCTGTAGGTATGTATACACTCGAGACCAATGCAGTTTGGCAGTACTGGTTTGCAGCTGGTCAAAATTTCCCAAGTGCTTTTACACCCTCAGCCATTGGTATTCTTTGGGGAGACGGTGGGCAATACGGGACTTGGTGGACAGGGTCAAAAGGTGCAATTCATCTGATTAACGCCTTACCGTTAACTGGTGCAAGTTTATACTTAGCTCGAAAACCAAATTTTATTGCCGAAAACTTTGCAAATTTTAAGCAGCAACGATACTGGAACGACCTTGCCGCAATGTACTTAGCTTTGTTAAATCCAACTCGAGGACAAGCAGAATACAACCCAGAATTACCTGTGGAATTTGGTAATTCTCAACCCCAAATTTTTCATTGGTTCAGCAGTCTTGAACAATTTGGTACGCCAGTACAGAACATGAGCGCAGATGTAGCCCAATTTGCTGTCCTGCAAAAACAAAATCAGCGTACCTATGCTGGTTTTAACCAAAGTAATCGCATAAAAACTGCTACATTTTCTGATGGCACGTTACTGGTTATCCCAGCAGGTCAGTATGCCACTCAAACCAAAGAGGTTCAACCATGACGCAACTCTTAGATAAACCGTCACTCACGACGGCATTTCAACGACATCTTTTTGGAAAAAAATTTGTTTGGGGAACTGCTACCGCTTCCTACCAAATCGAAGGGGCTTTTGCGACAGATGGACGCAGCCCTAGCATTTGGGATACCTTTTCAAAAACTCCTGGCAAAGTGCAAAATGGTGACACTGGCGATATTGCCTGCGATCATTATCACCGTTACGAAAACGATTTTGATCTGATGCAGCAAATGGGTTTTAACGCTTACCGCTTTTCGATTTCGTGGTCTCGAGTCATGCCAAATGGACGTGGTGAAATCAACGCTGCTGGTATGGCATTTTATGACCGAATTGTGGATGCTTTACTCGAGCGTGGTATTGAACCATACGTAACACTGTATCACTGGGATTTACCTCAGATTCTCGAGGATACAGGTGGCTGGTTAAACCGTGATACAGCTTTTGCTTTTGCTGAATATACCAATGCAGTCACTCAGGTTCTTGGTGATCGTCTGAAAAATTGGACAACCCTTAACGAGCCGTGGTGTTCGGCATTTCTTGGTTACGGTGTTGGTGTTCATGCGCCTGGTCAAAGCGATTTTGCTGCTTCTTTACAAGCCACCCATCATTTGTTATTGGCTCATGGGCTTACAATGCCAATCATTCGTAACAATGTAGCTGATGCCAAAGCTGGCATTGTTCTCAATCCAGCCCCTGTTTACCCAGCCTCCAACTCGAGTGCAGATATTGCAGCGGCGCATCGGGCTGATGGTTTCCAGAATCGTTGGTACTTTGATCCTGTTTTTGGTAAAGGCTACCCCACTGATACATTGGCATCGTATGGGGCTTATGCACCAAAAGTCGAAGTGGGTGATCTTGAAATTATTGCAGCACCACTAGATTTTATTGGCATCAATTACTATACAAGAACCGTAGTCAAAGATGCTGTGGTTGAAGCTATACCTGCGCCACATACTTTACTGGGCTATGAATACGTTGATCTACCAAATGTGCCACGAACTTTTTTTAACTGGGAAGTCTACCCACAAGGCTTAACCGATTTCCTCGAGCGTTTACAATACGATTACAAACCAAAAAGTATTTTTATTTCCGAGAATGGTGCAACGTACCAAGATCATCTCGAAGCAGATGGCAGTATCCACGACACTGAACGCACTTTGTATTTTCAACAGCACTTAGCCGCCAGTCTCGAGGCAGTTCAGAATGGTGTGAAACTCGATGGGTATTTTGCTTGGAGTTTCCTTGATAATTTTGAATGGGCAGAAGGTTACGAAAAACGTTTTGGTATTACCTACGTTGATTTTGTCACACAAAAACGTACTCCTAAACAATCTGCTAGATGGTTTCAAGATTTCTTACTTTCGGGTGAGGTGTAATGATGTCCGCTGTTTTGGCATATCAAGGACAATTTCGTGGTCGTTTAGTCGATTTATTACGTGAATTTATTACATCTAATGTGACTGGGCGTTTATCTTTACAAATGCCAGAAACTCGAGCCGAAATTTTTATTCGCACAGGTTGGGTTATTCATGCCCAAACCGATACCTCGAGCGGTTCAGAAGCCTTATTTACTTGTTTAGATGTCGAATTTGCCGATTACCAATTTGAATCAGGTTTAGAAAGCCAAACCCGTACCATTGTTGATAGTTTTAGCCGTATTGCTGTTGGACATACCCGTAAACACCCAACCCATGTCAGTGGTGAAACACAAATAGCAAAAACCGAAAATAGTATTACAGTCACCACAGGTGAAGGCAACAACAGTGCCACTGAAAAACCAATCACTGCTAATATGTTAACTACCTTAACCCGAGTCGCCATTGAAGCCCTCGGACCTGCTGGTGGTCTGGTACTCGAGGATGCCGCCGCCGAACTTGGTTGGGAATTAGTGGCATTACCACAACAACACTTACCTACATTACTCGAGACACTTGGTCAGATTGTCAATGATCCAAGCACCCATGCAAGACTAGAAACTGCACTCAAAAAAGCTGGGTTAAGTGGGGCAAAATCATGATTTTTACCATTTACTTACAAGAACCAATCCAAGACCCGACACTGCGTAATCGCATTGCCCTGAATGCTGCCAAACAACTGGGTATTTCGGTACAACAACTTGAAGCTTTACTCGAACGTCAAACTGGTTCTGTCATTGCTCGAGCACCAAACGAATTCCAAGCCCAACAAGTGGCTAAAACCTTGAGCGATTTGGGTGTGCGTGTTTCTGTCAGCGCCCCAGAAACAATGGCAGCTGTTGCTGAAGCTGGTAGTAGTCAAATTGCTGCTCCACGTAAAGCTCGACGAGGCTTGGGGCAACGCATTTTGTTAAGTGCTTTAGCACCACTGCTGATTGCTGGTTTGGCTTTAGCTGGGTATTTGCTCTGGACACTACCTGGAATTTTCGATGCCCAATTACGTGATCGTGCTTTATCAGCATCTATTGCAGGTGGTATTGCGATTACTGAAGTTATTAATTTTGCTCTGGATGAACCAGATGACTTAAAAGAGGTCAAACGTGTCATTCGTGGACTTGGTAGACAAATCCCCGCTGTGGCTTTTGCTGGTGTTTCACAAGGTGGCATTATCGCTTTTGAAAGTCGTTTACAAGAAGATGATACAACTGCATTACAACAAGACCTTAATCAACGTCTACGCAAACTTTCGGTTAATGTGCGAGCTGGGGATTCAAGCAATAGTCAAACAGCCATACTTAACATCCAAGGTGTTGATTACACCGTTGGTATTGTTTCGGTTGGTAACGGAGTTGGTAGCGGTAGAATATTTGTGGGCTTAAAACAAGACCGAACCCAAGCCGACTTATTACGAACTTTAATCCCAACAATTCTGGCGGTACTAATTGCTATTGTGATCACAGCGCTGCTGGCATTTGGTTTGATCTCGAGAATCGTACAACCTATTACTCGTTTAACCCAACAAGCGAACACCATGTCTGATGGTGATCTTGAACAAGTTATAACCGCTACTTCAAATGATGAAATTGCTGATTTAAGTGACGCTTTGGAACGTATGCGAAGCTCATTAAAATTAATGATGAATCGTGGTAAACGAACAATACAGCAATAGGAGAAAACATGCGAATACCAACCCGTCGGAGCAACCCATGACACAACTGCTTAACCCACCATCTTCTGTCATGACTCATATCAGCAACCCAGTGCTGACAGGCTTTCATCCAGACCCCAGTATTCTGCGGGTTGGTAACGATTACTACTTGGCTACAAGTACTTTTGAGTGGTTTCCTGGTGTACGGATTCATCATAGCCGCGATTTAATTCATTGGCGCACCGTAAAATCGCCTTTGCGCCGCTCGAGCCAACTTGATATGCGAGGTAACCCTAATTCTTGTGGGATTTGGGCACCATGTTTAAGCCATGATGGCGAAAAATTTCATTTGATTTACACCAATGTGAGAACTTGGAATTCGGGTCCATTTAAGGACTCGCATAATTATTTGGTCACAGCCACCGATATCGAAGGTGAATGGTCAGAACCAATTTATTTAAACTCGAGTGGTTTTGATCCGAGTTTATTTCACGATGACGATGGTCGTAAGTGGTTGGTCAATATGCTTTGGGATCATCGAGTTGGCAAAAATCAGTTTAGTGGAATTTTACTACAAGAATACGATGCTAAACAGCAAAAACTGGTGGGTGAGACTAAAAATATTTTCTTAGGTACCCCCCTTGGTTTAGTCGAAGGTCCACATATTTATAAACGCAATGGTTGGTACTACCTTTTAACCGCTGAAGGTGGCACTAGCTACGAGCACGCAGCTTCGCTGGCACGCTCGAGAACCCTTGATGGTGAGTACGAAATTCATCCCAATAATCCGTTGTTAAGTTCGTGGGGGCATCCGCATCTCGAGATTCGTAAAGCTGGTCATGCCAGCCTTGTGCAAACCCAAAATGATGAATGGTACTTAGCGCATTTGTGTGGCAGACCACTCGAGGCAGGACTTGAACGCGGTTATTGCCCACTTGGTCGGGAAACCAGTTTACAAGCTATGGAGTGGCATGATGATGATTGGCTCTATGTGCAAGGTGGCGGTAACACACCTCATCGCCTTGCTCCTGCACCAAAACTCGAGGCGCATCCGTGGAGCACCGAGCCAACCACAGATCATTTTGACCAACCCGAACTGCGTTTAGATTGGCAGAGTTTACGTATCCCTGTGGATTCCAGTTGGTTATCGTTAACTGATCGCCCAGGGTTTTTGCGCTTATACGGACGCGAAAGCCTAACAAGCAACCACGACCAAAGCCTGATTGCTCGGCGTTTACAAGATTTCCATGCCACTGCCAGTACCAAACTCGAGTTTGAACCGCAGCACTTCCAACAAATGGCTGGTATGGTGGCTTTTTACGATAGTAAACACTGGGTTTACTTGCGGGTCTCGAGAGATGAAAAACTTGGTAAAACCCTGAGTATCTTAGTACTCGATGCAGGTAATTACAGCGAACCACTCGAGCAAGAAATCGGTATTGAAGGTTGGCAGAGTGTTCACTTAAAAGTTGTTTTTGCAAAACACCACTTTCATTTTGAATACTCGAGTGATGGCACAACATGGCAACGTATTGGTGCCGATTTTGAAACCTATAAACTCTCCGATGATTACTGCAATGGTTTATCGTTCACAGGTGCGTTCATTGGCTTGTGCGCTCAGGATTTAGCAGGTACTAAGGCTTCTGCCGATTTTGATTTGTTTGTGTACACCCCAATTTCGTAAACTGGGGTGAACAAACAATGACATTATCCTGTATCCTCGAGCAAGCTCAAACCTATTTGGAGGCACTATGTACGAAGCAAAACCTGAACATCACTTTACTTTTGGACTCTGGACTGTTGGCAATATCGGACGCGACCCATTTGGTAATCCAACTCGTCAACCACTAAGCGCACCGTATATTGTTCATAAACTCGCCAAGCTTGGTGCATATGGTGTGAATTTGCACGATAACGATTTAATTCCAATTGACGCAACCTCAGGCGAACGCGATCAAATTCTGCGTGATTTCAAAAAAGCCCTATCCGAAACAGGGATGAAAGTGCCAATGGCAACCACCAATCTGTTCGGCGACCCTGCCTTCAAAGATGGTGCATTTACCAATGCGAATGCTCGGATTCGTGGTTATGCGATTCAAAAAGCCATGAACGCTATGGATTTAGGTGCCGAACTTGGTGCAAAAACCTATGTTTTCTGGGGTGGTCGTGAAGGCGCAGAAGTAGACGCAGGTAGCAATACACTCAATGCCCTCGAGTACATGCGTGAAGCCATGAATTTCTTAGCTGAGTACAGCGAAGATCAAAAGTATGGGTATAAATTTGCACTCGAGCCAAAACCAAACGAACCTCGTGGCGATATTTACTTTCCAGTGGTTGGTGCTGCTCTTGCCTTTATTTACACCCTTGATAAACCAGATTTATTTGGTTTAAACCCAGAAGTTGCCCACGAAACCATGGCAGGTCTTAATTTTGTGCACGCAGTTGCCCAAGCTATTGATGCTAAAAAACTGTTCCACATTGACTTAAACGATCAGAAAATGGGTCGTTTTGATCAGGATTTACGCTTTGGTGCAGAAAACATTAAACAAGCCTTTTTGCTGGTCAAATTGCTCGAGGATACAGGTTACACAGGCATGAAACACTTCGATGCTCACGCATTACGTACCGAAGATGAAGCTGGAGTCTGGGATTTTGCTAAAGGCTGCATGCGAACCTACTTAATTTTGGCAGAAAAAGTCAAACAATTTCATGCTGATAGCGAAATCAAAGCTTTACTCGAGCATTACCATTTCAAAGACCCAATTGTTTCTGGTTTAACGGCTAAGTTTAGCCGCGACAATGCTGCTAACCTCAAAGCCCACACCTTTGATCGGGCTGCCCTAGGTGCTCGTGGACCTGGTTTGGAACGTTTAGATCAATTGACGATGGAAGTTTTGCTAGGTACTCGTTAAAGATTTATCATCCTATTGATTCTACCCGTAGGGACAAGGCATGCCTCGCCCACGCAGAATTGCATGAAAGGCATTATGTCTAAACCTGTTTCAATTGGTATTGACCTTGGTACAAGTGGTGTAAAAATCATGGCAGTGACCAAGGATGGCTCGAGTGTGGCTGAAGCGAGTGCGTCTTATCCGTTGTTTACGCCACATCCGGGTTGGACTGAGCAAAATCCTACTGATTGGCTTGAGGGTACAAAATCTGCGCTTAAAACGTTAATACCGCAACTCGAGGGAAAGTTTGAGGTTGTGGCTATTGGTGTGGCTGGACAGATGCACGGCGCAGTTTTTTTGGATGCAAAGATGAATGTTTTGCGCCCTGCCCCGCTTTGGAACGATCAACGAACTGGCGCAGCTTGCACTGAAATTGAGGCTGCCATTCCGCGTCTCGAGTTGATTCAACGCACAGGGAATCCAGCAGTGACCGGTTTTCAATTGCCTAAGTTGGTTTGGTTACGCCAAGCCGAACCCGATGTGTACGCTCGAGTTCGCCATGTTTTACTGCCTAAGGATTATCTCAATTTTGCTCTAACGGGTGTGATTGCAGCCGACCCTTCTGATGCCAGTGGTGTTGGTGCTTTGAACTTGGCTTCACGAACTTGGGATACAGACATCCTGAGTGCCCTTAAACTCGACTCGAGCCTTTTCCCAACTGTCCAACCCTCACATAGTGTTGTTGGTGGCTTATCGGACACTTGGGCGCTCGAGACAGGCTTGCCCGCAGGTATTCCTGTGGTGGCAGGAGCGGGTGATAATGCTGGTGCACAAATTGGGTTGGGTGTTTCCAGTGCCAGACCAGGGGTCGGTAGTGTTTCACTGGGTACAAGTGGTGTGATTGTTGTACCACTCGAGCAACCGATTGCTGAACCCAACGGACGTGTGCACTTATTTTGCCATGCCGATGGTGGCTATTTCTTTTTAGGTTGCACCCTTAGTGCAGCTGGCAGTTTGCAATGGTTCCGCGATACCCTTGCCAAAGATGTCCCTTTTGACGAATTAATGCTCGAGGCTGGCAATGTAGCGAGTGGCTCGGAAGGTTTGGTCTGGATGCCATACTTAGCAGGTGAACGCAGCCCACACCTCGACCCAAATCTACGTGGCTCGTGGTTAGGGTTAAGCCTTGCCCATACTCGCGGGCATATGACTCGAGCCATTCTTGAAGGGGTTGCCTTTAGTTTACGCGACACCCTCGAAGTGATGAACCCGATTGCAAAAGCCAATAAACTCTTAACTGTTGGCGGTGGTACTCGCTCGAGCCTCTGGCAAGCAATTATTGGTAATGCCTTAGGCGTTCCGCTCGAAAAACCAGCCCTCGAAGAAGGTCCAGCTCGAGGGGCAGCCATTCTTGGATTGGTTGGCGCTGGTTTGTATGCCAATGTTGCCACAGCCTTAGCAGCCACAGCCCCACAATCAGCTTTAGTCGAAATTGCTCGAGATAGTACCTTAGAAGCAGCTTATGACAATTTCAAGCATGGTTTTGCAGCAGTAAAAGGCTTTTCAAATTCATCAAATCAAACAGGCGTATAAAATCGCACCAGATAGTTACCAAGTATCTGTTTAAAAAGTTTTGTGTTCAACTCGAGGAGTACTTATGACCACCCAGCCATTACCAAAACAATCTTCTCGAGTTCAATCAAAATCATCACCAATGCGTTCAAGTAGTGCTTATTGGTTTATTGCTCCGTTCTTTACTTTATTGGTGCTCTTTGCTTTTGCCCCACTTGGGTTATCACTGCTTGTTTCTTTTATGGAATGGAACCCTGCCAGTGGTATCAACAAAATGCGTTTTGACGGTTTATGGGCATTTGATTACACACTCAAAGACCCAATTTTCTGGCAAGGTTTATTTCGTTCATTGCGCTTAGCTTTATTTACCGCCATTGGTCAACATCTGATCGCCATACCTTTAGCTTTTTGTTTACATACTGCTTTTAAACGCGTACAAGGCAGCATCGCAGCGATTCTCTTTGTGCCTTTTATGACATCGAGTTTAGCAGCTACAGCGGTGCTCGCTTCGATTTTTGCAGCTTTGTGGTCTTTTCTCATTCAAATCAACGATTTTCTTAGTTCATTACCAATCATTGGCTCGAGTATTCCTTCAATTGCAGGGTTTTATTCCGAAGCTACCGCTGCTTTTACGCAATTATGGAATGTCACAGGCTGGAATGTGTTGTTGTACTTAATGGTCTTAAATATTGTGCCTCGCAGTTTATACGAAGCGGCTCAACTTGACGGCGCAAATTTTTGGCGTTTATTTTGGAATGTTGCCTTACCGATGATGCGCCCAATGATTTTTGTGGCATTTACCATGAGTTTTTTGCGTGGTACACAAACTTCAGTTGGTACTTGGTTTGGTCCAATATCCGATATTCGCACCATAGATTTACCAACCTATATCATCCGCACCGCTTTTTGGGACACCGATTTTGGACTTGCCAGTGCTCAAACTTGGGTTTTCTTCGCTGGTATTGCTGTGCTGGTTGGTATTTTCTACTTCTTTGTTGGACGTAATTTCACCACTCTCGAGACCACTGCTTTAAACGAAGCCGATACCTCTCCCCTGCGCTTCTCGAGTCTGTGGCGAATTATAATGAAATTTATTTTATTTGTTGGACTTGCCATTGCTATTTTACCAATGCTGAATTTACTACTCAATGCCACCAATAGTTACTCGGGGCAATGGCTTGGTTTTGGTAATTCACTTAGTGCTAATTATACTTTGCTGCTCGAGGAACAACCCACTTTTTGGCGCAACATCTGGAATAGCACCTACATTGCCAGTCTCGCCACCATTGGCGCTGTAATCATCTCGAGTCTAGCAGGATTTGCCTTTGCCTTACTCGAGTTTCGTCATAAAGCTTTTTTATATGGTGTGGTGCTGAGCATCATGCTTTTCCCAAGTTTAATGAATCTGATTCCAACCGCTATTAACATGGCAATTCTTGGTTGGATAGACCAAGCCCGAGCTGTTTGGGTACCCGGTATGGTCAGTGCTTTTGGTGTGTTTTTAATTCGGCAATACGTGCAAAGTGCTGTACCAAAATCCTTACTCGAGGCGGCTCGGATAGATGGTGCTACAGATTTACGTATTTATTGGCAAATCATGTTACCCATTGCCAGACCAGCTCTGGCGACACTGGGTTTAATTACTTTTGTCACCGTTTGGAATAATAATTCGGTGGCACTGGCTTTATTAAAAGCCCCCGAGCAACAAATGGTTTCACAAATTTTATCGTATATGCAAGCCAAAAATAGCAATGGCTATGCCACTGGTATGGCACTTGCCAGCCTGATTCCATTGTTGGCTTTTTTGATTTGCGCTGGACAAATTCGTTTAGCTCTCAATCTCGAGAATCGGCAACCCCAACCAGCTTGGTGGCTGAAAATCTGGCAGGACTGGCAACAACGCCCTCGAGTGGCAACCCAACCGCTTAGTAATACCCTCAGTGGTGCCGATGGTGTCCGTGCCATTGCATGTTTAATGGTGATTTTGCATCATCTCTGGCAACGCTTTGACGCAAGCAATGCCAACAGCACTGTACAAGCCATTGATGGTTTTCTCGAGCAAGGCAGCGCTGGCGTGAGTGCTTTTTTTGTTTTATCTGGTATGTTACTTTCGATTCCGTTTTGGAAAGCTTACTTAGCGGCTCAACCATTACCTAATATGCTCGAGTATGTGCGGCGGCGCGCTGTGCGAATTGTACCTGGGTTTTATGCTAGTTTATTTGTTTGTTTTTTACTGGCATTGTATTTTGTGCGTGAAGGCGAAAAAGTCTGGATTCGTCTGCTCTCTGGAGCAACCTTTACCAGTGCTTTTCATTATGTCACGCTGTTTCCTGTCGAAATGAACGGACCACTCTGGAGCATCGGATTTGAAGTCTTTTGTTATATGTTGATGCCACTTGGTATGTGGTTAATGTTTGCTAAATACCCAGCCAAAGGATTCCGTTTTGCCCTGCAATTCTGGCTTTGTGTGCTGGCAGTGGTGCTGATGGCAAACCAACTGATTCTCGAGGGATTAGTTCCAGACAATGTTAATCGTGGTTGGGATCATGGCTTAGTTGGTGGGGCAAAACAATGGATGCCTAATTACAACGCTATTGGTATGTTCGCCCATTACATTATTGGTGTGCTGGCAGCTGGTTTTATTGTGGACAGACAACGCCGCGAACGCCAACCCAGCACAGCCTTTGACGCACTAGCACTACTTGGATTGATCGGAATGATTGCCATTATGTGGTTTGGTAAAGGCACAGACGAATACGCTGGGAGTTTCCAAGCCCAACCATACCGTTACCCTTGGTTCCCGATTTGTATTGCCATTATGCTGGTGTCTCTGCCATTTTCTCGAGTGCTCGGTAAATTATTTGACAATACATTCTTGCGTTTCACAGCTAAATTATCCTTTGGGCTTTACATCTGGCACTTCCCAATTCTCGAGCTGATTAATTTTTTACACAACGAAAATTTTCGTTACGCAGGCATTCAAAATCCACTCGAGTTTCTATGGTTAGCCAGTTTAGCACTGGGCTTAGCCTACACTGCTGCCAGTATTTCTTATCGGCACATCGAAAGCCCGTTTCTCGAGGCTAAACCACCAACTCAACCAGTGGAAAAACTTAGCGCGTCGCCCATTGCATCCCACGTAAAGTAATTGCCAAAGCTTCTGGCACATCAAAATCCTGACGCACATGCCCCAAGGCACAAGCAAAAACTTTGCCTTGCCCCCAACGTTTTTTCCAAGCAACAGGCATGACCAAACCATCAATCCAAGCACAATGCTCGGCAGTAAAAGTTGTCGCGGCTAACACCTCGAGACTTGGGTCTATGTGCATTAAATACTGCTCGGAGTGCATCGCAAAATCTGCTAAACCAGCCACAATTGGGTCAAGTGGTTTGGTAATCTGCACTGTGTAATCAATAATATTTCCAGGATGCGCCACCCACTGTGCCCCCACCATAAATTGGTACTCGGTACTGTTGCGAAACGCATCAATCATACCACCATGCCAACCCGCAAAACCCGTACCTGCTTTGATCGTCTCGAGCAAACCATGTTCTTGCTCAGGGGTTATTTGGCTCATTGTGTAACACTGCACGATCAAATCAAGCGAAGCCATCAAATCTGCATCCAAATACGAATCTAGGGAATCTGAAACAATCACATCGTACCCCAGTTGCCCAAGATGCAAAGCAAATAAATCCGTGCAAGCTTTAGGTTCATGACCTTCCCAACCGCCCCAGACAAATAAAACTTTTTTCATCATGCGATATTCTATCCTTAGCTCGGTTGATAGGGCACTCGAGCAACTTTGTTTTCGTGGATAACGTTATGATCACAAGCAACGAACACCGAATGAGCAAACTACTCGCCGCTGGCGTACCACTCGAGTTTCTTAGTGCATTCAATAACCTCGAGAATTTTGTGGGTCTTGGCGATATCCTGCAACCACCCGATGCTGCTTATCATTATTTACCCCAAATTTTTGACAAATACCAATGTCTTGCAGGTTGGGAAATCACCCCGATTTGCGATAGTCACACCAACCTTTTCTATGTGTATTTATCAAATTCACTCGAGGCAAAATTTGTTTACTTAGCACTTGAACAAGATCAGATATTAAAAGATTTTGGTTCGCAATTTGCGTACTTACTTTCGCACTTATTAATCGAGTATTACGAATCTTTGGAGCTTTCGATAACAGAACTTTCTGACATCGGTAAACGCCTAGGTTTTCCACAAGCAACAATCTTATTTACAGCCCTTGAGCTTGCCAGCCAGCAAAAGTTGCGTTCGACCTTTGAACATGATCATGCTTGGAGACGAGACAATCTTCCTCGTATTATCCATCCAAAGCCATAAAACTGATCTGGCTCCACATTTTTAGTAAAATAACATGTTGAGGGCAAAATCCTAAGCTATCACTGCTACTTTAATACAATGAAGGTATTCATTGCTGGTGGCACAGGTGCAAGTGGTAAATATGCCACTCAAGCACTCATTGATGCTGGGCATACAGTCACTGCACTGGCACGAACATCAGAAAAAGCCGCCATGCTCGAGCTTCAAGGCGCAAAAGCAGTCAATGTATCCGTGTTTGACAGGTCAGCCTTGACCAAAGTGTTTAAAGGGCAAGACGCAGTTATCAACTTAACCTCTGCTATTCCACCGACAGCTCAGTTTATGAATTCAAATGCTTGGGTTGCAAACGAAAAAGTTCGAGTCGAAGGTTCAACCGCCATCGTAGATGCTGCCCTTGCCGCAGGTGTTACTCGAGTTATCCAAGAGTCGGTCAGCATGCTTTATCCAGATAATGGTTCAGCTTGGATTGACGAGGCTATGCCAACGGACCAGTATCCAATGGCTCGAGCTAATCTGGCTGCCGAAGCAAATGCAAATCGTTTTACAACCAGTGGAAGCATAGGTGTTGTATTACGGTTTGGTTGGTTTTACGGACCGGGCGCAAAACACAGCGAAGAATTTTTGGCATTGGCTCGCCATCATATCTGTGTACAAATGGGATCGCCTAACGGATACGTGTCATCTATTCACGTGAGCGACGCAGATACAGCTGTAGTCGCAGCTTTAAATGTAGCAGCGGGAACGTACAATATCGTTGATGATGAACCTTTACAAAAGCGTGAATATGCCAATGCACTTGCAGCCGCTGCTGGTAAAACAGCTTGGTTACGCGTTCCTGGACGAGCAGCATTACTGCTTGGTGATCGTTCAACGTCACTTACATGGTCATTACGCGTGAGTAACAAACGCTTTTGCATTGCAACTGGCTGGGTTCCAAAGTATCCAAGTGCCCGTGAGGGATGGATTGCAACTGCAAAACTACTTTACCCACGTGATTAAGAGATTGATGGCAAAGGAAATGGTAGTTTTAACTTTGTTTTACTCTCAAGTAGCTTGATTTACTCTCAAGTCACTCTTATATACAGTGATTTAGTTGCAGATCAAATGATTTTCTATAACATTATAGAAAATCATTTAATCTGTAACTGCCATCTACGTTAAACACAATGTATATTCATCACAAATCATTGCATATAAGAGTGATTTGAATCAAATTATGTAAGAGTTGCCTAAATACTGTATTTGACGTAGTCTCCTAATTCACCCAAATGTTATAACTTCCTCCTATTTACTGTTACTAAAGTAACAATTGCTATCTTTTGGAGCTGTGGTATTTGTACTGTTACACAGATAGGCGCAGACTTAATTGTTCTCGCAACCGATGATTCTCGAGCGTCATTTTGCCCAGTAACCGCTCAAAAACGATCTCCTGAGATTTTAATCGCTCGAGTTGCTTTTGCAAATTGATGTTCTCCACCTCAAGTAAACTGCTTTGCTCAACCATTGTAAACGCAGCTTCACCGAACCGTTCATACAAAGCCCGCCAAGAAAACAATGTGGAAGCCAGAATCTTATGTTCTCGAGCTACGGCACTGGGTCTTTTACCTTGCTCGAGTACTTCTTTAACCATACGGAGTTTGAATTCCGATGTGTAAGCAGGTTTACCACGCATCATTTGATAACCTTGGGGTTGATGCTAAATTCAAGAATTTGTAATAAATCACTTTTACTTTGCTGAGAAGCGTGCTTAAAAGTCCATTGGCATTGTTCATTAAGCACGAAACTCATTTTGATCTTTCTTTTAACTTGCCGTAAACCAGAAGTAGCTTGGTCAGATTCAAAAAGAGTTACACAAGTCAGTAGCGCTTCTTCGAGATCCCTTGCAAATTCGACTGAGTGTTTTTCTACTACATTTAGATTCATTTCTTGCACTGAAATACCATAGGTCACCTGTCGATAATTCCTTGTTTGCACCGTCACTAAATGAATCACGTCTAACGCTAAATCTTGTGTTGGCATAGCTAAGTAAAATTCCCATGCCACGTGCACTACGTTCATTACTGCATTAGCTCGAGTATTTATTCGATTAACCACAACAAAGATACTTTG
Organism: Deinococcales bacterium; assembly: GCA_013298595.1. Classification (GTDB taxonomy): domain Bacteria; phylum Deinococcota; class Deinococci; order Deinococcales; family JAAFIG01; genus JAAFIG01. The sequence goes on along the minus strand of JAAFIG010000002.1, from coordinate 103,529 downwards.
TAAGACTTGAAGATAAACTAAGGCTTGTTTCATTCTCATACCCCTTAAAATCCAAGATTTGTACCAGCATCCAATGAAGAGTCACTGGATTCACTGTTTAAGGTATTCTCGAGTATGACTTTGCGTTTACTTGGTGGAATCCAGTCTTTCCACACGCTTGGAATATCTAAACGCATTGGCTCGAGGTTCTGAGCAATTAAGTACCCTTGTTCAACTACACCTGTCATATGCACATACCAGGCATCTTGAACTAGGTTCAGTAACTCGAGGGTGGTTTTAGCACTGATCACAAATGGTTCAAACCCTTTGGTTCTTGGGTACACCCGAATGATTACAATGCGTTCAGCTCGGTCTAAGCGTAGGACTTTACCTGCTGCACTCCAGAAGGTACTTTGTCCATTCAGATCAATGGCATTCTCGAGAGGAGTTAATCGAATTATCTGTAAGGACTTGAGGGACTGATTTGGCATTGTTTGACCATACAAAGTGGCTCGCCATACACCAGAAAGATTGACCGAGCTTTGCTCTGGATGTGATTTTTGCCATTGTGCAAAGACTTTAGAATGCACTCGAGCTAGGAATGAACCATTATCAGAGTCTAGGTCTAACCAGACTCGAGTTGCTTGACTGGTGTCTCTGATGGTGATATTGGTTTGGACAAAGAAATGATGTTGATATGCGATGTTCAAACCTTTTGGCTTGAGAACAGGGATAGTTACTAAGGATTGAAGTACTGGTGTTTCTACTGTATTAGATTTCATTTATGACTGCTCCTGTCAGATTCAATCTCATTCAAACCCTGTAAGACAGCATCAACACTATCTCGAGGTTCAAAATGTTGCACAACCAATGAATGCTTTTCGAGTGTTCCTGTTAGATGCACAAATTTCGCTTGGGAAATTTGCTCGAGCACAATAGGACTGGCTTGAACGAATAAGGAAAAAACACTGGCTTTGCGTCTACCAGGATAAATACGAACTTTGAGTAAGCCTGTTTTTACATCAATACTGGTAACATCACCTGTACAAGCCCAGAAAGCAGGTTGATCAGTAGTTTGTGGGCTTAATGCCCGAATTCGTCTTAGGGACATGGTTTTGTCTAGTGTGCCATCGGGTTTACAACGAATGTGCAAAGTAGCTCGCCATTGACCAGTTAAATTTGGTGATACACGTAATGCTTCAACACTGACAACAGCTTTGTAAGCTTTACCTTCGATGATGATTTGTACTTGTTTACCACGTCCAGAATCGTTAATGAAGACGTTACAGACCAGAAAAGCATGGTATTGCTGGTTGATTTGTACTTCATAATCGGGGTTGTTGGTCTCGAGAGTGTTTGGCATTGAGCTTGTCTCCTTGGGAAAATAAAAACAACAGCTTCGGTTGTTGCCCGTTGGAAGGGGCGAAGCTGTTGCGAACCTTTTGGGAAAGCTTTTGCCTGTACATCTGGGTGATGTGTTTGGCTTGGTTTAAGGACTGTAACATATTTGTGTGCTTGGGGACAAATCAAGATTTTAACTCAGATTATTTTATGACATAATTTGAATCGTTACAAAATACCATAAAAATGAGCAGCATAGCATTGTGTTTGACGCTGCTTTCCTCCGAGCTTTTCGACTCCGAATTCGTAAAGCTCGGTTAAAAAAAGGCTTATCCCAAGAAGAAGCATCCGAATTGATTGGTTTACCCTTGCGAACATACCAAATACTTGAGTCTGAAAATGCCAAACGCACCAATCCCTCCCTCGAGACAATCATGCAAGTATCCACTCAGCTCCAGATACCAATTGCAAAGCTATTAGCTTTGCCAAGTGCAAAAGAACTGGTAATGCCATTCCCAAGCAATAAACGACCTCGAAAAAGCAGTAGTGGTTAGATTTTAAGTGCTCTAATTCTCAAAAGCAATTCTGCGAATAAACTTCCTCATCAAACATTTGGTTGTAGTCCCCTACTTAACTCATAAGGTGTGTCTTGGGGTTAAGGAAAACTTCAACTTCTCGTAGAAAATTTCCTGTTCAATTTGCTCGTTTACGTTTTCTTGGTCTTTCAGACTGAAGTTCATCTTCCTCTAAAAACAGGCTTATCTCAGACTACTTGGATACTGGCTTTTGAGCGGCATTTAGGTCTATCAAGACTTTATTGGCACTAGTGTGTGATCTAGATAGTTTGAGTTTTACACTATATGGTGTACGTTTTGGCTTTCTTTGACATTTTGACTAAATCAATCTCAACATCATAATTCGACAAAATTGGTTGTGTTGGCATACAATCGCGCCTTCCAAGCCCTAAAAGGAAAACAGGATCCTCGAGAGCGGCAATGACTTCATCAATGAGTTGATCTTTGCCTGTTAGGGTGACTATGAATGCTGCATCAACCAGATACTCTTTTTCTTGAATAGCTTGGTCTTGAATGCCTTCACCATTGGCACGAATAATATTAGACATAGAAGCAAAATCCCACATTCGATACCCAGCTTTATGGATTTCACACTTGAAATCAAGTGTCTCGAGAGCTTCCCAAGATTCATGTCGTTTGAGTCCTTTTGCAGCCCGAATCAATCCAAAAACGGTTCGTCGTTGCGGTTGGTTATGAGTACGGCGACGCTGAAGCGCATTATCCACGCCCCATGCTTGCAGTAGACCTTCCAAACAAAGACGAACCTGTTTCACTTTTCATCCCCGATTTTGCCTAGAATAAATTTGATTGCTTGGTCAATTCCGATGACTCGTTTAGCACCTTTGAAATCTTGATCTGTTTGACTAAAAAATACTTTGTGTGAACGCTTAAATCGAGGAAAAGCAGCCTCTTGGTATTCAATGTATCGGGATAACTGCACAATAGCAGCCTCAGCAGTGCTGAACTCTTTGCTGCTTTGGACAGGTTTAAGAAACGCTGGGGCATACGATAAAGCATGACCTTTATCAACGATTTGGATCAATACAAAACTCGGAACAGTAAGGCTGAGAAAAGAGTTTTGCCCACCGTGCGCTAATGTGGACACAAATGCCTCTAAAAAAGCGGCAGCCCCGCGTTTGGCAGCGGCAAGATCGCCAGAAGCTTCAGCAAGCTGAGAGACGTTAACCGCAGCCACACGATATAGTGTTGGTGCATTGAAGCCAATCTCTTCAAGCATACCTACTTTTGTCATGCCCTTAAAGGCATAATCATCAACAGCAGTAAAGAAGTCTTGTGTGGTACGACTTTCATCCACGGAAAAAGCATGGGCGACTTGAACTTGCCCATCTACTGTACCATCAGGAAAGTTGGTGAGTTGCCGCCCCAATAAATTCATTTCAAGAGAACGAGTTTCAATAAAGGGGTTTTGTAGGGCTTTAATCACCTCAAGTGGGAATTCTTTTTTGATTGCCGATTTGATTTCAGCCTTGGTCAACTTACTGGATTTTTGTTTTTTCTTCTCGCCTTCAACTGCGTCTATAGCATCGAGTTCTTTATGGACATCCATGTTGATTCTCGAGATTACAGACTGATGCTCATAAATTGTATTGGCAAACGCTTGTAATTCTGACTCTGAAAAAAAGATCAAGAATTCGTTCAGTACAGGGTCATCCTCATTAGCTTTTTCTTTATGCCCAAGCTTGAGGGCAGCCATCGAACGAACTGCCAAATTTAGGGCTTCTGTTTGCTGTATACCTAATTTTTCAAGTTTTTCAGCAGCCAGTTGCGTAAAACGCCTTGTTCGATACGCGAAATCCAGCACATCTAAAAGCCCATGCTCATGAATAAAGAGCCTTAAACTGCGTTTTTGAGCTTGACTCGAGATTCGGGCACGAAGAACACCGCCGTACATGACTGTCTTGGGTTGACCATTTCTATCAGAATTCAAGTGAGATATAGGGACCGATTGAATACAGTGGATTTCAATGAGCATAAATTATTCACCTATTGCCTTCCGAGTTAATTTGCGAAGTATCCCCAGTAATTTATTATCCGTTTGAAAAGGGTATTGTTCTACAAACGAATCAAGTTCAATAGTTTGGTTAAGTCTTAAAAAATCCTCAAAAGTAGACACAAAAGCTCGAGCCACAAATTCAGACTGGTGTTTTACCAATTCGCCTCGAATGGCAAGAACTCGAGCTAATGTTTGAAGGTCTAGGGTTTGTGGTGAATACACCGAATCAATCGTTTCAAGCACTTTGACTTTGTGGGTTGGAGAACTGACTTGCGAAATGACTCGCCACTGGAAAGGAATATCCAAACTTTGTGCATGTGAAAAAGTTGCTGCACAAATAGACTGCAAACCCATCAGTCGAGCAGCTAAAAGAATAGGCTCAAATGACTCTGGACGCACAAAGCTTATTAGTTGACCATTTCGATCAATCTTTTTGCTCATCATCGGGTCAGAGTCAAAGCGTAATTTAAAGCCTTTGGCTGTACCAACACCATGCTCAAATAACCGAACTGCTTGCCCAAGCCATGAATACTGCCCTGCGAGACTTCCAGCTGTCTGCCGTCTATTATCTTGAAAATCTTGTTTAGTGACTCGAGAAAGTGTCCAGCTTGCGCTTTGCAGACGCGAATCAGGTACTAAATTAAGGGCGAGTGTCTCGAGTAGAGTTTCTCCAATTGCTATCCCAAGAACCACATCAACACAAGGGCTAAGCCCACGATAACCAGTTACACTTTGACCTCCTGCGGCAGCAAAAGCATGATAATCAAGGACATAACGAGCTAGTTCGTCGCTAGAAACAATGGGAAATTGATCATCTCGAGCATGATTAAAAAAAACGATGGTATTGCCCGAAGGTAACAACGGAATCAATTTTGCCATGGTGCTCAAATCGGCATCAAGGTCTGGGCAAGTCAAAAAACCATGATGAAGATCAAAAGCGTTTTTGTACTGCTCGAGATGCTTAAATGTTTTATTACTAATGCCATTTCGTATTAATGTTTGACTGGTTTCACCACTTTGATAACAAATCGCCAGCAGCAACCGCAAAATAGAAGCAAATTGAGTTCCTCGAGAAAAAAGCTGCAAAGAATTTGCATTCTCAAGAACTGAAACAAGGGATTGAAGTGAATTTGTTGTTGGAATCCAAGCATCAAATAGTAGATTCATGTTGTAGACCTTAGAAGAGAGTGATTCTCACGAAAAGAAAAGTACCCAATGAAACTTGAACTCGTGTTTGTGCTGGATGATCCCTATACGTGAGAGAAATACACGATGCTAGATGCAGCCGAATAACCCATACGCGTGAGGGAAGAACACCGAAAGAGGTTTGGCGTTCCACAACTCCTTTCGGATGATCCCTATACATGAGGGAAGAACGCGGTAACATATGTGCAATGACTCTATTCACATTGGATGACCCCTACACATGAAGGAAGAACTCAAGAATCTGGAAAATCAAACCTGTTCGTCGCCGAATGACCCCTACGCGTGAGAGAAGAACGCGGAACAATGGTTTTTGTAGAGCTGTTTCGCGGATGACCCCTACACGTAAGGAAAGAACTACAAGAATTCTTACTTCAACTACAGCAATTACGGATGACCCCTACACGTGAGGGCAGAACGGCTTGAAACAGACAAAACTTCACTATTATAAAGTTTCTAAGTATTTATCCAATTGGTTGCAATATTAACATTCCACAACCATAAGCACGCATCCTTCCTATTCCACTTTCCAAACTATGTATTAAGGCAGTTGTATCTGTAATTTGTAAAATTCCAGATACCTTCATTGGCTGCGCTCTAATTTGAGCGCTGTTCATTCGGACAAAGTGATCAGGGGCTTTGTTGATTTGGATCTCACGTAATTCAAAACCAATGTGTTTGGAACGCTTAATAAGCCAATCAATATACTGTTTGGGTTGTTGTACTTTCCATTTTCCGTTGTCATCTGGCTTACAAATAAACGCGAACAAGTTGAACAGGTGAATTGTTCCCAAAGGCAAATCTAAGTTCACCTGTGTATGACTTCTATCTCCAAGGCTTGGATGCGTTTTATCAAGTTCAGTCCAGTCAAGAGGGTTAATATGCCTAACTAGCAATCGATCTTCGCTTAAACGCCATAATATTCGCGTTCTACTTGTATTAATATGCTCGAGCATGTAGTGGATTCGGTAAGGTTGGTCTAGCAATCGTTGAGCATGAGGAGAGGAAGGATTAAAGTGGATAAGGGTTTGGTACATGCGCCACTACCTCCTTTCTTAAAAAGTACGTCCTTCTAAGCCAATTTTGCAACTCCTTAATTGTGTACATCCAATGGTGATTTTCAATGGCTTGTCGTTCAAAGTGTTGCAAAATCCAAAGTGGGTATTGGGGTCTTTGATAACAGCTTTGTTGTATCAGGGCAATCAGTCTATTCACCATAGCTTGTCTCGAGGATAAAGCAAGAATCTCTAAAACCAAAGGCATTGTGCCAGTCATCAAATCAAGTGTTCCCCAAAGCCTAGAAATAGCAGCAGGTGAGTCCTCGAGCGGATTTTCCTGCTCGAGGTATTGAAAATATTTTTCTCGAGCGCGGGTAAATTGATGGTATGCACCTGTGCATTTGATTGGAGCCGAGGCTAACTGTTCTGGCACAATAAATCCCCAAAGAATTTTAAGAAGTGCAATACAATTCTGCAAGAACACTTTCGGAACAACCGTTTGGTTAAATATCAAAACCGATTTACCATTGATAACAGCTTCAAGAATATTTTGGGCTTTCAGAATTGCGGGGTAGTTTGCCACAGAGACTCGAGGAAGTTGATCCAGTCGTTCATGGCAAACACTTTGGTTGACAATGTGATTACCGCAGCGGAAATGTTCAACAGGAATGCCTGTTGTGCGACGTTTAGAAGCGATTGGATACTCACAGTGTGGACAAATATCTTGGAGCAAAACGTGATGTCGAGTACAGACAAAAGACCACGAAACTTGCCAAGATAGTTGGTAGTTTTGTTTTTCTTGTAGGCACTTTGGGCATACTTTAAGACGTTTGGTAAAGGGAACTAAAAGCTCCTGTAGTTCAGAATCCTGAGATGTACCAATTCTGCTCGAGAAATAGGCTGCGGTGGTTTCTTCTATCGTTTGCACTGAAACGCCGAACTCATGTGCTAGTTGCTCCATTTCTCGAGTTGTCAAGAATGGCAAACGATCAAATGCTGTTTGTACCAACCCAAATCTGACCTCGAGAAATGCTGATAAGTCTTCTGTTGTAATTTCCAAATCTCGAGCCAGTTCGATCAATTGGGGAATCAACGCATTACCAGCTTTAAGATTGGCACGCTTTGGAAATTGGCGGTTGAGTGGATGATGTTGATTATTCATAAGACTCGTAGGCTTAGTATGTCTCGAGGGCGGGTGGATTGCTTGCCAAATAATTTTGATAAGCTGTTTCAGCCGCGTTATCAAGCTGAATTTCTTCTAATATCTCTTTGGTGAGACGTTCGGTTTTCTCTTTTAAAGCCTTATAACACCCTAGTGAAATAAAATCCCGAATACTTCCAATATGACCATTTGTTCTAGCTAGAATATAAGGTGCTAGTTGAACCAAATCGCCTGTTTGATGATTCACTAGTACGATTTCTTGGTCAATTGTATTGATAAGTTTGATACCTTCTTGATAATTACCATAAAGACTTTGAAACGGTTTTAGTTCGAGTTTTAAGCAGCGATGATTTAATTGCGCTAATCTTGGGTCAGCTTTACGTTTTTGATCACTGTCATGGTCAAAAAAGATTCCTGTGTTTTCACACTCAATCCCAGCGAATAAAAATGTGGCAGGAATTCGATTCATCAGTGTTTTAATAGCATTATTGGTTTTTCGTACACCACGCGAACGAATATCAATATAATGAATTTCGTCTACGATGATAAAACTTGTTTGACAAGCTTTCGCCCATTTAACAACAGCATCTTCGAGTTGTTTGGTTGTCTTTTTTTCATATTTTGGTATACCTAAGAATCGAGCAAAAGTTGCATACAACGCTTTCAGGTTGGAGACATCTTCGCTGCTTAAACACACATAAATTACAGGGATAAAGCGATCATTTGTTTCTGGAATAAAAAGTTCTTGACCTGTTCTCTTTTTGAGAAGTTTCCGCATATCAAGATCATAGCGTCTGCCAATATCCACAGCTATTGTTGTTTTTCCAATGTAAGGGTAGCCCGTTAATACAGCGCTTCCTCGAGCACCACGACCTCCAATACGGTTCACATGAAGTCTCTGCAGTAAGGTATCAATGATTTTATTCCGTGATGTCGTAGAAATCGGTTGAAATCGTGCAATATGCTGAAAACGCAATGTACACGAATTTTTTTTCTGTTTTTGACTCATTTCGGCAAACTCTATGGGCGTAGGTACATCGGGACGAATTGATATTGGTTCGTAAACAAAATGAAGCCATTCATCAAAATTGTTGATTTCCGAAATAGGAGCTTCTTCTAAATACATTTCAGTTTCATTGTTGCCAAAACCTTCCAAGTTAGGTTTAGAACTCATCATCATCCTCCTGATACAAGCTTTTAATTTGGTCAAAACGCTTGAAAATACCGTTAATATCTTCTGGAATCATTGGTTGATTTGATTGATTCAACTCAGCTGCTGGAATAGTATTTAATGCTGTAGATTTACTTTTTTGCAGACGATCTTTTTGGGCTTGCTGGGTTAGGATTTTATCTCGAGCAGCAACACGACGCTCTCGGCGAGTTCTAAACTCTTTCGCCTCCCAACGCGAATACATTTCCTCCAAAGCAAAACGAATTTCGTCATTAGTTGGTTTTTTTCCATGTAAATGTTCAATGGCTGTTGCTTTTGCAAAAGCAAGTGTTAGATCGCTAAATGGATGTGAAAAATGCTGTTTTCCACGCCACGGAATAGTGATCCATGTTTTGCGGATTTCATCGAAGAAAAAAATTTGACTACGGTCTCGTGGGTCAGCTTTGATCCTATAATCTCCTTTATGAATGCCTGATCTAATCTCGGATGGATAATTACGAAATGGCTCGAGTTCAATACTGTCATACTCAAGGTATTGAATGGTAATTCCACTTTCACTAACAATACGGTATTCGGTCTCAAGACAATCGAAGTAAACCAGATTTGGTATCGGTATAAAACCAGTTTGGGTTAAACCTAATGTATAAGCATCATTAGGGGTTACATCAGCTTCAACGGCTCCTGATGCAGGATAATGCAACGATCTTGGTATGTGATTTTGCCACTTAGTCGCAACCCATTCAGCAAAAAGCGTATCGATTTCTTCAATGTAATAAAAAGCTTTCTTTTCAATGTCTATGCCTCTAGTAGCAATACTGCGCCCTTTATATCCAGGCAATCGCTGACAAAAATCCTGAGATATATGCTTAAATACATTCTCTACTGGCGATTTATCCGTTGGACGACGGATACGCGCTCGTTGAATATGAATACCAAGTCTTGTGCAAACATCTTGAAATGTATGCGAGATAAAAACCTTGCCATGATCGATTAGTACTGTATCTGGTTGTACAAATGGCACAGCTGCAATCTGTATGCTTGAATCATCATTGGTGTATTCAATAATGCGAATATCACTTGGTACTCCAAAATAATTCCAATGAGCAATATCTGCCCAATCTGGCATTGCAATTTTTGGATGTAATACATCAAACAAAACTAAAGCTGCATCTACTCCTTTAGTATCTACAGGTGTGAACCGCCAGCCAATAATTGAACGAGAATAAAAATCAAAGGCAATAGTCAAAGCAACTTGAATCCAATCGTTATTCATTGGGTCGAGTGCAAACATATCAAGTTTTGTACTATCGAACATTACCAGTTGCCCTGGGTGTGTAGAACGAAAAGAACCAAATAGTTTTTTAGGTGTTAGCGCAGATTTTTGACGCTGATTAGCATTACCATATATCCCTAATCGATGCCTTATTTCTGCTAATAATCTGTTTAGCGTCGCAACCGATGGCAATGAGACTGTATCACCATAGTCTTGTATCAATAGTTTCTTGATTTTTCTATATAGAATTATATTCGTTACATCAGAAGCACCAATAGTTTGTTTCAGTACTTTTTCAATTGTTAAGACTACTGGGTCTGAATCATTGCGTTTACTGCGTGCTAGCGGTAATGAACGACGATCTATTAAACCATATCGCCCAAATCGCTCATACTTTTTTTTCTTTCGCCAGAAAGAGCTTAAATCCATTTTCAGTTCTTCTGCCTTTTTTTTCATCCGACACGTTAACGTGGTTAACTCTGCATCGTAGCATGTTTCACTTTCATTCATTGGTTCGATACCGTGAATTGCAATCTCGAGGTGAGCTTGTAATACGTCAACTTGTTTAAGAGCTGATTTAGAGATATTGTCAAAAATTGATGGCGTTGGCTGTATGATCAAGGAGGGATCAGCATTGACTGGTATAGGATATTTACTGACGAATTCAGAAGTCTTCATAGTTATGACTTGACCATTTTCACGTTCGAGGATTACTTGTTGATTGACAAATCGCATTAGTTTGACGTGTTCATCACACCATAAATATAGATTGTTAATCTCTAAGTTCCACTTATTCATGAATACTCCGTTGATTTCCATAACGGCATTTGCAATGAGAATCGCTGATCTAAACTGGTTTGAATACGCCGATGCCACAGTAAATAGAAAACTATTGGTTTTACGATGAAATCGTTTTTGAAATGTTTAAGCAACTCGAGCAGCGTTGATGATTGGTTCAGATACTTCAGAATCTCAACTTCATAAGTTTCAACTTGAAACGGTCTGTGCTTAAATGAACCTAACCAATTGATATTTTCGAGATATTGTGGATTGCATTCTGATACAGTTTGGTACATCCAGCCCAATTGCCGCGCTGCTTCAGATGCCAATGCAAAATCAGTAATATTCTCTGGAGTTTCAAGAAATTTTTTTGGTTTAACATTGATCAATATGGTTGTAAAACCTTGCCGTAGAACATAATCGGGGATATGAAATTTCTTGTTGTAATGTAAGATAAATGGTTGTTCAACGATACAATTTGTTTCACCTCGAAAATCGAGATCCAGCAGTGTTTGTGCTTCTAAATAGCTTTCACAGTAGACTAATCGTTTTAAGCTCGAGAAATAAAACATTAACGGGGTGTGGTTTTGCTTACTGTGTGACCATTCTTGTCGTATCCATCGTAGTTGTTCAATTACTGGTAATTGCTCGAGGGGTAATTCAGTATGATATTGCTCATGGATATCTCGGTATGATATGCGGATTTTCATACTCAACGCTCCGTCAGGTTTAATAGACTTGATTCGAGTTTTAAGTGAAATAGTTTTGCGAAGTGGTATATATTTTAGGCTTCTAGTACAAGTAAATCCGTATTTTTAGTTGTTTTGAGATACATTCGAGGGATAAATCTTTGCACTCGAGCTGCTTCACTGGGATTGTGGTGGCGTAAATTCTCAATACACTTTTCTAAGTGCTGATGAATGGCAGTGCTGACACTCGAGTCACTATCTGCTCGAAATTGGTATAAACCTTGCCATAGTAAGGTGTTGTTTGTTGCTAAGAATTCTTCGACATCCGAAAGGATTCCTAGTGAATATCCGTGTAAGCTACGTGTAATTACATTATCACCATATGTTTTACGCAAGCGGTAAATCAGTTGCCGAATTGCACTCGAGGCTTGTATTTCGTCTTCGTTTGGATAGAGGACATCCATTAATTCTAAGAGTGTGACTTCGGGTTTACCCATAATCCGAGCTTCTAGTAGTAACAGTAAAATGTCTTTGGCTCGACGCAACCTGCCAGACATAATAATGCCATTGACTTTGAGTGTTCCTAGCACCTCGAGTTTATGTGTATTTGCGGTTAGATTTGTTTGATTAAGTGTTGGAAAGTAACGTTTTGCAATGAATAAAGTTAATGGGTTTTCGGTCATTTCGTGGGGTAATGTTTTTGTTGTTTTGGTCAGTCGTTGTAATTCCAAAGCAAATCGTGTGCGGCGAGTGGAGTATGGTTGGTCTCGCAGCCATGTTTTAAACAATTGTGCCATATTTTTTTGACCAGTGTTCTCTAAGCAAAGCAAATGCACCCATTGACTAAAGGCACTTGAACGTGGTGTTTCGAGTATGAGTTGCAAAGCCGTTTTGGGGTTGCCATGTAAAGCTTCTGCCCAGGCAATAAAAACTAAGTGTTCATGTAATTCTGTGACACCACATATGGTTCGGGCATGACGTAAAGCATTTCTGGCGTGTTTTACCGCCAAAGCCCCACCCATTTCTGGTTGCCATTCGAGATATAGCCAAGCTAAATTTCTTTCGATACACACCAATTGTTGTGAGTATCCAAAATGCTCTATGATGCGTCTGGCTTCGAGCAATAATTGTTCAGCAATTACAAATTCAGCTCGTTCGATCAGGATTCCAGCTAAGGTGTTTTTACGTGCAGCGATTCTAAATTCGTCACCACAGATTTGTAGAATCTCGAGCGCATTTTCGGCATCGTGCATGGCTGCTGGTAAATTACCTAGTTCCTGATGTACTAAAGCTCTTTGATGTAAAACAGACTCGAGTTGTAATTTTGCCATATCGGTTTCTAAGGTTTGTTTCAGCAAAGTAAGTGCTGCATTTAACTGTCCGATTTGGCGCAAACCAACAGCTGTGATGACATCTCGAGCCACTGATTTTTTTTGTTCAAGAATTATAAAAGCCTGTTTTTGTTGACCCATTCGTAAAAATCCTGTTGCTACTTGTTGGTGGGTTGTTTCACATAACAATGGTTGTAACAAAAGGTTTTCTTGCCATAAGTCAAGGGCTTTTTGGTCTTGACCTGACCGAAATAAGGTTTGTAAGTGTAATTCAAGCCAAGCGGGATTTTGCTGATCTTTGGTTTGTAAAAATGCTTGTAAGGGTTCAAGTTGCCCGTTAGCTAATAAGGCTTTGCAACGCTCGAGTTGGTATGTTTCGTTATTTGGTGCAATACTCATGGCATGATTGATTAGTTGTAACGATTTTGCTCGATTGGACAAACGAACGCATCTCGAGGCTTTTAAAGCAAAATCGGCTTGTAAAGTACCTGTGCAGAGTTCCATAGCAGCGATATAGCATTCTCCTGCAACACTAAGCATTTGTAATTGCATAGCTTGTTCGGCAATCAGTTGCCAAGCAGCTAATTCGGCACTGGGTTCGAGTTGTGCAGCTTGTATCAATTGGATTGCTGCTTTAGGTTGCTTTGCACCAACAGGCTCGAGTAAAGTCCGAGCAATTAAGCGCCGTTCGGTCTGCCAGACATCTTGGCGGAGTAAATCGTTGAATAAAGGATTGTAAAATCCGTTTTTATTGCCTAATTGTTGTTTGAGAGTAACTTTTTCCAGTTCGGCTTGTATTTGAATGCCAATAAAAGCAGGTAAGTATTGGTTGGCTAATACCTCGGTGGTAACTAAGGCTCTGGTTAATAAAACCATTTTTGCTTTTTGCGGATCTGAGACTTGAGCAACCAAAACCTCGAGTTGTTCAGTCATTTCGCTTTGTAAACCAAGTGGCACAATAATCTGTTGAGGTTCAGACCAGACCCATTGCCCAGCGTCGTTGCGTAATGCCCCTATTTGGCAGAGTTGCAAACAAAACTCGAGGGTATACCGAGGGTTGCCGTTGGCTCGAGCATACAACCATGTGATGGCTTGAGTAGGTAGTACATACCCATGTTGCTCGAGTAAAGCCTGAATTTGTGATTGATTGAAATAAGCTAATCGGATTTCGCTGAATACTGCTGGTAAGGAATGACGGCTGGTGGCAACAACGGTTACTCCCCGAATTGATTGAGCGGTTCTGATAAAAGCCAACCACGGTTGCACATTTTCAATATTTTCAAGATGAATTGCAATTGGTGCTAATGCCATCAGTTGGGTTTGTAGCAACGGTAAAACCTGATGGTTCGGTAAGTCTTGTCCAGACTCGAGGGTATTGACGGTCTCTGCAGTCCACTGAATTGCTTCGGGATTCAGTACCGTTAAACGCCCAAGAAGCGCCGTTAGTGATTCGGTGGCTGGAACACTTAGCACAGCCCACGGTAATTGCTGCAACATGGTTTGAACCGTAAAAGACTTGCCCAGCCCATCTGCACCAACAACTGCAAATACTTTGTGTTGGTTATTCATCACACGGCTGCGAAGGGTTTTGATTTGCCAGTCCAGTCCAGTTAAAACTTCGGTCATGCCAACAGCATCGGTAAAACTGCCTAACGGTTGACTAACGCCAGCCTTTACACAGGCATTTTAAGACGAATCCCTTTTGGTAAAACCACTTTGCAAGGCGAATTTAGACAATGGGTTTCTGTGATACCAAGCTGCCCAAAACTATTATCGCCCCAAGCAAATAATGTTCCATCAGCACGCAAGGCTAATACGTGCGCTGTACCCGCTTGAACTGCCACGATTTCCTCGAGACCAGTTACAAGTGTTGGATAATGACTATTTGCCGAGAATTTACTATTCCAAACCCGATGCTGATTCCAAATAAAAACATTCCCTTGTCCACTACGTGCCACTATAAAGCCATGCCCAGCCGCTATCGAAGCAATATCACCTAAGTCGGGAACAATTATTGGCAAGCTGCGATATGAGTCGCGTAAAGGTTTACCCATTCCATCCCGAAAACTACGCCCCCAAGTTAAAACTTGCCCATCGTTGGTTAAAGCAGCCGAATGGTACATCCCTGTTTGAATCGCAGCCACAGCCATAGGTAATACAATCGGCGTAGGTTCGGACATATCTTTGGTTGTACCAATCCCCAGTTGACCAGAATCATTTGCACCCCACGCCAACACCTGACCAGTGTCGGTCAAAGCTAAAGAATGCCCAAAACCAGCTTGCACTGCACTGACACGCTCGAGACGCGGCACTCGAGAAAATTGCAGTTGAGCGCTTAATGATGCAAACCCAAGTTGTCCAAACAAATTACTGCCCCAAGCACTAGCAGACCCATCCAGATGAGTGGCTAAGGAATGCACTGTACCTGCGTTAATCTCGAGTACCTCGGTTAAATCGGTGACTTCTAATGCAATACCTGGATCTTGCCATAAACGCCCTAATTGATTTAAGGAATTATCACCCCAAGAAAGCACGGTCTGTGCTTGTGTTAAAGCTAAACTATGCTTACTACCAGCCGCTACAGACTGAATTTGTGTTAAACCAACCAGTGTTGGTTCTGAAACATACTTTTCACCCCAAACCAGCACTTGACCATCGGATGTTAATGCCAAACTATGGGCATCGCCACAAGAAAACGATTGATGACTGAGCGGTTTAGCCTTGACTTCCACACGATGCGACAAACGTCTATCGGCGGTGTGTGCTGCCACAACAACAGTTTCCGAGCGATGATCGGTTTGCAGCACTGTGGTTCTACCAAAATTCTGTGATAAACAAGCCGCGCCTTGCTCGAGTGTCCAACGAACACTATGCTCTGAGGCTGGATGAGCAAAAATACAAGCTTCTAAGAGAATTTGTTGACCTTGCAACACCACAAAACGATCCGCTCGAATCTCCAATTCGGGAAAATCCTCGAGCAACGGTACTTCCGAGAATGCTGCGCTCATTTGCGTAACAATCCTGTTGCAATAAGTAGTGTTGGCTTGGGTGGTGCAAAACAATCCTTGGCTAAACCGATATTTGATACGATTTGCACAGCCATCAGACCACAAGCAGCCAGATGGAAGTTTTGATAACAATGGATGGTATTCATGGGGTTTGCTCCTTAATGGGTGCAGCAAGTTCAATGGGAGGTTTATGGTGCTGCAACAAGCGTTTTGCATACAGTAGGTAACGTGAGCAGAACAAAAAGTGTGGCTCGAGACAAGACTTTCTGATCTCGAGCGGGTGGTTTATGGAACACGGATTTTATTGAATTGACCAAGAGCAACGGGGCTAGGTACATTAGGATTGAAAGTTGGCGAATTAGTATCCTGTCCCAGTTGCCCAAAGAAAAAATTTCCCCAACTCAGCATTGTTCCATCAGATTTAAGAGCCAGTGAATGGAATGCACCAGCACTTATTGCAACAATATTTGTTGCAATAAGTGCTGGCACAAAAGTTGGCTGGTTATCGCTACTGTTCGGATTACCAAGTTTACCACCCTCATCCGAACCCCAACTGATGAGTGTGCCATCTGCTTTTAGAGCAAGAGCATAATTCAGACCCGCTGCTATTCCAATAATATTTGTGACACCAGCCACCACTACAGGTGCGACTTTATCGCTCAATTCGGCACTGTCACCAAGTTGACCAAACTCATCGCTTCCCCAACTGAGCATTGTTCCGTCGGCTTTGAGTGCCAAAGAGAAGTCTTCTCCAGCCGCAATTGCGATGATGTTATTGACATTGGGTATAAACGTAGGCGCGTCTTTATCGGAATTTGTACCACCATCACCCAGTTGCCCATCCTCATCCGAACCCCAACTGAGGAGCCTTCCATCAGCTTGCAAAGCCAAGGCGTGTCTTCTACCAGCCGCAATTGCAACAATGTTTATGGCATTCAAAACAGGAACTGGTACAGATTTAGTTTCATTTACAGCGCCATTACCAAGTTGATTAAACGCATCGCTTCCCCAAGCCAGTATGGTGCCATCTTCTTTTAGTGCCAGTGAATTGGATTCACTAGCCGCTATTGCCACAATATTCTTAGCCCCAGTAACGGGAACAGGTGCTGATTGATTGGTGTTTGAACCACCATCACCAAGTTGACCTTTAAAATCATTTCCCCAACTGAGAATTGTGCCATCAAATTTCAAAGCCAATGAATGTGAATCACCAGCCGCTATTGCAACAATGTTTGTGGCATTTGCAACGCTCACTGGTAAGAATTGATCGGTGCTTGAACCGCCATCGCCAAGTTGCCCATTGGTATCACTTCCCCAACTGAGAATTGTTCTATCGGTTTTTAAAGCCAATGAATGAAAGCTACCCGCTGCAATACTGGCTTTGACTGCATTGACACTGAGAAAAATGGATTTACGCTTACTCGAGTCTTCGACACTGCTGGCAGTAATTTGCACCACCCGACCAAAACTTATGGCTGGAGCAGTGTACGTGACATTAGCACCAGTCGAACTCGAGAGCGTCCCAAACCCACTTGGTTCAAGAGTCCAGTTTACTTCTGAACTGAACGCACCCGTTCCAAGAACAGTGGCTTGTATTTCACTGGTGCTTCCCTCACGCAAAGCCACCAGCGAAGCAGCAATGGTGACATCCGAAACAGTTGCACCCTTATTAACCCTAAATGTTACATCCTTGGTTTTACTCGAGTCTTGCAGACTGACCGCCCGAATTTGCACCACCGAATCAACCCCTAAATTTGGTGCGGTTAAAATCGCACTCGAGGTTGTGATTTCCGATAATGTTCCCGCACCACTGACTACGCTCCAAGTGACAGCGGTGTTAAATGCTCCTGTTCCTGTAACAATGGCGTTTAAGGTGACTGTTCCACCAGCATCCAGTGGTTGAGCGCTGGGTGAAGCGGTAATACTGACCCCTGTAATGGTGGCTGTGGGTGAACCGCAGGCGACTAGGACACTGATGCACAGGGTTAAACAAATAAACCAATTGAGTTGTTTCATACTTTCTCCTTTGTACTGACTAAGCGTTGTTCCAACTCGAGCCACGTAACCAGACATCGAAACGCATTCTGCTTTGCAGCCAGTAACGTGGGCATAACAAAACTTTTTAGCCTAAATCAAAGACCTGATTTTGCGCTCAAACGAAGGTTGCTAAAATTGTTTTTTATTGTACATGACAACTTAGTTCCGCTTGGTAGGGCAAAAAAATAGCAGTACAACCTGTGCTTTCTATGTAACGTTTGTGGCATCCGTGTTCTCATAAAAGTCTGGGGTTTTGTAACACGCATTTTTACAAATACGCATTTGTATTGTTGCCAACGACTTAAATTTTATTCGTTACAGCAACGTTACCAGCCATATTGCAACATACCTCCCAACAGTTCGAGAGGAGAAAAAATGTTGCAAACCAGTACTCAGACAGCCACACAACCACCAGAAACAGATCCTGTTAAAAAATTAACCATTCTGGTAACCGTCACCAACGATTCAATCAATGGCTTTCAAGCTGCTGTCCAAGTCATGCCAGGAATTATTCGTGAACGATTCTCGAGCCTAGAAGAACTCGCCCGATTTTTTATACGAATGCAGTATTGGGAAACAATGCAATTACCTGCACAACTTGACTAAATTTTAGTCTTCGGAAAGGAAACGATTTTTTCAGACACGCTACTCGGTTTTCGTTTCTCACATTGGTTTTCTAGGAGATACTTATGAAGTTAATAGGTTTTGGATTGATTGCTTTAGCAATGGTTTCGTGTGCACCAGCCACCAATACCATTGGCAATGGTCGAGTTATGACATTAAGTCCGTTGGGATTATTTGCTGATGGCTCGAGCAGTACTGCCAAAGGGCAAGCAGAATTATTTTTACTTGCCGATGGTAAAACCAAAATGGTTGTGACAGTTACGGGTTTAACACCAAATACCAAGCATATTGGTCATATTCATAATGGTAAATGTAGTGCGGCTGGACCTGTAGCGATTCTACTCAACGAATTGATTGCCGATGCCACTGGTAAAGCCAGTGCCGAAACCATTGTAGATACCACAAAAATCCCTGCCAGTGCCTATGTGCAACATCATCAGCGTGGCACAGGCGCTGCCGAAGGTGCAGGCGCGGGCATTGTTTGTGGTGACATTATTTAAACATCTTCGAGTACTTCTTTTTTTTGATGGCTAATGGGAAATCTTAGATAAGTCCTCCACCGAATTATTCTTTAACACCATTAGCCATCATGTACTCTTTTACTTAACCCTCATCGAGTATGCCTCCTCAGACAGACGATGACACAACAGAGGTCATGCCTCCTATGCTTTTCTTCTCGAGTGTCATCGCTCTGAAATATTTCAGGCAGCTCTTTTTTCGCTACGCAATGTAGTGTTGTACAAAAAAATTTGGAGGTGAAACACATGTTCAAACCAACCACGTTAATTGGATTACTCGGACTAGGTGTCATTTTTGGCACAGTCATGGTGACTAAACCCAATTTACTCAGTGCCGCTGCACAAAGTGCTCCGATTCTCGAGCGAGCTTCTAAATCTGGTACGATAGCCATTTCTAACGATGACCAATTTGTTGTGATGGTCAACCAAGAAAACGATTCGATTAGTGTCTTCGACGCTGAACCCCTAGCCAAACGCAGCACCGTCAAAACAGGAGCCGAACCTTCCAGTGTGGTCATTCACCCAGACGGACGAACCGCCTTTGTTGCCAACCGCGCCGATGGCACTGTAGTCAAAGTAACCAGTTTAACCAGTGCATCACCTCGGGTTTCACAGCCGCTCGAAGTGGGTTCAGAACCCACAGGATTGGCTTTATCACCAACGGGTGCTAAATTATTTGTTGCCGAATTTGCCGAAGGGCGGGTTTCGGTGATTGACACCGCAACCATGAAAATTATTGGCAGTATAGATGCGGTCAGTAATGTACGCAGTCTTGCCGTAACCAATGATGGCGACTCGGATGACAACGACGAATTTGTGCTAACCCCAGAATTTTACGGATTACCAGGACCAGGTGCCGAAGCCAGCGATGAGCTTCGCACAGGTTTGGTACGGGTCTATAAAGTCTCGGATTACACAGCGACCCAAGGGATTCGCTTTGCGCCATTGGACAGCGGTTTTGTTCCCGACGGCACAAACGCGGGGACGGTTAAAACCAGTCCAAATCAATTTTATGCGGCTGCCATTCAAGGGCAAAAAGTTTTTGTGACCTCGATTTCAGCATCACCCAAAGGACCACCGAAATTCAATGGCAATGTCCAACCCGTGGTTTATGTTGGTGACCTCGAGACCCGAAAAGAAGACTTGGGTAATGCAGGTACAGTGAATTTAGCTAAAAAAGTTGCCGAAGCCATACCTGCGGGGCAACCACGGCATTTCCTAGCCGATTTATCCGACATTGCATTTGCAGGCAGTTCCAACATTGCCTACACGGTTTCCAAAGGTGCAGATGTTGTGCAACGCATCGTTTTTGATGAAACCAAAGGCATCAGTATTGGCTCGAGTTTTAATAAACAAATAGATGTTGGCACAGCCAAAAATGGTAACAAACCCTGTCAGAATCCGACTGGTATTGTGACCGCTCATGACGGACCAAGGGCTTATGTCAATTGCTGGGTCAGCCGTAACATTGCCGAAATTGATTTATCGGTACAACAAGTTATTGCCACGCTACCAAGCGCTGAAGCCCCAACAGGCGAAGCCTTAGCCATCAACAAAGGCAAACGCTTTTTCTTTACCGGACGCGGACGTTGGAGCAAAGAAAGCTGGAGCAGTTGCGGTAGTTGCCACCCAGATGGCTTGTCCGACAATATCACTTGGACATTTGGGGAAGGACCACGCCAAACCACCAGCATGGACGGCACGTTCAGTCACGGTCAAGGCGAACAAAAACAACGCATTTTAAACTGGACTGCCGTTTTTGACGAAATCCATGATTTTGAACGCAACACCAGGGATGTTTCGGGCGGCTTGGGCGCAATCACCACCGATGGCTGCGGCGACCTGAACGAAGAACGCCGTTTAGAGCTTGGCGGCAACCTCGATAAACCCGTCCGAGAAACCCAAAACGAAGCCAAACCAAGTTGCACCAAAGACTGGGATGAAATCGAAGCCTATGCCAAAAGTATTCGCCCACCAAAGGCTGCGAAATTCTTAGACTCACAAAGCGTCGCCAGAGGAATGCAATTATTTGGCATGCCAGTTGCAGGTCAAAACAATGGTGGTTGTGTCGCCTGTCATGGCGGAGCAGGTTGGACAGTCTCGAGGTTGTCATTCACACCAAGCACAGAAACCAATGCCGCACTGAACAAAGCTGTTCTTAACGTTCCAGTTCCGCCGTTTGCACCAACTTGGAACTTTGGTGGTTTCTGGATTCAAAACCAGCCCATTATCACCGACACCAGCACTGGACCCGCCGAACCCAACCCAATTGGACGGAAGCAAGTGGCTTGCGTGATTCGCAACGTTGGCACTTTTGGCGTACCAGGCGGTAAAGAAAATACGGATGCCCTCGAGAAAAAACCCGATGGTACAAGGGCACAAGGACGAGGTGGCTACAACGTACCAAGTTTGTACGGCATGAGCTTAGGCGCACCCTACTTACATCATGGTCAAGCCAAGAGTTTAGAGGACTTACTGACCAATCCAAAATGGGAAGACCACACCAGAGCCGCCAACCCTGTTTTCTTAACAGGCTCGAGTGCAGCTAAACAACGCCAAGATTTAATTAATTTTATTTTATCCATAGATGCCAATACCAAAGAATTACCTGTACCAAGAGGCTTTGATATTTGCCCAACCCAAAAGTAATCAATAGCTCATAAGCAAAACAAGCCCCTCACTCGAGGGGTTTTAACTTGATATTAGTGCACAGGGGTTGCTCAAGAGACCATAGACGTACACCTGTATGGTGGCACGTGTGACCAATCTCGAGATATTCAAGTAAGTGCGTTACAAATAAATTCTTGAACTACTCGAGCCTAGTTGTTTGCACAAAAAATCACCCTCGAGATTGAAGGCTGGAGGGTTACCCACAAACTTGCTAAACGCTTCACCATGCCCGCCCGAAAAACCCCTGCACTTCAACCCCCACTCGAGTTACTGACCGATGTGCACCATTTGATCAAAACAGCCCGAAATCAAACGGTCATGGCAGTCAATGCCGAACTCAGTTTGTTGTACTGGAACATTGGCACACGAATAAACCAAGAGGTGCTGCAACATTCTCGAGCCGAATACGGCAAACAAATTGTGAAGCACTTGGCAACAGATTTAAGCCTCGAGTTCGGCAGTGGTTGGAGTGTCGCACAACTGCGTCATTGTTTGCAATTTGCTAAGGTTTTTACGAACCTCGAGATTGTCTCTGCACTGCGGAGACCATTGAGTTGGACAAAAATCAAAACGCTAATTTACATCAAAGACGATTTAAAACGAACTTTTTACCAAGAAATGGCACAACTCGAGCGTTGGTCATCACGGCAATTGCAAGAACGTATTGCTTCACAACTTTTTGAACGCAGCGCACTCTCTCAACAACCCGAGCAAACCATTCGGCATGACCTTGAGCAATTACACCAAACAGGTCAGGTTGCCCCTGAAATGCTGTTCAAAGACCCATACATTCTGGATTATCTGGGCTTAAAAATTCTTTGCACAGGTAAAAAACAAGAACAAATCGAATTGCTCGAGTTGGGTAAAAGCAGAATTCATGTGGCGGAATACTTAACGCAATTGCCACCTCGAGATGTGTTGATCGCAAAGCTCGCGCAATCGCTCGAGGCGGCTCAAGAATGCTTGGGGCATTCGCAATGATACAAACGTGACACACGAAGCAATGACCTCGAGTAATCCAAAAGACCACCCTCGAGATTGAAGGCTCGAGGGGTGAGTTGATCAAGTGAATTAAATAGTGTTCTCGAGCAAGAATGGTCTGCAAAACTCGAGAGGATTTTTTAGAATAGTGGGACGATACCGACACTCGAGGGGAATTCGTTATCACCAATGTTATTGGTATTGCCGTACCCAAGTTGCGCACTACTATTATCTCCCCAGCATTTGATGTTACCTGATTCAAATAACACACAATTGTGGTTTTTACCAGAAAAAATTCTGGTGACTTTACCTTGGATTGCAACAGAATTGACTTGAACTGTACCAACATCGGTTAAGGGTTCGTTATCGCCAATGTCGATCTGGTTTCCATAACCAAGTTGACCATCATTATTCAACCCCCAGCATTTTATTTTATCATCCGTGCGCAAAACACAAGTGGAATCGCCGTTCACGCTAAGTTGCTTAACATCTGCACCTACATTCACAAATCCTGCTGTGACAGGAAGCTCATCATCACCAATGCCGATCTTATTTCCATAACCAAGCTGACCAACAGTATTACTACCCCAGCAGCGAAGTTGTTTTGTTGTGGTAAGCACGCAAGTATGCGAATTTCCAAGCTCAATTTGGGCTGCATCAGCAATTGCCACTGCTTTGGTGTTGGGTATTTCTCCAAGCTCATCACCAAAAGCATTTTCATCATTGTCGCCATCCCCAAGTTGCCCAAACGTATCGCTTCCCCAGCAGCGTAAAGAACTATCATTAAGTAAAGCACAAGTATGATTAGATCCTACAGCAATCTGCTTAACCAGCGAATTACCAAGTTGAATGGCAGGTGTTTGCTCAAGTTCATTTGGACTATCACCGATAGTATTCGTATTTCCTAAGCCAAGTTGACCAGTATTATTAAATCCCCAGCATTTAACTGCTCTCGAAACTAGAATAACACAAGTATGCAAAGCATTATTTCCTGAAATAATTGTTTGAACTTGTGGAAGTCCAACAAAACCAATTTTATCGGGAGTAGTTTCTGGTGTGTCACCACGGTTTGTGATGTCGCCATAACCAAGTTGCCCAAATTCATTTCTTCCCCAACAAATGACTTTACCTGTTTCAGATAAAGCGCAAGTATGACTAGAACCCGCAGCAATTTGTTTGACCTTAAAACCAATTGGAAATCTAATTGGTGGAACGCTCGTGATCGCTTTAACATCCCCGATAACTTGCTTTTTTCCCAAACCAAGTTGCCCTTCTATACCTCTGCCCCAGCAACGAACATCACCACTGGTTAGCAATGCACAAGTATGTTGACTACCCAATGCCATTTGAGCTACTGATCCTGATCCCGGTGCTCCATTTTGAGTATTCACTTCAACCACGCCACTATTTACAATCACTCCTGCCGTATCGGTCACTCGAGCCGTAAAAGAACGCGTGCCTTCTGCATCCATCAAAATGTTTTGCTCGAAGCCATCTGCGCCAAACACTGTTTTCGTAACAATTGTTCCTTCTAGTAATTCGAGCTTCACAATGCCACCAGCAGGTGTGGCTAGTACCGTAAACGTCACATCCGAGCCTGGCACTGGTTTTAAGTTGCTGGCGGTTAAAGTAACGGTTGGTAACGGCGGAGCTATGGTATTCACTTCAACCACTGCACTGCTTACCACCACCCCAGCCGAATCGGTCACTCGAGCCACAAAAGAACGCTTACCAGCAATATTCATGACAACACTTTGCTCGAGGTTCGCCGCATTATTCACAGTTTTTTTAACAATTGTACCTTCTAGCAACTCGAGTTTCACAATTTTACCTGCGGGTGTTGCCGTTGCTGTAAACGTCACACTCGAGTTAAACGCTGGGTTTAATTCACTCGAGGTTAAAGTCACGGTGAGTGGTTCAGGTGGTTTAGGTGGTTCACCACACGCCACCATAAAACTTAATCCGACCAGCACCAAAAAACTTAGTAATTTCATAAGTACCTCCGTTGTTCCTCGAGCACCCTACTCGAGACCCAGTAACGTTGCTGTTACATTTCTAAATACAGTGTTTAGGAAACGTATTTACTGCCCTGTTAAAATAAAATCGGCTGCTCTTTCGGCAATCATCATGGTTGAAGCTTGAATATGACCTCGAGTAGTTCAAAAGAAAGCCCTCGAGATTGAAGGCTCGAGGGGGAGTAGTTCAAGTGATTAAAAATATTCTCGAGCAAGAATGGTTTGATAAGCTCGAGAGAATAGATTTTAGAACAGTGGTACGATACCAACACTCGACGGCGTTTCGTTATCACCAATGTTTTTGGTATTGCCATACCCAAGTTGACCAGCAGTATTTAAACCCCAGCATTTGATGTTGTCAGATTCAAATAACACGCAATTATGACTGCGGGCAGAGAAAACTTGGATGATTTTACCTTGGGTTGCATCAGTATTGACTTCAACTGCACCAACACTCGAGGGAAGTTCATTGTTACCAATATTGTCAGTGTTACCGAATCCAAGTTGCCCAGATTCACTGCTCCCCCAGCATTTGATGCTGTTGTTCTCGAGTAAAACGCAAGTGTGTCCACGACCAGCAGCGATTTGTTTGGCATCTGCGCCTAGATTCACAAATCCAGCCGTAGTAGGAAGTTCGTTATCACCAATATTGTTAGTATTGCCGTAACCAAGTTGCCCTTCAAAACTAATTCCCCAACATCGTACTTTTTTGCTTGTGGTGATCACGCAAGTATGATCACCTCCAAGTGCAATTTGTGTAGCATCAGTAATTGGTACTGCTTTAGTATTGGGTGTTTCTTCAGAATCATCACCAAAAAAAACTAGAGTGTTACCGGTCACTCCAAATCCAAGTTGACCGCTTATATTTCTTCCCCAGCAGTGTAGAAGACTATCCTCGAGTAACGCACAAGTATGTCCACCGCCTATAGCAATTTGCTTGACTTGTGATGAGCCAAGTCGAACATCAGGTGTTACCTTGAGTTCATTTGGCTCATCACCAATGGTATTCGTATTCCCTAAACCAAGTTGACCATTGAGATTTTCACCCCAACATCTAACGTTTCCTGAATTCAGAATGGCACAAGTATAATTAGCGTGACCTCCCGAAACAATTTTTTTAACAGGTGGCAAACCAACAAAATCCAGTTTATCAGGAGTGGTTTCTGGTGTGTCACCACGGTTTATGATGTCCCCATAACCAAGTTGACCCACTGAATTAGCACCCCAGCAAATGACTTGAAATTCTTCGGATAAAGCGCAAGTATGTGCTGCACCTGCGGCAATTTGTTTGACCTTAAAGCCAGTTGGGAATTTAATTACTGGCACGCTGATAATAGCTTCATCATCCCCAATGTTAATTATGTTTCCCAAACCAAGTTGTCCAGTTGTATTTTTCCCCCAGCAGCGCACATCACCATTGGCTAGTAATACACAGGAATGGTTGCCACCCAATGCCATTTGAGTCACTGTTCCTGATGCTGGATTTTTGGTATTCACTTCAACCACTGCACTACTCGCCACAACTCCAGCCGAATCGGTCACTCGAGCGGTAAAAGAACGCTTACCAGCAACATTCATAACAACACTTTGCTCGAGTCTCGCTGCATTATTCACAGTTTTTTTAACAGTTGTACCTTCCAGCAACTCGAGTTTCACAATTTTACCTGCGGGTGTTGCTGTGGCTGTAAACGTCACACTCGAGTTGAAAACTGGGTTTAATTCACTCGAGGTTAAAGTTACGGTTGGTGGTTCAGGTGGTTTAGGTGGTTCACCACACGCCACCATAAAACTTAATCCGACCAGCACCAAATATCTTAGTAATTTCATAAGTACCTCCGTTGTTCCTCGAGCACCCTACTCGAGACCCAGTAACGTTGCTGTTACATTTCTAAATACAGTGTTTAGGAAACGTATTTACTGCCCTGTTAAAATAAAATCGGCTGCTCTCTCAGCAATCATCATGGTTGAAGCTTGAATATGACCTCGAGTAATTTTAGGAATCACCGAAGCATCAGCAATTCGTAAACCACGAATACCATGAACCCTTAGTTTTTCATCCACAACAGCGTATTTGTCTTGCCCCATACGGCACGTACCAACAGGATGGGACAGTGTTTGAGCGTGTTGACGAATCTGCTCGAGAATGGTGGTTGGACATTGGGTCGTATCCTTCATGTCTTGATTACAATAGGTTGCCAGTGCTTGGGTTTTGACCAGTGATTGAGCTATTTGTACACCTTTTATCAGTGTTTCTTGGTCAAGGTTGGATTGTAAGTAATCTGGAATTATTCTAGGAGCATCGGTTGGGTTTGCCGAAACCAATTCGATACTGCCTTGGCTGCGTGGTTGCAGCAACACAACACTGATCGTAAATTCTTGGTTTTGTAAGTTGTAACCATGCTCCATAGAGTAATTGGGTGTAAAAATTAATTCTAAATCAGGAGCAGTTAAGTACTTGTTAGACCGAATAAAAGCCGAGGCTTCGGCACTACTCGAGCTTAACGAACCGTGTTTTGTTGCGATGTGTTGCAAGTTATAAGGTATGGTGTGCATTGCGTTTAGATTGACGGATGTTTTTGTTTTATAGCCAATAGGTGCAAATAAATGATCTTGTAAACCGCGTCCTACACCCGGTAATGATTGCCGAACTGGTATTTCTTGATCTAAGAGTTGATTCGCAGGTCCTATACCGCTGAGTAGTAACAGATGGGCGGAATTGATTGTGCCACCACAAAGAATAATTTCTTGGTTAGCTCGAGCACTCCGAATTTCATTGTTTAATTCGTATTCTAGGGCTACAGCTTGATTATTTTCGATGCAGACTTTATTGACTTTAGCTTGCTGAATTCGGGTTAAGTTTTTACGGTACGAAATGGGTTTAAGGAAAACATTAGCAGCACTAAAAAACTGGTTTCCGTGGTGCAGCATCAGCCAAGTGAATCCTGCACCCTCGAGGTCTTCGGCGTTACAATCTGGGTTGTACTGCCAACCCATCTCTTCGCAGGCACTTAGAAAAGCGTTTGCTAGTAGTGTAGATGGTGGTTTTTGTGCAACTTGCAATTCTCCGTTTAAACCATGCCAATGCGAAGCTTGTCCGATGAATTGCTCGGAACGTCGAAAATACGGTAGCACTTCATCGTAACTCCAACCGTTATTGCCACCTAATTCCCAAGTATCAAAATCGTTCCAATGTCCTCGCACATAAATCATGGCGTTTGTATTACCAGAACCACATAGCGATTTACCTCGTGGGTAATACATTTTTCTTTGGTGTAATTCTGGGATTGGTTCGGTTTCATAAGCACAGTTTTGCAGAATTACGTTCTGACCACTCTGCGCTGCATCTGAGCCACCTGTCTCGAGCAGTAACACCGAGTTCTTGGGATTGGCACTTAACCGATTTGCCAGTAAACAACCTGCTGCTCCACCACCTACAATAATAAAATCATAATTTGTCATATCTCGAGTTTACGAATCGTCCGGTAACGTGGGCATAACATTTCAAAGCCCATTTATGAGAGCCACCCTGTTTTCGCGTTACAGCAACGTTACTGGGTCTGTTTCATAGTGGCTGCATGGAAGCAGCCACTTTTGCTGGGTGCTTCCTAAGGAGAATTATATGATTGATAAAATCACTAAAATAACTAAGCCAGCTCGAGGGCAATATATAAAACCAGTCCTTGAACAACAACCTAGGTTTAGTGTTGTCACGGGTACAAGTTTACCTGTGCAAACACTGATCTTGAAATTAGAACAAGGGGAAATATGAAACGCATAATGGTGTTTGCATCGCTAATGGCAGTGGCTTTGATGGCTTGTCAGCAGCAAGTAACGGTTGTTAAACCAAATATCCTTGGTGGTCTCGAGGTAAGCCTGAATTCTGATGGACTAAGTTCGGTGCGTTTTACGACAGGCTTACAATTACAAGGTACATTACGCGAAAATGATGTGACTTTTTCACCTGTGGGTACAGCCAGTGTTATCACAGATGGGGCGTTTGATTATCTTCAAGCTCGGTTTACAGTGAACAATACCAGTGGCACTGCTTTTAATAATTTGACACTGTACGCCGTAGCAAAATCTGCGAACATCGCGGGTTCTGCCATCAAATCAATCACCAATTTTGGGGGCGTAGACGTTACTGATCAAACACGAATAGCTAAATTGGTCTTGCCAATTCATGCGACACAACTGAGTCTGATACCGAGTTCTACAGCTTTTACACCCACACTGGTACAGGGACGCGAAGATTTCCAAGCGTTTACCAATGCCGAAGTAACCACTTTGCAAACCGATTTGAATAATACCCTTGGAGGTTTCTCGAGTGCCGATAAAGCCTTGGGTTATGGTTTTGTGGCACGGCGTTGTGTTCCAAATTGTGCTGCCCCAACTTCGTTTACGCGTACCATACCACCTGCCCAATCGGGTGTTATTAACCTTGGTTTCCGCATTCCTAAACAAGCCACAGCTACTGCTTATAATTTTGTGATGACTTTTGCTGTGGTCAATGAAAC
Source organism: Deinococcales bacterium (assembly GCA_013298595.1). Classification (GTDB taxonomy): domain Bacteria; phylum Deinococcota; class Deinococci; order Deinococcales; family JAAFIG01; genus JAAFIG01. Next base: position 74,646 of record JAAFIG010000002.1, on the reverse strand, counting down.
CAATGCTCGAGTGACTCGTAGTAAATTATCACTCGAGACCTTAGCAGAAGCAGAGACCCGATTAACTAGCGTAGGTGCAACTGCTAATAGTAACGAAGTTATGCAAATTGGTTTGACCAGAAGCGCTAATCTAAGCTCCACTCGAGTGAATATCGGTGCAGATGATCTTGCTGTCACGACAGATTCGGTGGATGGCAACACAAGTTATAGTGCTTTGGGGTTAGAACGCATTGATTTGGGTAGCGATCATAGTTGTGGCTTAACCACCCAAGGGAAAGCTTTTTGCTGGGGCAGCGGTACATTTAGACAACTTGGCAATAATTCTAATGTAGACAGTGCCATTCCTGTGTCTGTAAAAACTTCAACTGGTGCTGATTCTGATTTGCGTTTCTCGAGTATCAGTGCTGGGAGTGTGCATACTTGCGGCATTAGCTTAGATGGCGTTGCGTATTGTTGGGGAAATGGAAGCAACGGAATGCTTGGCAATAATTCTACTAACAGCACTGGTTCGGATGTACCAAAAGCTGTACAAAAAACAGGTGGGGCAGATTCTGATTTGCGCTTCTCGAGTATCAGCGCTGGGCAAGCCCATACGTGTGGTATTACAACCGAAGGTTTAGGTTTAGCTTTTTGTTGGGGGTCTGGAATCTTGCTTGGCAATAATACAACAAGTGGCGATTTTACTGTCCCTCAAGCTGTTATAGCTCCAACTGGCGGAGCGGTTTTACGCTTCTCGAATATCAGCGCTGGGGTTTTACATACGTGCGGTATGACAACGACAGGCATTGCTTTTTGTTGGGGTGCAAATTCAAGTGGACAACTTGGTACTAATACAATCACCAATAGTGCTATTCCAGTAGCCGTCAAAACTTCTACAGGTGCTGACAGCCCATTGCGTTTCTCGAGTATCAGCAATGGGGTTTCTCATACGTGCGGCATTACGACCACAGGCATTGCTTTTTGTTGGGGAGACGGAACTTTTGGCAAACTTGGCAATAACGCCACAACCAGTAGCACCACGCCGATTGCTGTTAAAACCTCAACAGGAGCTGATTCTGATTTACGCTTCTCGAGTGTCAGTGCTGGCAATAACCATACTTGCGGTTTAACAACCAATGCAATGGTATTTTGTTGGGGACAAGGAAGTAACGGAAAACTTGGCAATAACACTGTCAGTAACGCAACTACCCCCGTATCCATCAAACAACCTGATGGCACTGATAGCCCTTTGCATTTTTCTGGTATCGGTCTAGGAAACACGCATACGTGCGGTATGACCACCAACGGGTTGATGTTCTGCTGGGGCAATGCCTCAAATGGTAAATTGGGTAACAATACCACCAGCCCAAATTCGTTAACACCAACTCGAGATGCTGCACTGAGTTTTAAACTTTAATTTGACAATACTTGTATGGGCAATGAAACCAATTGCCCATACAAGTATAAATACTAAGGGACACAAATGAAAAGCCTTGCTAGACTAAGCAGTATGAAAAACAATCTTCGTTGGTTAAAAAATCTACTTCAAGTCACATGGTTAGATCTTGGATTGGTTTTACTACTCGAAATAATTGCTTTTGTGATTCATGGTTGGCTAGGCGAAACAACTTCGGTCAACGAATTTCTCTTAGATTCTTGTAAATTAATTCTTTGGTCATTACCCATTTGTATTGCCCTTAGCTTAATTCAGCGCAAAGGCATTTTTATGGGCATAGCAGGTTTAATTCTGACACCTTGCTCGACCTTGATTGCAGGTATTTTAGAAAGCCAACTACGAGAAGTTTTAACAACTTCTATCACCCAACCTTTGGGTGGCAATGCCATTGGGTTAGCGGCTTTGCGAGGACTCGAGTATGCAATTTTAGGGGCTGCACTTGGTTTATTAGCCGAACATCGGCAAGATTCGTACCTAAATCACATCATTGTTGGTTTAATAACAGGTTTGGTTTTTACTGCTGTTATCATGACCCGAAACGGTATGGGTTTTGACCAACCACTGTTAAGTCTATTTATCAACCACATTGATGAATTAATTTTCCCCACAGGTTGCGCTTTGATTCTGAAAATTGTTAAGTAAAAAAACAGTACGCAAAGGCAGTAAAGACTTCTTTCAAGGCTACACAACAGCCTCGAGTTGCTTTTACCGTTCTTGAAATATAACAGCCACGTTACTGGCTGTATTGCAAGCTGTGTTTTGACGAACTGGTGTCTTTGCTCGAGCCAGCGTAAAACACAAAGGAGAAAGTATGAAACAACTCAATTGGTTTATTTGTTTAACACTGTGCATCAGTGTCCTAGTCGCCTGTGGTTCACCCACAGCCACTATTACAAGGGTCAGCATTACCGTTGCACCCAGCGCTCAACCATTGGACGCAGGTGGAACAGTCACCTTAAACGCCATTGTCACAGGAACAGGAGCATTTAACACCGCTGTCACTTGGAGCGTTGTCAGTGGTGCGGGAACATTATCGGAAATCACTGCCTCGAGTGCGATTTTAACCGCACCAAATTTAGGGGTTGATTCGGTAGTGCAAATTCGAGCGGTTAGTCTGCAAGACTCGAGTAAAACCAAAGATGTAACACTTAGGGTCAATAAAAATGGTGGAACTGTGAATGATGTAACCATTGTGGCTTCAATCGTGGCATTGCGTGAAGGAAGCTCGAGTGAATTGCAAGGAATTGTCAATGGCACTGGAGCAATTAACACTGATCTGAATTGGACTATAGATTCTGCTGGGGTTGGTACACTCTCGAGTTCCACTGGTGCTAAGGTCACGTACACTGCTCCTAGCACAACGTTTGGTAAAGTGGTTCGGATTACTGCCAGCAGTGTGCAAGATTCGAGTAAACGTAAAACCATTTTTTTAAGTGTCAATCCAGTTAAAGCCAGTATCGCAGCAAATGTTTCGCATTCTTTAGCTTTGACAACTGATGGAAATCTGCTCAGTTGGGGAGATAATGACTTTGGGCAACTTGGCGATGCAGGTTTAAGTCCGTTTCGTGAGATTCCTGAAATTATCCCTAATGTCTCGAACATTGTTGCAATAGCAACAGGGAGCGGTCATTCATTGGCATTAAAATCTGATGGAACATTGCTCAGTTGGGGAGATGATTCTAACGGGCAACTTGGTGATGATGATATACTTGCCAATAAATCCTCACCTGTACCTGTTGATGGTGCATTAAATATTATTGCCATCGCAGCAGGGAGCGACTATTCATTAGCACTCGAGTCAGATGGAACATTGCTCAGTTGGGGACAAAATAGCCGAGGTGAACTTGGTGATGGTACTACTATCAATGGTAGTGGTACTACTACAAACTTTCGAGCTAAACCAGTCAGTGTTCTCAATGCTTCAGACATTATTGCAATTGCAGCAGGAAGCAATCATTCATTAGCGTTAAAAGCTGATGGAAAACTGCTGAGTTGGGGTTTTAATAAAGCTGGGCAACTTGGTAATGGCAGTAGCAGTGCTAGTATTTTTGGAACTGTTCCAAATTTTGTTCTAATCAACAATATTGTCGCAATAGCAGCAGGGGGCAGTCATTCATTGGCATTAAAATCTGATGGAACATTGCTCAGTTGGGGACGAGATGAATTGGGGCAACTCGGCGATGATTCTGCATTGGCAGATAAAACTACTCCCGTAGCTGTTGGACTTGCATCAAATATTGTGGCAATAGCTGCTGGAAGAAATTCTTCAATGGCGTTGGATTCCAAAGGAACACTGCTCAGTTGGGGACAAAACAGTGGGGGACTATTGGGCATTGATAAAGTCAGTGCTTTTGAACCACTTCCTATAAAGAGCATTTTCGTAACCAATGCTGTGGCAATCTCGGCTGTGGGTTCTAGTGCAATTGCTCTTAAATTTGATGGAACAATGCTCGGATGGGGAAGTCATAGCGGCACGGGTATTAATACATTCATCCCTAACCCCGTTGTTCTTGGCATATTCAAAATCCGTGTTCCATAATCCACCCGCTCGAGATCAGAAAGTCTCGTCTCGAGCCACACTTTTTGTCATGCCCCATCATTGTTCTGCCTAACCTATTAAATGTCTAGTAACTAAAAAAGTTTTGTTATGCCCACGTTACTGGTAGTCATACAAAATGTTAAGCGTAGCCCGAATCGCATCGGATTAAGGCTATGGCACACTAGGGTTCTCCCAGCTTGATGTGTGTCCTGTTCGGCTCGAGTATCGAATTATGCTCGAGTCGAACATACATTCGTTATGTAAGTTTGTTGACTCATACGGAATTAACTTATACCAATTCCGTTTTAATGTGAGGTGTAAGCCTCGCATTAAAACCGCGCTAGAGCGCGTGAGAACCCCCGTTTTGGACTATGTACACTCCATTTCGCAAAAAACAGCGAAAATTACACGTACTCCGTCCAAAACGGTATTAATCACTCTTCAACTGACCATCTTGACCCTGAAAGCAGCACCTCACGGGCTTCTTGCTTCGCAAGATGCTCGTAAAATAGCACCTCACGGGCTACTCGCGCTTGGGTCGTAAAAAGCGGTCAAACTGTCGTTCTGCTCACAAGACAGCACCGTCGCGCCCATGGCTGGACTGGTGGCACACAGGAGCGAAGCGGGCTGTTCGCGCTTCAAACGTTAATTCTGTATCATGTATTTTAGTTTGCGAGTCAATTAAAGTTTTAGCGAGGCATCGGGCGTAAATTTATAACCAACACCCCAAATGGTGTGTAAGTATTGTGGTTCGGCTGGGTTGGTTTCAAAAATTTTACGCAAACGAACCATAAAATTATCTATTGTCCGACTTGAAGGATATTGATCCTGCCCCCAAACCAAATCGAGAATTTCATCACGACTAACCACTTTGTTAGCACGTTCAATCAAAATCCGTAGAATCATTAACTCCCGTTCATTCAAAGATTCTGTTGTCAAAGCTGTTTGCACCGTCCAAGCTTCAAAATCCACAGTAAAATCTGCAAACGAAAAAGTTTGCGTTAATGGCGTAAAAAACCAAGCTTGACGACGAAAAATACTTTTAACCCGAGCTAAAAACTCTGTCAGATGAAACGGTTTAGTCAAGTAATCATCACCGCCAACTTCAAGACCCAAAACTTTATCGGCAGCTTGGGCTTTAGCACTTAAAAACAAAACTGGTTCTCGAGCACCTTTTTGACGCATTAACCGACAAATTTCGATACCCGACATAAAAGGCAGCATCACATCTAAAATAATTAAACGAAACCGCAATGATTGCCACATTTTCAAAGCACTTTTACCATCGTTTGCAACACGAACCTCGTATCCTTCGAGTTGCAAATTCTCTTGGATCACTTCAGCTAGTGGAATTTCATCTTCGACCAATAAAATCATGTTCTTTGTCCTGAATAAGCTAAAGGTAAACGAGAAGCAACTGTCAGAGGTTGACAAATAGCTGTACCACCAAGCAATTCGGCAATACAACCCAATACCTTGGTTACTCGAGCGGTAAAAGAACGCTTAACAGCAACATTCATCAAAACACTTAGCTCGAGGTTTGCTGTATTATCTACTGTTTTTTTAATGGTTGTTGCTTCTAGCAAGTCGAGTTTCACAATTTTACTCGCGGGTGTTGTTTTGAACGTCACACTCGAGTTCAAAGCTGGATTTGATTCACTCGAGGTTAAAGGATTCTTACACGCCGTGATAATATTCAGTCCAACCAGCACTAAATACCTTAGTAATTTCATAAGTACCTCCAAATAACTTAGTTACCGTACTCGAGACCCAGTAACGTTGCTGTTATGTTTCGAGTAGGTTGTTCTTATACTCGAGTTTTCGCTATCAGGAAAAGCATTTTTGAAAAGCCAAAACGAATAACCCCTCGAGATTGAAGGCTTGAGGGATTAGAGGATGTTTTATTGAACAATGGTTAAATCAAGTTTAAAAAATGCTCCATCGTGTAAGCTTGTTGCATTTATGCTGACTAGACCTAGTTTTAACGGCCTGAATAGAACCCGATTAGCTACAATATCACCCCGTTCCGTGAAGCGGCAAAAAGTAGTGGGTACGCACGCAAATGTCCCCGAACTCGGGTCTGTTAAACTCCAAACTTGATTGTTGTCAACATTACCAACACTACCAGTGGGGTTGCTGAGAATTGTTACGGGCACATTGAGCTTTGGTGGTAATCCAAGTTGATCTTTGACTAGACTAATTCCTGTTTGTGTTCCTTTTTTTAAAATAGACAATTGTATAGTAGTGATTTGTTTAGGGTCTTGTACGCTTTTTGCTTCAATTACAGGGTTTATTCTGTCATTAAAGTTTGTAAGAGTAGGAGGCACATATTGTACTTTAGAGGAGCGCAACCCATCAGGGTTTCCAAGAATAGCAACAATTGTTCCAAGACTTCCATCAGCAGGCGCAGGTGTGCCACTATTTGAATCTGTCAGCAATATCCATTTTGTTTGGTTTGAAACTGTACCTGTTTCGTATTTAGCTTCTAAGTTAGTCTCATCAGGTGATAAATTAGTAATAATATTTCCAGAACCTCCAGAACCCAAAGAAAACCCATTTGCAAAAATCTTGAAACTGGTTGGCTTACTCGCCAAAACAGTAATCGAAGTTAATTCTTCGCCTTTAAGCCCATTGTTATCGGTTGCAACTGCCTTAAAAACTCGAGAACCAACACTTGTAAAGTCATTGATTGTCAATTCAAACGGAACACTCGAGTCCTTCGCTAACGATTTTGTGCCTTCAAAAAATTCAACCTCACTGACTCCACTACTCGCTACCACCGAAGCTGTTAAGGTACTTAAATCATCAATAACAACCTCAGTCCGAGATGCTTTTAAGGTAACAACGGGTGCTGGTGGTAATTTGGTATCCACTTCAACCGCAGCACTACTTGCCACAACTCCAGCCGAATCGGTTACTCGAGCGGTAAAAGAACGCTTACCAGCCTTATCCATCAAAACGTTTTGCTCGAGGTTCGCTGCGTTATTCACAGTTTTTTTAACAGTTGTTCCTTCTAACAACTCGAGTTTCACAATTTTACTCGCGGGTGTTGCCGTGGCTGTGAACGTCACACTCGAGCCAAATACTGGGTTTAACTCACTCGAGGTTAAAGTAACGCTTGGTGGTGGATTCCCACACGCCACGATTAAACTTAGACTGACCAGCACCAAATATTTTCCTAATTTCATAAGTACCTCCGTTGTCACTCGGCTACCGTACTCGAGACCCAGTAACGTTGCTGTTATATTTCGAGCGGGTTGTTCTCACACTCGAGATTTACTTGTCAGGAAAAGCATTTTTGAAAAACCAAAACGAAGAAACCCTCGAGATTTAAATCTCGAGGGGGGAAAATGGTGATTAAGGATTAACGGTCAGTTTGAGTGTATCCGTTGGGTGACTGCCATCTGGTTTAACATCCAAGCTGGTCGCAAGTAAAGTGACATTGCCAGGTTGAAGCCCTGTAAACTTAAACCGGAAACCACTAATGCTAGTAGGTGTCAACCTGCAAGGAGTATTTTGCAGACACTCAAGTTTTCCGATGTTATTCAAATCTGAAAGTTTTATCTGAACAAAGTTATAGGTATTTCCAATTATTCCAACCCTACTGAAACGGATCTCTGTAGTTACACCCACGTTTATTGTACTGTTTTGAAAAGCTCCTAATTCGATTCGCTCTATCGTTCCTTTTTTTGAAACACTAAGCCGAATAATTTTTCGCTGTATAGAATCTTGCACACTGATAGCTTGAATGAAAATTGTAAGCTGTTGACTAAAATCAGTAACACTTGGAGGTGTGTACTGTACTCGAGAAGAGAGTAAACCATCAGGATCACCTGCAATAGCGGTTATTGTTCCGAAACTCCCATCAGTTGGTGCAGGGGTTTCAAGGTCATCTTTTAAGATAACCCAATTTGTTTGCTTTGAAATTGTATTCAATTCGTACTTTGCTGTTATTTTTACAACATCTGGTGATAATAAACTACATGATTGAAAACCTTCAGCACATACAAAATCATCGGATTCAAACTCAAAACTTGTTGGAATACGATCTACAACAGTAACTGTAACTAAACCTTCGCCTTTCAAACCATTATTATCCGTGGCTACCGCTCTGAAATCTCGAGAACCAGCCAACGAAAAATCATCAACAACAATTGTAAATGGCGTGCTTGAATCTGACCCCAGCAAAGTTACTCCATCAAAAAATTCAACTTTACTCACACCTCTACCAGAAACCACGGAAGCGGTCAGTTTACTTGAGCTACCAATCACAACAGGGTTTGGTGTTGCACTCAGCATGACCACTGGTGCTGGCGGTATTTTGGTTTCTACTTCAACCACTGCACTGCTCGCTACCACTCCAGCCGAATCGGTCACTCGAGCGGTAAAAGAACGCTTACCAGCAACATCCATCAAAACGTTTTGCTCGAGGTTGGCTGCGTTTTCCACGGTTTTTTGAATGGTTGTACCTTCCAGCAACTCGAGTTTCACAACTTTACCTGCGGGTGTTGCTGTTGCTGTAAACGTCACACTCGAGCCAAACGCTGGGTTTAATTCACTCGAGGTTAAAGTCACGGTTGTTGGTGGATTCCCACACGCCACGATTAAACTCAAACCGACCAGCACCAAATATTTTCCTAATTTCATAAGTACCTCCGTTGTTCCTCGAGCACCCTACTTTAGGTGCAGTAACGTTGCTGTTATATTTCGAGAGAGGTTTTCTCATACTCGAGATTTACTTGTTAGGGAAAGTATTCTTACGAGCCTTAAATTTAAGCCCCTCGAGCCTTCAATCTCGAGGGAGAATAAATATGCTGCTCAGGTTGGGTTACGGTTTCGTTGTGAATTTGAAGTTCGCTTTAGAAGTGCTTGCGGTGATAAATGCTGGTGCGCGAAGCAATCCCGCGAAAAGTTGTGACAAGTCTATCGCCGATTCTAATCCTGAAAATTGGAACATGAACCCAAGGAAAGTCGTTTCCGAAGGTACACTGAGACCAAGCGGGTTCAATATTTCTGACAACCGAATTTCAGCTCGAGGGGTTACTACAGTAATGGATCCGAATGGGACTGTTGAATTTGGCGATGCAGGAGCCAGAAATACCAAGTTCATTTGTTGCGGGATACTCGAGAATTTTAAAGCCTGCGTTGCAATGTCCACATCGGTGGCTTCATTTGCTGGTTCAAGCAGTGTTAGTGGTGCGGGCAAGTCAATGTTGATGGTTTCTTCCTGATTTTGTGCAAGTGAAATGCGGCGTGAAGCAGATCGGCTATCAATGCCAAGTGTGACAGTACCGATGGTGGCTGTCAGTGATACACCAGGAATCACGGGTAGAAAATGAATAGTGGTTCCATCAGGGCTTGCTATGGATTCAAATTCAAATATATCACGCAGATTTTCTGCAAAATTTAAGCGTAATGAACGATTAGTGTTGCTCGAGGATTGAACAGTCACTCGTTTTGTATCAACCCCAATCACTGAGGCATTCACTTCGAGTCCTGTCTGTGCAGCCGACACCACAACTTCCGTTCGAGCAAATTGATAGGTTGTCTGTTCACCTACCCCTCTCGAGATGATTGTGTATAACGCACCACGAAGCTCTTGCTGTGCACCTAACGAACCAGACAATTGCACGGGTACTGGGGTTGCACAGCTCAAAGAAGATGTACTGCCTGTCTCTCCTGGGCTAGAAAAGTAGTGTATGACTCGAGTTACGCCTGTACAGTCTGCATTGTGTCGCACCGTGAGCCTGCGCGTAGATCCACTACCAATACCCAACGGAACCTGTGCAAAGGCAACTGGTGTGGCTGTCGTCAACGATTCGTAAACAGTAATGTCATCCTTGGATGAATTAAAAATGCCTTTTTTCACAATTAAAAGCGAGTACGGGGTAGTGACATTTGGTACGCTGAACTCGCCTAGCGCATTGGTACGCACTGCTTCATGACCGGGAATAACCACCTTTGCATCAGCCACAGCGGTTTCTGGGAAAGCCAGAACGCGTCCCTGAACAGTAATTGTTGCTTGGCTGACATTCAAATTCAGTGTGGCGTTCTGCGTCACCGTGCCACTGGAAGCAACAACTTTCAAGGCGTAATCACCCGGCGTTGCATTTCCAGCACTGAGGGTCAATACACTCGAGTTTCCTGTGACACTCGTAGGGTCAAAAGTTCCGTTGACACCCGCAGGTGCACCCTCGAGTGAGAGGGTAATTGGAACAGTTAAACCAACCGAATTGGTGATGTTCACGGTAGTATTGCCATTTTCGTTTTGTTTCAGGCTAAGGGCTGCTGAACTTAAACTCAGGTTGAAGCTAGGTGTGGGTAGTATTTTTGGTTCTGAACAACTTGTCAGAACAGCCGCAAAAAGACCAGTCAAGAGTGCTCGTTTCATAAAAACCTCCAAAATGTAAACTGTGATGTACTCAGCACTAAATACTGTCCTAATTTCATAAACCGTACTCGAGTGCTTTAACGTTGCTGTTATATTTCAGTTCTCTTAGTTCAATCGAACGTAAATTCTTGTTGATTTGTAACTCGAGATAATTCTTGGTCTTTATGTATCAAAGAACACCACTCGGTAATACTGACTTTGTTTTGTTCCACAGCTTCAAAGGGTGCTAAAACCCCGTATTGTTCGCAGAATGCTTCTCGAATAGCCCTGAGATGAGCTAAGTGTTTGCTATTGGTTTTTGACATACTTTCCTCATGTCGTCAGACGTGGCACAAAATGAATACCCAGTTGCAAAGCCAATTCTTGAACATAATAAATTAATGGCGTTGCAATAATCAGACCAGCTCGAGTATCGTTTTTGATTAGGCATTCGCAAAGGGTAAAACCAGATTTTTGAAGTTCAGCACTGGCTTTTTCGATTAAATTACCAACATTGTACTTCTCGAGGAATTCATTTGAGAATGGATTATTTGTTCCCCAATCTAAACAAATTTTTAAGTGCGAACAAATCGCATTGATGTACTCGATAAAAGATTCGTTATCGGAACTGTCCACTTCGTAAGTGGAATCGCCACAAAGTGTTCGGCAAATACTGGTGGTTAATATTTTTTGCAGGGTGTCTTTGGGTATATTTGTTTCACCTTCGGTATTCATATCAAATTCGATTTCAAAGGCTCTTTGTCTACTGGCTAAAGTTAAATGCGGATTGATTTGCGTAACCATCAGTATTTGTTGCAAATACGCTTGTTGCGTTGTACTTAAATTCATTTGAATCAATGCTCCTTTATGAGTGGCTGGACTCGAGCAATGCTTGCAAATAAAATCCCTCGAGTTTTCAATCTCGAGGGGTGAATTGGCTTTAATTCTTGAAGATTTCAAAGCTGATTTTGATGCTGTCACCTTCGGCGGTTTCCAGAGTGGTGTCGTTGACAAATGGTGCGGCGGCTGTGGTGTTCAGTAAATCTGAGACTGGAACACCAATTTCTTTTGCTCCGAAGCTGCTACGGTCAACAAACCTGTCCCGTTCAAATAAATTGATGTTGATACGAATTTTGTTGCCTGCCAAATTTGTGCCATCTAGCTGTTTGCTGATGGCGCTAAAAGTTGTGGTGTCACTGAGAGTCAGTGGTGCAGCGTCACGAGCAATGTCAATAAACGTTGTATCATCCAAAACAGTATTGGTGTCATTTACAAATTGGGCGCTTAGTACACCATTGATTTCCAAAGCATTGTCTGTTTCGTCGGCGCTTTTTGCCAGAATTTTAATGTCTTTAACCTTGACTGTAAAACTAACATTTGGATTTGGTGGCGCAGGTGCAATTGTCAGCGTAAGGCTTGCTTCGGCAATCAAAATATCGGGAACAGGAACACTACCAACTTGGACACCCTCCTTAAAAGCTTTTGCTGTAAAGGTTACTTCTCCTTCAACAAGGTCATTACCTCTTACTTTCGTATCATACGGTTCGCCATCGTTATCAAAGGAAAAGGAAAGTGAAGCATCGTTTCTAAAAAATTTAACAAATTCAACTTCGTCATTGTTGTCAATTTCGGCGGTCAGTTTAAAATCCTTGCCCACAACTGGGTTGGGGTTGCTCGAGGTTAAGGTCATGATCACTGGAACTGTGCCTGCGGGTTTAACAGTCACTTCCAGTACCGCTTCGGCGGTGTTGTTGCCTGTATCGGTGGCAACTGCTCTAAATGCTTTTGATCCTTCGGTCACTTGTTCAGCGGTTAATGCTTGTTCAAATGGTTCGGTAATGTCTGTGCCCAAGCTGGTTGTCCCATCAAAAAATTCGACTTGGGAAACGAACGTATCATCGTCGGTCAGGGCGCTCAGGGTGGCGGCAGTGCCTGCGATCAGAACACTGGGGCTAACACTCAGGCTGATCAGGGGCGGGGTGGTGTCGTCACTGGTGATGCTCACTTCGGCTACGGCTTGGCTGGTGTTGCCTGCGGCATCGGAGGCGACGGCTTTAAACGACGTTATGGCTGCGCTGACTTGAGCGGCGGTCAGCAGCAGTTCGTAGGGTGCTTCGGTGTCTACGCTCAGGCTGGTTTCATTAGCAAAAAATTCGACTTGTTTGATGCCAATGTTATCCGAAGCCACAGCACTCAGGGTTAATGCTGTGCCTGCAATTGGGGTGGGGTTACTCAGGCTGAGGCTGACGGCGGGCGCGATGGTGTCGCCCGATGGTTGACAAGCAGCGAGGCTAAGTAAACCAAGAAGCAAACCGATTTGTAAAATTTTTTTCATGAGTACATCCTTGTGTAACCTGATTTTTTAGGGAATTCTTGAAGCCCTAAAATGTAAACGAATGCGCTGGCGATGAGTTGCAAAAACCATATTTTCATGGTGTACCTCGGAGGTGTTCAAAAGTTTTTTATTTCACGTAATCAACAGCGTATAAAGTGTCCCCCTCGAGTTTTAATTCAATAGCCCGCAAAGGTTGACGGGCAGGTCCGCCAACAACCGAACCATCTATGGCAAAGCGGCTACCATGACAAGGGCAGTCGAGGTGATAGTCGGTGCTGGGTTTTGCCACTTCGCAACCTGCGTGGGTGCAAACAGTGTTGTACGCCGTGACATAAAAAGTTTCGGCACTGGTTTTTATTTCAAAAACATGACTTGGTAATTTCTCACCTTTTGGTTTAGCAATCCGTGCTGCTAGTGCTTTTTGATTATCGAATTCAAAAGCAACTGTGGTGTTGTCTTTTAACAATTTATCTAAGCCAGTAATTTTGACTTTAGCTGGGGCAGCCATTGCCAACGGAATGACCTGACTAAGCATAATGGCTGTGCCGATGGTCTCGAATTGCTTCAGGGCGGTGCGACGACTAATGGGTTTCATACTGTACCTCGAGTGGTGTATTCCTCTAAATAAGAGGCTGAGAGGGCGGCAAGACTAAAATGGGTAACTGTTTGGAAGGCTAGGATTAATTTGCACAGCAGGTTGAAGATTTAATTGCTGTAATTGCAAAATGGTGTTAGGTGTGTTGATTTCTGGGGCAGCAAAAATTTTTTGATTTATCCGAATAGCTGATTTGGTGGTGCCATTGGGTAAAATCACCCAACCAGCCACACGATTTGTACCTTCGCTACGATAAAAAGCCGCTTTTTCTCGAGCGGGTAAAGCACTAAAAACGTAATTGCCTGAGCTTAGTTCAAGTGTTCCCTGAGCCGATTTTTGATTTAATTGCAAAGTTAAAGTTGCCCCATTTTTAGAATGTAACTCGAGGCTATTATCGGTATTGATTTTGCCTTTGAACCATTCGTTAATGGTTTTGCCATCGCAGACATAAGCAATCACCCGTTGTTCTTGGGTAGCGATAGCAATCAGGGCATCGGAAGTGGGTATTCGACCAACAAAAACTGTTTTCAGATTTTGTGGCACAAATTCAAAATTTGTTAAACCCCAAATACCAATCAGCACAGCAAAACAAGTCGTTATTGTCAGTACCACCCGAATGCGCCGAGGTTTAGGTTTAGCTACAATCGGTGGCAAAACATCAAACGGTGCAAAACTCTTTTCGGCTTGGGCGAATTCAAAACCACACGAACCACAATGCAGCGTGTATGGCGAATGAATACTGGTTTGACAACGCGGACAGGCTTCAAGCAGTTTTGTCCCATCGTTGATACAATGATGCTCGGTGGAAGTCATCGGCACTGCTCGAGCGCATAAAGGACAGATTCGGTATTGAACAGCGGGTTGTGGTTGCACGGCATTAGCTCCTTGGTCAGAGCCTAAACGAGTGCCAGTAACGTTGCTGTTATATTTTGATTGGACTTGTTATAGACACATTTTTTGTAAGGGTTTTGCACCGCGACTAAATAGCTAAGATGAGAAATCACCTAATTATTAGCTTCAAACAGTAGACTTAAACCAATGAATTTGATCCAAGGGTTACAAGGTTTAACTAAAACCGATCCAAGTCAAGTGGTTTGGCTGTGGGGCGAAGCAGGTGTAGGGAAATCATTTTTAATAACCGAAACAATTCGGTTATTGCCATACCGTTGCTTTCGGGTTCATGCCACAAAAAACAAAGCCACACAATTACTCGAGGTACTACCGCAAGTGCTACAACCCGCTTGGTCGGTGCTAATAACCAAGCAAAACAACGAAGAAGCTCTGATTCAGAGTTTAATCGCTGTTTTACTCGAGTTATCACCCTGTCTTTTTGTGATCGAAGATATTCATGAAGCCAGTGCAGCGCAACAAATTTTTTGGCAAAGACTAAGCACAGAAATACAAAAAAACCAAGGTATTGGTGTGGTCATCAGCAGCCGAGTACCACCTGATTTTGCAATAAACACCATTGCGGTGCCACGCTTAAACCAAACCTCGACCCAAGCCTTGCTCGAGAAAGAAATGGGCTGGTTAGTACCGAGTGCTGCGAGTCAATGGATTTATGCCCGAACGGCTGGTAATCCATTATTTACACTCGAATTTTTTAAATGGCTAATTCGTTTTGGGCATCTCTGGAACGACACACACACTTGGCATTGGCGAGAACCCAATGATGCAAAATTGCCAACTCGAGTCGAAGTGCTGATCGAACAAGCCTTAGAACCCGCCATGCGAGACCCTGTCATGTGCCAAGCTTTATGCAGCGCAGCATTACTTGGTTCGCAAATACGCAATGATATTTGGCAAACAAGCAGTGGGTTAAGTAAACACAAAATGACCAGTGTCACTCAGCAACTTGAGCGTTTAGGTATTCTCAGACAAGCCCAATTTGCCCATCCATTATTCCGTGAAGTGATTCTGGAAATAGCGGATACGACCGAGCGCACCAGTTTAGCTCAGCAAATATTTGCAATCCTCAAAAACCAAGACCCAATAGCCGCTGCTGACCTTTTACAATGGGCTGCTTTAGATGCTGCCACGCATTTAGCTCATCTCGAAGAAGCCGTGGTAAAAGCTGTTGAATTACAAGATTGGTTAAGTGCGGCTCGGTTACAAATGCAATTGGTCAGCACAGCCCAAGCCAAAGCCGAAGTTGCCTTGTTAAAGCAATCACCAGCCGATTTATTATTTATTGCTGCCAAATGGGTACAACCATATCAATTATCCGAAGCCCTGAGTATGATCCAACAAGCCACTTTATACGCACCCGATAGAACAGAAATTGTGCAATTGCACATCGAAATTCTGGCACGGCTTGGTAAAAACATCGAAGCAAAAGCCTTACTTGCCATGCAGCCCAAAACCGAAATCTGGCATGAAAGCCAGATCATTGTGCTGCACCGAGGATTACAACACAACGAATTACTGATTTTTTGGCAAACCACCATGCAACAACAAATACCCACTGCCACTGTAGCCAGAGCCGTAGCTCGAGCCAGTGTGCATGAGGCTGCTTTTGAACAAGCCCAAAACGTGATTAACCAAGGTTTAGCCCTCGGGTTTTTAAGCCAGTACGAATTAGCCCAATTGCAATACGCCGCTTTATTTATTGTTCATGCCCAACACCAATGGCAAACAGCCATTGACCAATGCACAGCTTTTATTGCTACTACCACCGCATACCCAGATTTGCTCGAAGGAGCGCATCAGCTCAGGGCTTACGCCCACAGCGCCTTAGGAAACCCTAAAGCAGCCATTAGCGATATTCAACAGAGCCTACAATTACTAGCGCAATCAGGTCAGGCTGTTTTGTACGCCCAACGCCAATCCGAGCTGGGGTATTACACTTTGCAACACGGCAACCCAACCCAAGCCGAACACTTGCTACGCGAAGCCAGACTGGTACTCGAACGCAACCAACAAATCCATTACTGCTGTTACCTCGAGCGATTCACCGCCTTGCTACACTGGCAACACCAAGATTACAGCACCGCTTTGTACCACGCAGAACAAGCCATACAACGCGCAACGCAAAGCCAAGACAACCAATTGTTAAGCGGCGCGATGCACACCTTAGCCTTTATCGAAGCAACCCTTGGCTTACCCAGCAAAGCCCTCGAGTTACGAGTCCAACTCATCCAAATCAGGGGCAAAAATAATAGTCGAAGCGAATTAATTCATGCTTTGGCTTGCGAAAAATTAGGACAAAAATCTCGAGCCGAAATTCTATTCCAAACAGCTTTAGCCATGAAAAACCCAATGTACTTTGAATTCAGCCCAGATTTAGTTGCACTTGAACACACGCGTTTTAACAACACCAGCAATACCGAAAAACTTCGGCAACACCTCGAAAAAACCGAACAAGGCTGGTTAGTACAATTACACCACCGTTACTTTGGTGCAGCCCAACCCAATTACAAACCAATTTTAGAAGTGCTAGGCGAAATGCGCTGGCAAGGCAAAGCTTTAGGTGAACGCGGACGCAAAGCCAAAGAACTGCTGGTGTTACTGCTCGAAGTCAAAATAGAACAACACCCTGCTTTACAAAACCACGAATTAATCCGTGTACTCTACCCAAGCATCGAAGAGAACCAAGCCAATGCCGCCTTAAAACAACTGATCTACCGCGTTCGTGGATTATTTGGTAACGACATTATTTTGCGCACCGAACATGGGTATGTGCTCAAAGACATTCAAACCGATGTCGAACATTACTTAAAGCACCACAACCCAGAATTATGGCGAGGAGCTTACATTCACGATTTAGGTAACGAACACCCCTCGAGTATCCGAGAGAAATTAATTCAAACATTACACCAAGATATTTTGGAATTCCAAAAAAATCGTAACGAACACACCCCTAAATTAACCCGTATTTTACTGGAAATGGATGCGTATAACCTCGAGTTTCTGCGTTTGGGTTTACGTATTTTTCAGGACTTAAATCAGGTCACAACCATGTTGCACATTTACAACCTTGGTAAGGTTAAACAAGCCGAGATTGGTGTTGAATTACCAGCCACATGGCAAGATTTTCTTGATTAACTCCCCCTCGAGATTGAAGGCTCGAGGGGCTAAAGGATGTTTTACGGAACAACGGTTAAATCAAGTTTGGCAAATGCTCCATCGTGTAAACTGTTTGCGGTTATGCTGACTGCACCTAGTTTTAGTGGCGTGAACAGAACCCGTGGACTTACAATTTCACCCTGTTCTGTGAAGAAACAATCCACGGAAGGATCGCACGAGAGAGTCCCAGAACTCGAATCTGGGAAGTTCCAAATCCCTTGGTTTTTAACAATTCCAACCTGATCAACTGTTCGTATGTTAATTGAGATTGGTACATTAAGCTTTGGTGAAGCATTAGCTGGAGATGTAACCAAGATAATTCCTGTTTGTGTTCCTTTTTTACGGACTGGGAACAAAGCACGAGCGGTTTGGTTAGGGTCTTGCACACTTTTTGCTTCTATCAAAATATTAATAAAACCATCAAAATCTGGAAATGCAGGAGGCACATATCGTACTTTAGAAGAACGCAACCCATTGGGGTCACCAGGCACAGCAACAATTGTTCCAAAATCTCCATCAATATTGCTATCAAGTACAGTCAATGTCCATGTTGTTTGTTTTGAAACAGTACCAACTTCGTATTTGACTTCTAATTCAAGTACATCAGGTGAAAGATTTAAAGTAACGGTCCCAGAACGCACCAAAAATTTATCTGCAAACAACTTGAAACTGGTTGGCTTACTCGCTAAAACAGCAATCGAAGTTAAAGCCTCGCCTTTAAGTCCATTGTTATCCGTTGCGACTGCCTTAAAAACTCGAGAACCGACACTTGTAAAATCAGTAACTACCAATTCAAACGGAACACTCGAGTCCTTGCCTAAAGATTTTGTTCCTTCAAAAAATTCGACTTCACTAACACCACTGCTTGCCACTACCGAAGCGGTTAAGGTACTTAAACCATCAACAAAAACCTCTTTTAGAGATGCTTTTAGGGTAACAAAAGGTAAACTGCTACTCACAACGGTAACAGAAGCACCTGCTTGACCTATCAGCCCGAAATTATCTGTTGCAACAGCCTTAAATTCCCGAAGACCAGAACTCACAAAATCATTGACAGGCATTTCAAATGGTGATACTAAATCTTTACCCAAAGATTTTGTTCCTTCAAAAAATTCAACTTCTTTAATCCCATTATTTGAAACAACCGAAGCGATTAAAACGCTTGTGGTGTTAACCGCTATTGTATTGGGAAATGCGGTTAGCGTGACCACTGGTGGTGCTTTGGTATTCACTTCAACTACTGCACTGCTTGCCACCACCCCAGCCGAATCGGTCACTCGAGCCGTAAAAGAGCGTTTACCAGCTATATTCATGACAATATTTTGCTCGAGGTTCGCTGCATTATTCACGGTTTTTTTAACAGTTGTCCCTTCTAGCAACTCGAGTTTCACAATTTTACTCGCGGGTGTTGCTGTTGCTGTGAACGTCACACTCGAGTTAAAAGCTGGGTTTAACTCACTCGAGGTTAAAGTAACGGTTAGTGATTCGGGTGGTTTTCCACACGCCACGATTAAACTTAATCCGACCAGCACAAAATATTTTCCTAATTTCATAAGACCTCCGTTGTCACTCGGCTACCGTACTCGAGACCCAGTAACGTTGCTGTTACATTTCGAGAAAAGTATTCTCATACTCGAGATTTAACAGTCAGAGAAAGTATTTTTTAAAACTCCAAATTTAATCCCCTCGAGCCTGTAAATCTCGAGGGGATTTAGAACAAGCAAAATAGTGTTCTCAAAATTGCGGTTAGTTCGTAACTTGTATGCCCTTAGGTGCAGATTCAACAACTTGACCTGCATTGCTTGTTATTCGCACCCTATAAGTTCGAGTAGTCATTCCTGTGCCTTGTATTGGTAGGGAATGTAGTATTTCAAATGGCGCACTGGTTTTTGAACCGATGAGGGTATCTGGATTCTGAAACCATTCCACTTTTTGCACACCAGTTTCTGGACTACCAACAGATTGTCCGAATTCATCCAAGATGTTGAAATTAAACCTCAAAGTATGACCAGCAACAAAACCAATTTCTCCAGGTATGGCTAATCCAAAAAGAACGTCGGCTGTAAATGGTTTTTCGGCAACTCGTGTAATGGTTGTAATACCCTCGCCAGTTAAATTGGCATTTAATTTATGGGTTGCCACTGCCTTGAAGGATTGAAAACCAACTTGAGAACCTGCTGAAGTTATTAATTCAAAAGGCGCATCAAAATCCGTACCAAGTGAAATAAAACCTGTGGCATCCAAAGCAAAAAACTGCACTTGTTTAATGCCACCAATCGCTTCGGCTTTTGCTTTTAGTGTAATTTTTGTAATTGGACTCCCAACAATTACACGGTCAGGCGTTGCTACGAGCGTCACAACTGGCGTGGTTGGTACTTCTGTTGTTGCTGTTACTGCTATTGAGGCTTTAGCAGTTAAAGTTTGTTCATTCCTATTGAAAGCAGTAACTAAAAAATTTCTGGTCGTAAATTCAGTGAATGTCACATCCAATGTAAAAGGTGCAGTTGTGTCTTCACTTAGAATTTCATTGCCCGTGGTTTTCACTTCTGAAAAAACAACTTTAGCAATACCACTTTCTAAATCAACAGCCGCCACAGTTAAAGTGGTTACACCTAAAGCTGTTAACACGACTGGGGCTGCCTCGAGTGTAACTATTGGCGGTGTTGAGTCTGGTATCCCAACAGTTGGTGGTTTTCCACACGCCACGATTAAACTCAAACAGACCAGCACCAAATATTTTAGTAATTTCATAAGAACCTCTATCAGCACAACCAAACGCTACTTGCGCTGTGATAACGACCTTGTAACGTTTCAACTCGAACTTTCAATCTCGAGGGGATACTTAGCTTGATAAAGCTCGAGCTATGGGTATGAACTACGGCAGGATTTGGATGGGGTTAGAAGGATTACCAGTCCCCGCATTCATTACACTTTGTCCACTGAATTGAAGAGTACCCGTTTTCGTTGGTGTGAAAAGGAATTTTCTAGCGATAATGGTATCAGATTCAATATCGATGGCACACTGTTCAGGTGGTGCACACGCAACTGTTCCAAGGCGAGTAAAATCTGAAAGTGTAAAAAGGATTTTGTTAGTTACATTTCCCTCAGTTCCTAATAGGTTAGCACCGACTATTGCAGGTCGATTAACTCTTAGAGGTGCTACAGGATCAGTAAAAACTTGAATGCCAAAAACCGTTCCCTTTTTCCGAATTCGTAAATCAGTTTCGATGCTTTGACTCGGATCAAGTACGGATGTTGCTTTAATTTTGATCCTTAAATCTACATCATCTGTAGCAATGGTTGGTGGCACATAACGCATTTTCCTAATTTCATTGATAGCTCCTTGGGGAATAATTTCTAATTTCCCCAAACTCCCATCGGTTGGTGCTGGACTGCCATCGGATTTAAGAATGCTAAAGTTCGTTGCTAAATCCAATCCAAAAGTGTTACCTGTGTATTTTGCTGTAAAAATGGCTGTATCTGGAGAAAGTAAATCGTTAAAACGGTCATTTGAGACATTAAGTACAAAGGGTAATGTTTTTACAGAAGTAGAACTTTCGCTTTTTAGACCACTTGAATCGGTTACAACAGCCTTAAAATCTCGAGAACCAACTGTTGTGAAATTATCAACCACCAGTTCAAATGGTTCTCTGGAATCCGTACCTAAAAGGGTTGTACCTTCAAAGAATTCTACTTTGGTAATTCTGCCATTCCCAAGGCTTTGTTCTAACACCAGTGTAGTTGGGTCACCCACTCCTATTTCTTGTGGATTTGCACGTAAAAAACCAAAAGCCTCAACGACTTTTATTTGAACAGAACCTTCAACTGTTGTACCGAATTGATCTTTGGCAACTGCTCGAAAATTGCGAACACCAATGGTGGTAAAAGTCAGTGGGAAATCAAGTGCTATTGGCTGACTTATATCCTTACCTAGTGAACCTGTTTCGTCAAAAAACTCGATTTCCTGAATCACAGACGCTGGATTGTTAAATGTAACAGTTGCAGAAATTTCAGATAGATCACCAGTAGCCATAAAACCCGAGCGACCTATTCCTCCTTTTAGCACCAAAGCATTGATTGGTTGTGTAACATTAATTTCAACAACAGCACTGTTTACCGCCACGTCATCAGTAGTAGTTGCTCTCGCTTTAAAAGACTGCTTACCTACACCGCCCAAAGTAATTGCAAAATCGAAAGTTGCAGCGTTATCTACAGCCTTAAGAATTGTTGCTCCCTCTAGCAACTCGAGTTTTTTGACTTTATTGGCTGGGGCAGCAGTGACACGGAATTGCAGCCGAGAAAAAGCAGTTGTTTCTAAAAAAGTTGGGGTCAGTGTAACAGCAATAGGCGCAGGCGCAGTTACAACTTCAACCACTGCACTACTCGTCACCACTCCAGCCGAATCGGTCACTCGAGCGGTAAAAGAACGCTTACCAGCAACATCCATCAAAACGTTTTGCTCGAGGTTCGCTGCATTATTCACAATTTTTTTAACAGTTGTTCCTTCCAGCAACTCGAGTTTCACAATTTTACCTGTGGGCGTTGCTGTTGCTGTGAACGTCACACTCGAGTTCAAAGCTGGGTTTAATTCACTCGAGGTTAAAGTAACAGTTAATAGTTCAGGTGGTTTAGGTGATTCACCACACGCCACAATTAAACTTAAACTGACCAGCACCAAATATTTTAGTAATTTCATCAGAACCTCCGTTGTCAACTCAAATGCCTTAACGTTGCTGTTATATTTCAAGAACAAAATCCTTGAGCCTAGCTAAAACAGCACTGCTCGGGTAGAAAACCAATTCATTGCTCGAGCAGTGCCTTGTGCTGCAACGCTTAGATTTAATTGTGAAAAAATACTCACCGTTGCAATTCTTATTCTGCCCTAAGCCCAGTAACGTGGCTGTTATTTTTCGAGCCACATTTATGAGAACCGTTGATGCTTTGAACAAAAAATAATGCCTATTTCGAGTCGTTCTGGTTTGACTCGAGAATACTGTAGTTTATCTTTCCTCGAGCCAAAAATATCGAATAGCACTTTGTAAAAGGCTTTGTCATTACATGTTCTATGGCTGTGCCTCATTTTTGCTCAGAACCGCTACCAGAAGCTACTCGAGTATCAGTAACGCGAGCATAACAAATAAATCTAAGTTGTTATTGACAGCTTGAATTGTTTTATAACAGCCACGTTACTGGGGGTAAGTCATATTGGAATTGCGAAAACGCAGAAAGGATTTTTATGGCTAGTCAGTGCAAGCCTTGTCCCTACTGGGGTTAAGAACGAAAAGGAGCGTTCAAGTAGATCGGTTTTTGGTTTGATGCGTTGTTCGTAAATTTCTTTGTGCAAGGAAAGGTTATATGAGACAAATAGATGATCGCCGTAAGCAATGGATTCTACGTGGTGTTGGTTGTTTTACTTTATTTACAGGTTTAGTTAGTTGTAATAACCCTGTGACTCCACCCGAGGCTGCTATCTTGACCAGAGCTTCTAAATCTGGTGCTATTGCTATGTCTGGAGATAACAAGTACGTGGTGCAAGTCAATCCCGAAACCGATTCAATCAGTGTTATTAAATTACTCAATAATGCCAAGCGTTCGGAATTAAAAGTGGGTAATGAACCTGTTTCGGTGGTGATTCATCCAGATAACAAAACAGCTTTTGTAGCAAACAAAGCCGATGGTAGTATCACAAAAATATCGGGTATAGATACCGATAATCCTACGGTTTCGGGCACGGTTTTAGTGGGTTCTGAACCAACAGGTATTGCTTTGTCACCTCGAGGTGAGAAATTGGTGGTGGCAGAATTTGCCGAAGGGCGTGTTTCGGTTATTAACACCACCAACATGACTTTAACCAATTTTGCCAATATCCCTAATCCTCGAGCTGTGGCTATTACCAACAATTTTGATCAACTCGATTCGGATGAAAAAGTGGTGGTAACGCAATTCTATGGTCGGATTACAGGTAAAGAAGCCACCGATAATAGCCGTAGTGGTGTGGTGAATATCCTTAATCTCGAGGGTTTATCCGATGCTGGCGAAGTGGTTTTTGATGCAATTAACCCAGGGGATTTCTCTCCGACTTTATTAGCATCGCCGAATCAATTAGCCAGTGTTGCCATTAGTGGCGATAAATTCTTTGCTACGGCTGTGGCTTCTGCGCCTGATGGTGTGCCTTCGTTTAATCAAAATGTTTTTCCGTTTGTGTTGATTGGTACTATCAGCACTGCTAAGAAAATTGCGACAATTAGTGTTGCCTCTGCTATTAAAAGTCAGGTTGTTACTCCTGAAACCAAGAATTTCATGGCAGATTTATTTGATATAGACGTAATTGGTGAAAACACCATGTACTTGCTTGGACGTGGTGCAGATGCGGTTCAACGCGCTATCTTGGATACTGCCACGAATACTTTAACGTTGGGTAAGAACGATGTAACCAACAAGCAAATCGAATTGCTAGAAGCCCTCGAGCCAGGCAGTGCAACTGCAAAAATTGGTTGTCAAAACCCAATTGGTTTAGTTGTACCCGTAGATTTAAGTGTCAACACCAATATGTACGTTAATTGCTGGGTTAGTCGTACCACCACTGTGGTGGATTTGAACAAGCAAGTACCAACCATTAAAATTGCTGCAACCACAGCACCAGCCGCTGGCGCAGATGCCGACATCAATAAGGGCAGGCGCGATTACTTTACAGCTCGAGCCAGGTGGAGCAAAGAGACTTGGAGCAGTTGCAGCAGTTGCCACCCAGATGGTTTGTCCGACAATATGACTTGGAGTTTCACATCCGGTCCGCGCCAAAGTACCAGCATGGATGGAACGTTCAGTCATGGAGCAGGTACTCAGAAGCAACGTATTCTCAATTGGACTGGTATTTTTGACGAAATCCACGATTTTGAACGCAACACCCGCACCGTCTCTAATGGTTTAGGAGCGGTTGTTACTGGTAATATCATTAATTTAGCGTTTCAATCACAAATTGATTTGAATCCTACTAATCGAGGAAATGATAAAAACGGCTTACAAGTCAATCTTGGTATTCCAGTAAAAGTCATTCAGGATGAAACACCTTCGATTGTCAAGGACTTTGATTCAATCGAAGCACTGGTCAAAACCTTCCGTCCGCCAAGTGCTAAACGCTTCTCGAGTGCCGCATCGGTCTCTAAAGGGCTGGCAGTTTTCCAAGCAGGCAATTGCCAAAGTTGCCACGGAGGAGCAGGTTGGACTATCTCGAGACGGTTCTTCACACCGAGTGTGGATAATAATAATGCCCTCGCAGCGCTCGATATAACCAATGATGGTTTTGGAAATCAAACCAAAATGGTGCAAACCGAACAGACTGGTGGTGAAGCCATAAAACCAGCACAAATGGCTTGTGTGCTTCGCAACGTAGATACTTTTGGTGCGTTAAACTCAGCCGATAATCCAGACCTCGAGACCAAACAAGATGAAACTGTTGCCCAAGGTAATTTTAGTGGGTACAACGTGCCAAGTTTGTATGGTTTAAGTGTTGGAGCACCATACTTGCATCATGGTCAAGCCAAAACCCTTAAAGATTTACTGACCGACCCTAGGTGGGCAAAGCACTTAACCGCAGGTAAAGTAGATTTTGCCCTGAGTGGCACAGATGCTACTGACCTCGAGAATTTCTTATTCTCGATAGATGCTAAAACCCCCGAAATTACCTTACCAGCCCAAGCCGATAAATGCCCAACAACTTTTAATTAAATTCGTGTTCCTGCCAGACCCTCCACAAATTGTGGAGGGTTTTTTGAGGATCAAAATCCCATGTAATCTCGAGGGTCAAAATACTTTTGTTATCCTAACGTTACCGAGGCATTGTTACCATTTGCATCATGTTTAACTTTCCTGATTTGGTGGTGCAAAGTTTCTTTGGTTTTTTTGTGCTTGGTAGTGGAATCTGGTTTGGTTGGAACCGATTTGTTCGACCATACACTTGGCTTGACCGCAAAGGACAGGTAACACTTTTTTTGTTATTGCTGACCTTATTTGGTGGCGGTATTGGCGGTATTGGTTGGTTTAGCGATGACCCGCGCAGTTTTGCTTGGGATCTTCCACCACTGGCAAGTCGTATGTTGGGCGCGGCTGGGTGGGCGTTTGCGCTGCTTTCGTTCAGGGCATTACAACGCCTGACTTGGGCTGGGATTTCGTTGGTTTTGTTAGCAATTGTTGTTTATCTTATTCCCATTGCGTTGTTTGTCGTAACAACTCATCTCGAGCGTTTTGATTTTACCAACCCCATCACGTATGGATTTTTTTTCGTCACACTTGGCATGGCACTGGCTGCATTATGGTTGCTGATCGCCCCATCTGCTGCTTTGCAACAACTCGAGCTTAGAAACACCACGTCCATTGCAAGGTGGGTACGCATCTGCTTGATCTTGACCAGTTGTATATGCCTGCCTTGGGCGCTTGCTTTAGCTGTGACAGATCAAGGGTCAAGTCCACTAATCTGGGCTTGGCGCGGCGACCTACTCACCAGCCGTTTGATCGCAGCGATGCTTTTCACCATTGGTATAACATCGTTGTACAGTCTGCGGTCGCTCGAGCGCACCACATTAACGCTACTGACCAATTCAATGTATGGGCTTGGGGTCTTCGCGGCTGGTTTAATCAACCTCTGGACGGGTAAGCCTTTGCCAATAGCCTACGTGGTTGCTTTTGGGCTGATAGCTCTGATTTCGATACTTGCCTTGGTAGCAATACGCAACCCCTCCAAGCTCAGTCAATGAAAAATATCGTTATTAATTATTCGACAGCATACGGAAAAACCAAGGTACAAATCACAACGTAAACCAAATCAAAACCAATTAATAACCGAATCCAACCCGAGACATCTATGGATTGATCAAGGGTGATTAAACCTACAGTTGCTTTGACACAAGCAATAATTACAGGAACAACAATTGGAAAAATCAGCACCGGCATCAGGCTTTCTCGAGATCGTAAATTCATGGTTAAAGCACTCTGAAAACTCGAGACAATACTAAAACCCAGAACACCAAAAAAAACGGTGATTGCAAAAAGCAATTCTCGCCCAGAAATACTAATGCCGTACAACAGCAAGGTAAACGGGGCTATCACCAACGCCAAGACCAGCATTAAACCTAAATTACCTAGTAACTTTCCTAAATAAATACATTCGTGAGACACAGGGTACAACAGTAATGTCTCGAGTGCGCCATCTTCGGATTCGGAAGCAAAAGCCCGAGAAGCCGCTAAAATACTGGAAAAAGCAATGGCGACCCAAAGGATTCCAGGGCTGGCTTGACGCAATTTAGTGGTTTCAGGACCAAAAGCAAATGCCAGAATAGTGACAACCAGCACAGCAAAAAATAAAGTAGCTGCCAGAATGTCTCGAGCACGACCTTCGACCTTCCAATCTTTTAAGGCAATGGTCAAAATAATTCGCCAAGCTTGCCTCATGGTTTTGGGATTTCCGAAATATGCAACAACCCATGCTCGAGGGTGGCAATACTGGTGGCTATTTGGTTGGTGCGTTCGGGTTCGTGCGAAGCCACAATAATGGTTGCCCCTCGGTTTTGTTGTTCAAAAATCAGTTGTTCGACCAAGTTCTTACCGCTTGGGTCTAAAGCCGCAAACGGTTCGTCTAATAAAATCAGGTCTGGTTGAAGCAACAGCATTTTTGCCAATGCCAAACGCTTCCTCATGCCGCTAGAATAGCCGCGAACTCGGTTTTGAGTATGCAAGCCCACTCGGTTTAGTGCTGCCCCAATATCGGCGGTTTTACCGTGCATGGTCAGGGCAAATTCTAAGTTTTCCAAACCCGTTAAATCGGGGTAAAACCCTAAGGAATGCGAAACCAATTGCACCCGTTGCCGAATCTGAAAACGCTGCTGCAAATCAAAACCCAGAATAGTACCCGAACCTCGAGTGGCAACAACACTGGAAGCAATGATTTTTAATAAAGTTGTTTTCCCTGCGCCATTAGCACCATACAAAGCCAGAATTTGTTGTGCCGATAATACCAAATGAGCGCCACGTAACACATACGAAGATTGAAACCGATGAACAACACCCTGCAAATTCAAAACCAAACTCATGCAGCCCCAAGCCAACGTAATTGCCAAACCATATGCAATAGCATTGGCGCTTTGGACTAACACCTTACTAACGGTGATTTGTGGTTTTTGGCTCGAGCGGATTTAATTGCACACCCACTTCATGAAAACGCACTTGCGCTTCGCTGTACATCCGTTCTGCTCCGAGTGTATCCCCAGCCGCAAGCATGGCATCTCTGGCGAACATCACTGCTTCGACTTCGTATGGTTCAGCCTCGAGCCAAATGAGAGCCAACCGCGCTGCTTCTAAGGGCATTTTGAGGATTGAATTTTCGATAAAGGCGGTTAGCGCCTGATAAATACGGTTTCGTGCCATCGAATCGCGTCCACCGCCAACATCGGCAAGCCAGACACCGCGCCAGAGGTTTGAATCGGCGGTTTGCAAAAACGTTTCGGCATCGGTTTGCACCTCTGCGCCCAAAGCGTAGCCCGTGGGTGTTCGCACAATCACTTCTTGCCCAAGGCTGGTGCGTAAACGGTAAATCAGTTGTTGCAAGGCACTGATCGCAGCGCTTTCCTCGAGGTTTGGGTAGAGTAAATCCAGCAACTCGAGTTGACTGATTTCCGATTGTTTAACCAAGCGCAATTCGGACAGTAAGCCCAGCAAATCCCGTCCTTTTTCGGCTTTGTATTTGATGTTCACACCGTTGCGTTCAAATTGTAACGAACCCAAATTGGCAATGCGAAAAGTGGCAGCAACACTTGGGACGGGTTTGGTCTGCTCGAGTTCGGGCATGTAGCGATGAAGCACAAACAATAAACCACCCAGTTCCTTATTTTTTAGGCGTTGCTCGAGGTCAAGTGCCAGTGTTTGGTCTTGGGTTAATCTGACCAACTCGAGTTCGATTTCTTCTTTTTCTTCAATAAAATGCGGTTCATTCTGAGCTTCAAGTAAAGCTTTTACGGCTGCACCCTGAGAATTTTCTCGCTCGAGAATAAAGGCGTGTTGCCACGGGATAAAACCTGTCTCGAGTTCAATTTCTTCGACCAATTTTTCAGCCGTCTCGAGGTTGCCAAAACGAGCCTCGAGTTCGATTAACTTGCGTTTTGCCAGCTTGTAATCATCGGAATCTGTACTGGCGGTTCGGATGGTTTCTCGAGCGTATTTCATGGCTAACATTTCATCCAAAGACCCTGCGCGTTGGCTGTACAACATGGTCAAGTGCAAATAGAGATGTGGTAAAAAAACAGCATGACTGATTAAAATTGTTGGTAAATGCTCGAGAAAATAATGTTCAGCTTGGTCAAACTGACCCAATCGCCTAAACGCTGCGGCAAGATTCAGTTCACTGACCATCGTGTCACCAAGATCAAACCGAACGCTCAGGTCAATGGCTTTCTGAGCAGCAAAAATTGCTTGCCCAAATTGATTTTCCCAGACATAAGCACTGGCTAAGTTTCCCCATAATGCCTCGCATTGCCGTAATTCGTTTGCGTCGGCTAGACCAGCTTCAACCTGAGGCTCGAGCAAAGCAATGCCACGTTTTGCCACTTCGATGGCTTTTTGGTATTGCTTTTCTTCTTTATGTAAATTGCAAATGGAATTCAAAATAATGGCTTGGGCAGTCAAAGAATTGGCAGGTAAAGACTCGGCAACTCGAATCCAATGCCAAGCCAATTCGGTATTCCCTAAGTACATATACGCTTGTGTAACAATTCTGAACTCAGAAGCATTGGCAACATCATGAACTTCAGGATGATTTTCCCAAAGCTCAACCGTGTGACGAAAAGCCACCACA
Organism: Deinococcales bacterium; assembly: GCA_013298595.1. Lineage (GTDB taxonomy): Bacteria > Deinococcota > Deinococci > Deinococcales > JAAFIG01 > JAAFIG01. Next base: position 45,468 of record JAAFIG010000002.1, on the reverse strand, counting down.
TCTCGTCTGGCAAACCAAACACCAATCTCTGCCAGAATTTTATGCCCCGATTGTTCAGGTGTTAAATTCTTCGGCAACAACTCGAGTGTTCTTTTGGCATCATCAAATAAACCAAGTGTCGCCAACCAGCTCGCTTTTTTCAGCAGTGCCTCGACCATCACATCGGGGGCTTCAATCGCCATGTCCAAAAGTCCAATGGCGGCTTTGGGATCATGCAACACCAATACCAACGCCAAATCAAACGCCAACCTTGCCCGTTCAGGGCTTTTCATCAACTCGAGCACCTGCACTTTTAAGTACAAGGCTTGCCGTACCAGATTATGCTCCTCGAGTTCGGCTATCGCTTTTTCCAGCATCCCTCGGGCTTCTTCTGTTTCCAAACGCGCCAAAACCAGTAAGTTGGCAGTCATGCTTGGCGGCGCAATTTGCAACAATCTTCGGGCAGCAAATTGCAAACTTTGCGGTTGCGTCTGACAAAACACCTCGGAAAACAAAGGATGCGAAACGGCTAAGTTGGCATTCAGCACCCCATTTGTTTGCAAAAACAAACACGCCTTGTCAAAAGCTTCGTTGAGCAATTGACTGGCGGGTTGCCACAACTCGAGTTGATCCTCGATTAAAATTCGCAACGCCAACACCCGAGACACCACTTCGTCCATCACAACAGGTTGCAGCATGTTCTCAATCAATGCCTCGAGGCTTCTGGGCATGGTATCGGTATCTGGAACACGCCAATGCCAAACCGCACCATCGTTCCACAACGAACCTTGACGCATTAACAATTTTAAGAACTCGAGTAAAAAAAGTGGATTGCCACCCGCCCGAGGTAAAATCCAGTCCAGCGCCGCCCTTGGCATGGCTGACCCAAGTTTAGCCACAAGCAATGCTTCGCTGGCATCTGAACTCAGCACCTCGAGCGGTAATGCCTCGAATTCTGAGGGCAAAACACCTCGGCTGGTGGCAACAATCCCCACGCCTCGAGCCGCTTTAATGTCCTTTGCCACGGCATTCCAAAACGTTTTTTGTTCGGCACTGGCTTCATGAACATCCTCGAGATGCAGCACAAACGGGGCAAGACCAATAAACCAAGCCGCCACCGCATTTGCCGCACTAGGCAACGCCACCTCGTTGCGTTCTAAACGCTGCACGGTGGTGGCAACCCAACTGGGCAAACGAGCCGCTCGAGGGACAAGTTTTAAGAATTGTTCGGTGGTGACCGTCGCATGGAGTTTACAGCTTCGCAAAGGCAATTTTTTCAGCAACAACTCGGCAGTGTGGGTTTTGCCAATGCCAGCATGACCAACCAAGCAAATGGCAAGACCGTTGCGTCTTGAAGCCAAACTGGAAAGCATTTGCTCGAGCGAATCAATCATAATTCCTTTATGGTACACCAGCGTTATGAAAGCGGTTTTGGCAACACAAATAGCATAACCAACGATAGAAAAAAGTGTTCTTGAAGAATCCCTCGAGCAGCGATTCTCGAGGGATTAAAGGATGTTTTACGGAACGACGGTTAAATCAAGTTTGAAACCTGCTCCATCATGTAAGCTACCTGCAATTATGCTGACTGCACCTAGTTTAAGAGGCGTGAACAGAACCCGATTAGTTACAATCTGACCTTGTGTGTTGAAGGCACAAGGAAAATTGGGTACGCACGCAAATGTCCCAGAACTCGAATCTGGGAGACTCCAGACTCCAGTGTTATCAATATTTCCAACAGAACCAACTGGTTCAAGGTTAATTTGCAATGGCACATTAAGCTTTGATGAAGCATTGACTGGAGATTGAACTAGGTTAATTCCTGTTTGTGTTCCTTTTTTAATACTTTTTAACCCTAATTGAACTGTTTGATTAGGGTCTTGTACACTATTTACATTAACTAAAGCGCGACTTTTGTCATTAAAATTGGCAAACGTAGGAGGAACATATCGCACTTTAGAGGAACGTAACCCATTGGGGTCGCCAGGAATAGCAACAATTGTTCCTAAACTTCCATCCGTAGGCGCAGGACTGCCATTGCTTGTTTGTAACGTCCATTTCGTTTGTTTTGAAACCACACCAGCTTCGTACTTGGCTTCTAATTCAACCACGTCAGGTGAAAGAATAAAAACTTCTGGTATTGGACTCAGGTTTGTGAGCAACTGAAAACTGGTTGGTTGACTCGTCAAAACAGTAATCGAAGTTAAAGCCTCGCCTTTAAGTCCATTGTTATCCGTTGCTACTGCCTTAAAAACTCGAGAACCAACACTTGTAAAATCAGTAACCACCAATTCAAATGGAACACTCGAGTCTTTACCTAAAGACTTTGTTCCTTCAAAAAACTCTACTTCACTGACTCCACTGCTTGCCACCACCGAAGCGGTTAAGGTACTCAAACCATCAACAAAAACCTCAGTTTGAGATGCTTTTAGGGTAACAACAGGTGCTGGTGGTAATTTGGTATCCACTTCAACCACAGCACTGCTTGCCACTACTCCAGCCGAATCGGTCACTCGAGCCGTAAAAGAACGCTTTCCAGCCTTATCCATCACAATATTTTGCTCGAGGTTGGCTGCATTATTCACAGTTTTTTTAACAATTGTACCTTCCAGCAACTCGAGTTTCACAATTTTACTCGCGGGTGTTGCGGTTGCTGTGAACGTCACACTCGAGCCAAATACTGGGTTTAATTCACTCGAGCTTAAAGTCACGGTTAGTGGTGGTTGACCACACGCCACCATGAAACTTAATCCGACCAGCACCAAATATTTTCCTAATTTCATCAGAACCTCCATTGTCACTGGGCTACCGTACTTGAGGTGCGGTAACGTCCGTGTAACGTTTCAAAACGAGTTTTCTCATACTCGAGATTTCGCTGTCAGAGAAGGTTTTTTAAAGCTTCAAATTCAAGTCCCTCGAGATTGAAGGCTCGAGGGAGAAAGATAGGACTAAGGAGTAACAGTCAGATTAAATGTATCGGTGGGATGACTACCATCTGGTTTAACATCTAAGCTAGTTACAAGAAAACGTATAATACCAGGTTTAAGCCCTGTAACCTTGAATTTTGTACTGACGATGCCAATACCAGGAATCAATGTGCAAAAAGTATCTTCCACACACTCGAGTTTTCCAATGTCACCCAGCAGTCCAAATTGTATTTCTATAAAAGCACCTACAAATCCAATGCTTTCAATCATGTTAGCAGAGAGAGTTATGCTTTGATTTACTTTTACGGTTCTGCTTGGAGAAGCCACTATCTCGATTCCCTCCACAGTCCCCTTTTTAGTAACTCTAATCTGAAAAGATTGTTGCTGTGTAGGGTCTTGCACACTGGTAGCTTGAATAACAATGTTGAGCTTTTGGCTAAAATCAGGAAGATTTGGAGGTACATAAAATATTTGTGGGAAAAGTAAGCCGTCAGGAGCACCTTCAAGAGCCTTGAATGTTCCGAAACTTCCATCAGTTGGTGCAGGACTGCCATCGTCTTTTAAAATAACCCAATTTGTTTGTTGTGAATTTACATTCACACCGTAATCTGCATTTATTTTCGCAATGTCTGGGGAACGTAACAGACATGAACTTTTACTAAAACATTCAAGAAGATTGGATTTTAGCTCAAAACTTGTTGGAATACGATCTACAACAGTAACTGTAACTAAACCCTCACCTTGTAAACCATTATTATCCGTAGCAACTGCCTTAAAATCTCGAGAACCAACACTTGTAAAATCATTGACCACCAATTCAAATGGTGCGCTTGAATCTTTACCCAATGGCGTTATGCCCTCAAAAAATTCGACTTCTTTGACACCACTGGAAGCAACTACCGAAGCGGTCAGTGTACTCGAGCCTCCAATAATCACTGGATTGCGTGACGCACTCAGCGTTACAACTGGTATTGTCAGTGCTTTGGTACTCACTTCAACCACAGCACTGCTTGCCACCACTCCAGCCGAATCGGTCACTCGAGCTGTAAAAGAACGCTTACCAGCCTTATCCATCAAAACGTTTTGCTCGAGGTTCGCGGTGTTATCCACGGTTTTCTTAACAATTGTTCCTTCCAGCAACTCGAGTTTCACAATTTTACTCACGGGTGTTGCGGTTGCTGTAAACGTCACACTCGAGCCAAACGCTGGGTTTAATTCGCTCAAGGTTAAAGTCACGGTGAGTGGTGGTTGACCACACGCCACGATTAAACTTAGACCGACCAGCACCAAATATCTTAGTATTTTCATAAGAACCTCCATTGTTACTCGGCTACCGTACTTGAGGTGCGGTAACGTCCGTGTAACGTTTCAAAACGAGTTTTCTCATACTCGAGATTTCGCTGTCAGAGAAGGTTTTTTGAAGCTCCAAATTCAAGTCCCTCGAGATTGAAGGCTCGAGGGATTAAAGGATGTTTTACGGAATAACGGTTAAATCAAGTATAAAAAAAGCTCCATTGTGTAAGCTTATTGCATTTATGCTGACTACACCTTAGTTTAAGCGGCGTGAATAGAACCCGATTAGCTACAATACCGCCCTGTTCCGTGAAGCGGCAAAAAGTATTAGGTAGACACACAAATGTCCCAGAAATTGGGTCTGTTAAACTCCAAACTTGATTGTTGTCAATATCACCAAAATTACCAACAGAACTACTAAGAATTGTTACTGGCTACTTCCAAATGTCAACTTGGTAATGAAGTCCAAATTCGCTACAACCTCCTTTATAAAACAACCCCAGAAGAGTTGAGCGTAGTATGTAATGAGGCGCGGAAGCAACAGAACCAATATCCACCCAATATTGTGCTATTAAAACGCAAATATGTTTTTTTTGAGTACGACTTAGTTCTTGCGTCCCATCGCTCGGAACAGGGTCAGTCGGATCGGGTGTTTCTTCGGTTACATCTTCGTGCAATTTATAAGTTTGCATTCCATCTAATGAACCCAACCACGCAAACAAACCTTTGCTTGCCGCTTGCCACGCATCTGTTTCTAGTGTCTGGGCTGGTAAAGCCGTAAAATTCAGACTCGAGCGATTGGCTGCGTTTAACTTTCCTGAAATTATTCCATCTTTGAGGGTTGCAATTATACTCGAGCCATTCTTGGCTGTGCCAAAGAAATTGCCATCCTGTAACATTCCCGTAAACCAAGTTGTGGTTTTGGCATTGTTGTCGTAAGTATAAGCAGCCATGTTTCGATCTTGATTGATAATGACAATATACGTACTCGAGTCTGCAACCTTAGCTACAAACAAAGCCGATTCCGATTTTACCGACTTACTGCTCTCGAGCATCCTTGCTGATGGCACAGGGCTTGTACCACACGAGGCAAGCAGAACAGGAAGTGCCAGAGCAAACATGGAAATCGTGGTGCGGAATAATTTTTTCATACAGCCTCTCTTTTAGCTTTGCAGCCACCAACACGTGTCTGCACTAGAACTTTGTCAACCAGCACATTTGAATTCATTTCGCACTCAACGAACCTCCAATCCGAAAGCACTTGCAATTCCCTGTTGCCAATTGACTCGAGCTACACTCGATACACCCACAGAAATGGTTTGTGCTTTGCAATAACCCAGTACAATTCGGGGTACAAAAAATAGTTTGCAACACACCCAGTAACGTCCATGTAACGTTTCAAAACGAGTTTTCTCGTGCTCGAGATTTCGTTGTCAGAGAAGGCATTTTTGTAAAGCCCCTTGAGCCTTCAATCTCGAGGGGCTTAAAAGTCTATTGCGGAAACAGTTGCACAGTGCCCATAAACGCAGGTAGTTCTTGTGGTGTTGTACCAACCGACAACGTATTTCCAAACCCAAGTTGCCCAAAGCCATTAAAACCCCAACAACTCACATCACCCGTCTCGAGTAAGGCGCAGGTATGCAAGAATCCAGCCGCCAATTGAGTCACTTTGATATTGTCAGCACTGACGTTCACAAAGCCCACTGTTTTGGGGAGTTCATCGTCGCCAATGGTGAGGGTGTCACCGTAACCAAGTTGCCCAGAATTGTTTGAACCCCAGCATTTGACTTTGCCCGTTGCCAATAAAGCACAGTTGAATAGATCGCCCGAAACAATTTGTTTTGCCGCTCCCACCACGCCAAGGTTGACAAATCCTTTTACATTGGGGTCGGTGGTATCGCCATTAACGAGTATATCGCCGTAACCAAGTTGACCATTGAAGCTTTTGCCCCAACAGCGCACTTTACCCTCGAGTGTGATGGCGCAAGTATGCTGAGAACCTAAACCGATTTGTGCCACATCCACGATTAAATTTGGGGTGCTTGGCTTATTGATGGTGTTGGTGTTGCCGTAACCAAGTTGTCCAAATTCGTTGTTTCCCCAGCAGATCGTTTGGTTGCTGGTCAGCAAAGCACAAGTGTGTCGGATGCCTGCAATAATTTGTTTTACGTTTGTATTTGCACCAAGGTCAATGTCTCCTGCCACCGATGGTACTTCGTTGTCTCCAATGTTGTTGGTGTTGCCGTAACCAAGTTGCCCGTCGGTATTTCGACCCCAGCAACGCACCTTACCAGTCTCGAGTAAGGCACAAGTATGACTTGCTCCCGAGGAGATTTGTGTGACTTTGGTTGTGCCTGCCACGTCCACAAAATCAATTTCGTCTGGGTGTTCGTTATCACCAATGACGGTGGTGTTGCCATAACCAAGTTTTCCGTCGCCAGAATCTCCCCAGCATTTCACTTGTCCCGCTTCGGACAAGGCACAGGCAAAATTTACACCAACAGAAATTTGTTTGGCTTTAAAACCCAAGCGAATGACTGGGCTGGTAAACACAAATTCGTTATCGCCAATATTGGTTAAGTTGCCTAAGCCCAGTTGTCCAAACGTATTCGCGCCCCAGCATCGCACCGTTCCGTTTTTGAACAACACGCAGGTATTGGATGTCAGGGCTGCAATTTGAATAACAGGAATAATTTTGGTGGTGATTTCCAGCACTGCACTCGAGCTAACCGTGTTTGTGGCATCGGTAATTTTTGCCGTAAAACGCCGTTTGGCAACGCGCTGCATGGTTAAATCAAATTGCAGGGTGTCTGCATTGTTGGCGCTGGTCAGGTTGGTGCTGTCTTCAAACAATTCGATTTTCTTTAAGCCTGTTTTGGTTGTGCTGACCGTGAATTGAATGGTTTCACCAAATTCTACAGTTGTTTGATTGGCTTTTAAGGTCACCACCGCTGGTGGTGGCGGTGGGTCTGTTGGTGGTGGGTCTACGGGTGGTTGTTCTATCGGTGGTGGGTCTACAATGGGTGGTGGCTCGACCCGATTACAGGCACTTGCCATCAATAAAATGATCATTAAAATAGCTTTCCAAGTGTATTTCATAAAACCTCCAATGGTACATCGTTCCTCGAGATTACGAACCGCATTTAGAACAACGGCACAACGCCTTGGGTGGACGGCAATTCGTTATCGCCAAGGTTGCTGGTGTTGCCAGCAATGCCGTAGCCAAGTTGTCCGCTGCTGCCATCGCCCCAACAGACGATGTTGCCACTCTCGAGCAAAGCGCAGGCATGGGCTGCACCTGCGACAAGCTGCATGATTTTGCCTTGGCGTGGGTCTGTGTTGATGCTGACCAAGCCAACACCGCCAAGCAATTCATCATCGCCAATGTCGTTCGGGTTGCCATAACCCAGTTGCCCGTTTGTACCATTGCCCCAGCATTTAACAGTGTTGTTGGTCAGTAAAGCACAGGAGAATTGCCCACCAGCCACCATTTGACTGACTTCCGCGCCAAGTTCAACAAATCCCACCGATTCTGGCAAGGTGCTTGGTGTTGTTCCAATATCAAGGGTGTTGCCGTAGCCAAGTTGTCCTTCGGCTGCACCACCCCAACAACGCAATTTACGATTGGTGGTGATGATGCACGTATGGTCAAAACCAGTTATCACTTGCGCCGCATCGGTGACGGGCACAACTCGAGAATCGAGGATGTGTGTGGCGGCAAAACCAAAGGTATTGGTGTCGCCGTACCCCAGTTGTCCTCGAGCGTTTCGCCCCCAGCAATGCAGGCTTTTATCTGCCAATAAAGCGCAAGTGTGTTGACCACCAACACTGATTTGCACCCCCGCCTCCGAACTGAGTTGAATTGGCACACCACTTGGCAAGGGACGAGATACCAAACTCCGATCACCCAGTTGACCAAAAGGATTATCACCCCAACATTGGACTTTGTTAGACTCGAGAATCGCACAGAAATGCGAAGCCAAACTGTTCGAGACAATATCTTTGACTTTTTCATTCAAAAAATCAATTAAATTTAAAACCTGATCTGGCTTTAAAGAACTTTGAGCACCCCAGCATTTTGCATCTCCTGTTTCGGAAATAGCACAGGTCTGCACGGCACTGGCAACAAGTTTGACGGGCACAAAACCAGTGCCAAATTGCAACGCGGGAACATCCCGAATGGCTTCGTTCGCACCTCGAGAACGCGTATCACCAAGCCCAAGTTGCCCCGACGAATTGTCGCCCCAGCAACGCACTGTTTTGTCTTGCAACAGCACACAAGTGTGCGCTTTGCCCGCCACGATTTGCAGCACAGGATTGGCAACCACTGCCAGCGCAGGTGGTTTGGTTTTGGTTTGCACAAGGACAGCAGCACTGCTTTGCACCACATTGTCCAGCGTCACCACTCGAGCCGTAAAAACCCGAGACCCAGCCTTATTCATTAGCAAATCCAATTTATATTCGGCTTTGTTCTGCACTCTCTCCAGCACTTTGACACCTTCTAAAATCTCGAGTTTAGCAATCTGGTCTGCGGGTAAGGCTTTCACCGTTAAGGTGATGGCACTGTTCAATTCTGGATTGAACTGGCTCGAGGTTAAAGTCACTGCTGCGCCTGGTTTGACTGGCACTGGTTGTGGTGGAGCGCCGCAAGCGACCAGCGCTCCAAGAATACAAACGACAGGCAATTGCCAAAAATACTTCATACAACCTCCAAAAGAAATGGGTATCACTCGAGTTACGGATTTCTAAAAATCTCAAAAAAAACCAAAATCGAATCGTTCTCTGCTTGCGATGTTCCAACTTGTGTATTGAGTTGAAATTGCAATACGGCTGGATTTTGAGCCGTGGCGTTGACCACAGCACTTAACGGTATAGCTGGGCTGCCAATGACCTGACTGAACTTATGCAGTAAGGTATTTGAATCTTTTTCAAATACCTCGCCAAGCATTACGATTTTGCTGTTCGGTAAATTCGTTCCTTGGAGCACTTGAGGGTTATCAAAAGTGTTCAAACCAGCCCGAAGAATAATCGGTTGCAAGACACTGGGAATACTGAGGGTCACTTTTTCATCTTGAACACCACCCGTTGTCAATTGAAGTTGCGCCTTAAAACTCCCCACGATTTGCAACGTTTGATCGAATTCATCTGGGCTTCTGTTGGCAATCGTGATTTGTTTCAACTTGACTGTAAAACTGATATTTGGGACAACTACTTCAACATTTAAGGCACTCACATCTGTGTTGCCATTGGCATCCGTGGCAACAGCCTTAAATGCCTTTACACCAACGGTGGCTTGAACCGCCGTAATTTCTTGTTCAAATGGGGCTGTGGTATCCACACCCAAACTGGTATCGCCATTCAAAAATTCGACTTGTCGCATGGCAACATCATCTTCAGCATCGGCTAACAACTTAAAAGCCTGACCAACAAGCGGCGCAGTGCTGCTGGTGCGTAAACCAACAATTGGTGGTGTTGTATCCACCAAATTTACAACTACGCCAAGCCGCGTTTCGCTCGAGAGACCAATGGCATCGGTGGCAATCGCCTTAAAGGTCGCAAAACCCTCCACAATGTTTGTGGCAGCCACAGTTTGTTCAAACGGGGCTGAGGTATCAATGCCCAAACTGGTTTCGTTGATAAAAAATTGAACTTGTTTAACACCAACATTGTCGGTTGCGTCTGCGGTTAACAACGCAGTATTACCAACAAAAAGAATTGGTTTATCAATACCCAATGTAAGCGTTGGCGGTGTAGCATCGGCAACCGCCACCGCGACAACAAGTTTTGTTTCTTGCACATTCCCAGCCGCATCCGCAGCCACTGCCTTAAATTCTTGATCGCCACTCGAGACAAGATTGGCAGGCACAATTAGTTCATAAGGACTCGAGAAATCCACGCCTAAACTGGTGCTGCCCAGAAAAAATTTAACCTGAACAACACCCACATTATCAAGTGCAACTGCTTTCAGAATAATACTCCCACCCGCAACAGGTGCAACAGGATTAATACTCAAAACCACTGTTGGTAAAGTTGTATCTGGCACAGGTGGATTGGCACAAGCCACCATAAAACTCAGACCGAGTAGCAGCAAATAACTTAGTATTTTCATAAGTACCTCCAAATAGCTTGGTTACCGTACTCGAGACCCAGTAACGTTGCTGTTATATTTCGAGCGGGTTGTTCTTATACTCGAGATTTACTTGTCAGGAAAAGCATTTTTGAAAAACCAAAACGAAGAACCCCTCGAGATTGAAAGCTCGAGGGAGAAAGATAGTGATTAAGGATTAACGGTCAGTTTGAGTGTATCCGTTGGGTGACTGCCATCTGGTTTAACATCCAGGCTGGTCGCAAGTAAAGTGACATTGCCAGGTTGAAGCCCTGTAAACTTAAACTGAAAACCAATAATGCTATCGGATGTCAACCTACAAGGAGAACCTTGTTCGCACTCGAGTTTTCCGATATTATTCAAATCTGAAAGTTTTATTTCTACTAAATTATAGCTATTCCCAACTACCCCGAACCTATTAAAACCGATATTTGTTGTTACACCCACGTTTATTGTGCTGTTTTGAGAAGCTGCTAATTCGATTCGCTCTACAGTTCCTTTTTTTGAAACAATGAGTCGAAAAAATCGGAATTCTCCAGGGTCTTGCACGCTGGTAGCTTGAATGAAAATTATAAACCTTTGATTAAAATCAGTAAAATTTGAAGGTATGTACTGCACTCGAGAAGAGAGTAAACCATCGGGATCACCTGCAATAGCGGTTATTGTTCCAAAACTCCCATCGGTTGGTGCAGGCGTTATACCATCATCTTTTAAGATGATCCAATTTGTTCGCTTTGAAACTGTACCCAATTCGTACTCTGCTGTTATTTTTGCGGCATCTGGTGATAATAAAGTACAAAATTGAAAACCTCCAGAACATACCAAATCATCGGATTCAAACTTAAAACTTGTTGGAATACGATCTACAACAGTAACTGTAACTAAACCTTCACCTTTCAAACCATTATTATCCGTGGCTACCGCTCTGAAATCTCGAGAACCAGCCAACGAAAAATCATCAACAACAATTGTAAATGGCGTGCTTGAATCTGACCCCAACAAAGTTATGCCATCAAAAAATTCTACTTTACTCACACCTCTACCAGAAACCACGGAAGCGGTCAGTTTACTCGAGCTTCCAATCACAACAGGGTTTGGTGTTGCACTCAGCGTGACCACTGGCGCTGGCGGAATTTTAGTCTCTACTTCAACCACAGCACTACTTGCCACAACCCCAGCCGAATCGGTCACTCGAGCCTTAAAAGAACGCTTACCAGCAACATCCATCAAAACGTTTTGCTCGAGGTTGGCTGTGTTTTCCACGGTTTTTTGAATGGTTGTACCTTCCAGCAACTCGAGTTTCACAATTTTACTCGCGGGTGTTGCTGTTGCTGTGAATGTCACACTCGAGCCAAATACTGGGTTTAATTCACTCGAGGTTAAAGTCACGGTTGTTGGTGGATTCCCACACGCCACGATTAAACTCAAACCGACCAGCACCAAATATTTTCCTAATTTCATAAGTACCTCCGTTGTCACTCGGCTACCGTACTCGAGACCTAGTAACGTTGCTGTTACATTTCAAAAACCGTTCACTCATCCAATCAAAATTACACTTCTAGCACCTCGAGTTTTGCTTGGCGCTGAGATTCCAATACAACGCGTTTATGCGCTTGGGTTGAATCCAAATAATCTTCTAAAATAGGGACATAAACTTCAGTTGTAATCTGACCAAGTGCTTTAATGCACGAAAAATTCTTGGCAAAATCTCGACGCAATTCGACATTCAAACCACCCAAAAAAAACATTGCACTGGCGGGTTGTGGCATTTGCTTTACTGAGGCATCTAGTACGTTCAAAGCAGACTCGAGAAACCGATAAATACAAGCACTTGCTTCGGGCATTGGTTCGGTGGCATTTAATGCAATACAAGCTGTGAACCAAGCATCTTGGATATCACCAAAGCGATTGTGTAATTCCACGTAATGAAAATGACAGTAAATCATCGGAGCAAGAACATCTATTGGTTTCACCAACACATCAATACCCGAGGAGTAAAATTTATTCTGCGAAAAAGGGAGTACCTGCGTTGTTGTTGCAGGAATTTTACCGGTAATACTTCGAGCATTAACTGTGACATCTCGAAAAATAAAGCCGTCCCGTAAAACCCGAGTTTGTCCTCCGCCACCAGCGAAGTAATCCCAATTAGTAGTGGTAAATGTATGCCCATCCATTTGTTGTAATAAACTCGAGATTTCTTGTTGTAACTGCAAAAAATAATCATTAACTTCTTTCATAGTAACTCCCGTAAAAACCAGTTAATCTTGGGCTTAATCCACTCGAGCTAACACTGAATCTGTTTGTTGAAAATTACTGATAGATCGTCCTAGAAATTGCCAATGCCCTAAGTAATACATGGCAAGTTGTGTGCGGTTTTGTAAACCAAGCATGTTTAGCATCTGATTCAAATGATTTCGTACCGTTGGCATGGATTTACGCAATTGCCGAGCAATTTGGTGGTTGCTCATGCCACGAATGACATATTGCAAAACTTCTCGTTCTTTTTTGCTCATACAAGAAGGGAAATGCTGAGGGGAGCTATACAGCGCTCCTCGTTTAGCAAATTCTAAAGCTGTTGCTTCGGCTTGTTCTGAAATACCAATTTGTAAAACCGCACAAACACCTAACTCGAGTAAATCCAGTGCGTACTCAGGGCATGGGTTAGCCGTAATAACGACAGTGCCACGACGAATGGCTGTTGTTTGTTGCTTCAGTTGATACCATGCCTCACCAGCGTTACATTCTCGAAACGTCATTGCTATACTCTGAGATTGAACTGTTGGCACTACATGCAGTAAGTAGTTACGTGGCTGTTCTGATTGTCTGAACTCTGTCATGCAATCATGTTGCGCTACCCCCAGTAACGTTAGTGTAACGCGAAGAATCTAAGCCGTGCAGCACAAGTTGAATCCACACAACTTAAAACTCGAGTTAAAACAAGGTAAAAAATTGGGGTGCAAAGCTTTCATAAACAGCCGCCGAAACGTTACATGGACGTTACTCGACCCAAGGTAATCTCCGAATGCAGCGTTAAACAACCATCAAAGGGTGTTATACCAATTCCGTTTTAATGTGAGGCTTACGCCTCGCGTTAAAACCGCGCTTCGCTCCTGTGTACTACCAGTCCAGCCATGGGCGCGACAAGCGCGTGAGAACCCCCGTTTTGGACGGAGTACGTGTAATTTTCGCTGTTTTTTGCGAAATGGAGCGTACATAGTCCAAAACGGTGTTATTCCACACTGCACATGGAGGAAGACATGAGAAAAATAGTGACCATTATCATCGTTCTGCTCGTTAGCTCGAGTTTCGCCAATGCACAAAGTGCCCGAAATTACTTCGGTATTCGTTTAGGTTTCCCAGAAGTTGGAGTGCAAATCGGTAGTACCAACATATTCGCTCGTAACATTGGTGGCAGATTAACCTTAGATTTTGCTTTTGCGAGTAACGGTGTGCTGGTTGGTGCAGATGTATTAGGCTATTTTACAATCCCAACTCGAGGATCAAGTATTGATTTAGATGTTTACGTTGGAGCTGGAGCAGCTATTGGGATTCGTACCAGTCGTAACGAACCTGCCTTTGATATTCACTTAGTATTGGGTTTGGAGTTACTGCTGAATAATAGCATTAGCTTTTTTGTCGAAACACGTCCTGTGGGTTTTGGTGACAGTGGTTTTAGTGTTGCAGGTGCAGTAGGAATTAATTTTCGTGTTTAACAAGTAAATTTAGTGAGTGCAGAAGCAGTTCATAATACCTCAGGTAGACCCTAAGGTATTATGAACTGTCTATATTATTACCCCCAAAGTTTGTTATTTTCTCCTAGCCGGTTTCTTTAGAAATTAAACAAAGTCTGATAATTCAGATTAACTATGGTTTTGTTGTGATGCCATTACCTGCACCTGTACCTGCGCCTGTGCCTGGGTCGGCAAAGACTGCTGTGCTGCATACTCCAAGAAGTAACATTGCTGCTATTAGACGAATAACTTTTTTCATAAGCAACCTCCTTTAAGGTTGCCAAGACATTAAAAAACTAGCACTTTGCCAATTCTGAGGCGTACACTGAGGGCGTGTTATGAGGAAACAGCCCAATCTCAATCCAATTCTCGAGTTGCTGCTCAATGGGGAGGAGCAAGCTGGTTTAGATTTCTATTTCTCCTTAAATACTCCGTCAGCCGAAGATGATCGCTGGGCAGGTTTCTGTCTATTGAATCAGCAAAGAAGCGTCACAGCTAAAGAACTGCTAATTCAAGCTAAAAAGCGCGGTTGTAAAGAAGCTACAATTGAATTAGCTATTGCTTATCGCTTTATGGGAGAGCAGAAACAATCACGAGAAATGTTAAGAGAGCTTGTTGAATCACAACTTAATCAAGTTGACCAAATCTTTTTTTTACGCGAGCATGGTTTACAAGCCCACTTGCGTGGCAATCAAGAAGAAGCCATTTCAAGTCTCGAGAAAGCTTGGGGTATCAGCATACTCAATGACACCACTAAGCGTTTACAAGGCGGTTTAGCAAATGTTTTAGGTATGATTCACAATAGCCTTCAACAATACCAGCAAGCTATACATTACTTTTCGTTATGCCTAACAACCACACCAATTGGGCGACGTTCTCGGCTTTTGACTTATCGGGGGTTATGCCGAATTAATCTTGGTCATTTGGATGCAGCTGCTCAAGACCTTGCCCAAGCTAAAATTGGTCTATCTGAAACTCCAACTCTGGCAGCAACGCTCGAGTATGTGCTGGGAACATTAGCTCGAGCGAAAAGCGATTGGGTAACAGCAAAGGCTGCTTTGCAAAAATCAGACGAACTTGCACGTCAAGCACTTGATTCGGATACGGCTTTTTATGCCGAACTAAGTTTAGTGGCTGTTTGTACTACAATAGGAGAACTTGAGTATGGGCATTTGCATTTAGCTCGAGCTAAACGCCATTTGCAGAGTATCAATGCTCGAGATAATGCGTATTTTGCTTTGCGGAGTGGTGCTTTATTGGCTCGAGAAGGTGATCCTGAAGGATTTGACCTTCTTGAACACGCCCAAGCTGAATTTGCTCGGTTGCAGGCTTCACGCGAGGAGCTTTGGGCGTTGTTGCATCGGATCGAAGCTCATTTGCGCTTTGGACAACTCGAGTTTGTACCGAATTTACTGAAATTTGCAGCTCGCATGGCATTTGCAGTGGATTCTAAGAGCACAATTATCGAAATGACTGGTTTACCATTGTTATGTAATCATATTCGTTCACTCGAGCCTGGTCATACAGCCCATGTGATTGCTTTTGATAATGCTGTTTTACCCGTTACTGATACAGTCGAACTTTTGACGATTGGTCGGGCTGAATTGCGAATTAATGGTCAGTGTATTCGTTTGGATATGACTCGCACGATTGAAATTATGGCATATCTGCTGATTCATCCTCATAGTCAACGCGATCAAATTCTATCAGCTTTATTTCCAGATACCGATCCTAAACGGGCTACGGATTATTTTCATCAAGCCAAAAAGTATTTGAATGACAACGCTAAAATTATTCGCATTGAGTATTCGGCTGGTCGTAAAAGCTATGCTTTGCATTGCCAAAGTGAAAGTTTTGTGTGGGACGTGCGGCAACTTCAGCAACTTCTCAGTACAGATACGGATGATAGAGTTGTGGTTGCCCTCGAGCAATTTGGGGGTAAATTCTTGCCTGAAGCCACCAGTGAATGGGCAGAAGGAGAACGGGCGAATTTGTCTTGGTCTATTGCAAAGGTTGGTTTACAAACCCTAAGAAAGTGGTCTTTAGCTGGTGAACATCAAAAATGTGTTCACTTAGCCGAGCGTTTACTTGAAATTGATTTGGATGTTGGTTTAGCCGAGTATTTGGTCAATGCAACATTAGCTATGGATGGTGAGTTAGCCGCAAAACGAGCTTTGGTACGGATTCAACATCGTTTCCTTAGCGAATTTGATGAGATTCCAGCTGAGCTTATTGTTTTGGAACAATCAATTCCTGTGCTGAATTGATGATTTATTGTTAATTTATGAGTTTTCAGTGAGTTCTCAGTGAACTAAGGGTATGTTCTTTTCACCGAAAAGAGCATCATCAATCATTTCGGTATGTGAATCCTCCTCGGGTGATTGTCCTTGCAAACAAATTTCTTAAACCCAAACCTCGAGATTTTTGAAACAATCCCACATCATGCTTGGTTTATTCCAGATATTGCTCGAGATATTGTCTATTTTAATCAGCACTGGAAAGATTATACAGGCTTACAACAGCGCGGTATTTCGATGCAACAAGATTTAGAGTGGTTACATCCAGAAGATATAGAACGTTTTCAAACCCAATTGCGCCATGCAACAATAACTAAAAAACCATTGGATTTAGATGTTCGTTTGAAATCGTTGCATGGGCAATGGCGCTGGTTTCGGATACTCGCTAAACCCATTGTGCAACAAGGAGTGGTTTGCAGTTGGATTGGCACAAACACCGATATTCACGAACGCCGAGCTATTTTTTTAGAATCGCAACGAGTGCAACAACAGTTAATTTTGATGCAAGATGTTGCCCTACAGCTTGCAGCTATGCTGACACTACGTGATGTCTGCCAAGATATTAGTGTGGCTATTCCTAAGATATTTGGTTGCCAAATGATGCAGTTATCTCGGTTGATTGGACCTGATCACTTTGAAGTTATAGCAGTGCATAAATCCACTTTACCTATTGGACAATTTTGGAAACTAGAACCAGATTCACCAAGTAATCTAGTTTTACAAACCAAACAACCAGTGGTCATTGATAATTCGATGGATTTAACTTCATTCCAAAAAAGCTGGTTTCAAAACAATCAAATAGAACACGCTATTTACTTACCATTGATCACAAGATTTGGAGTATTTGGTGAATTACAGCTTGGCTTTTATCATTATCAACCCGAACGCGCAACCCAAGACCGAGTCTTATTGGTTACCCTCACCGAAATCATTGCCCAGACAATTTCACGCATTCAGTTATTTACTGAATTACAAAATCTAAATCAAAGCCTCGAGCAGCAAGTGGCTAAACGCACCGAGGAATTACGCACTCATGCTTTGGAACTCGAAGCTTTTGTGCATTCAGCCTCGCATGATTTACGAGCACCGCTGAGTGTGATGTTATCAGCAAGTCGTCAAATACGAAATAACCAAACAGATTCGCAGCAATTAGTCCGCATTGCCGATTCGGTACAAAATGCTGCCACACGGATGAATGAAATGCTTAATGGAATGCTTGATTTGGTACGCGGTGAAAACGCAGAAGCTGTTGGCACGGTGGATTTATTTGAAATTGTACAACAAGTGATCGCTAATTTTGAATCTGAAATACAGATCCGTGGCATTCAATTACATGTTAATATGACACATTTACGAATTGCTTTTAGTCAGACAGAGTTATATCAGGTTTTACAAAATATTGTGCAAAATGCCATGAAATTTGCAGGTAATGACCAAAAACCAGCTTGGATTTCAATTTCAGCCATGCAGAACGAAGCTGGTATTTGGCTCGAGATTAAAAACAATGCTTTACCAATAGCTTCTGAACAGTTAGCACGTTTGTTTGAACTATTTTTTACCACCAATTCAACCCAAGGTATGGGTTTGGGTTTAACCATTGTCAAACGAATTCTCGAGCGCTATGGTGCTCGAGTCTGGCTTGAATCTGATGATGAATTCAGAGTATTTATTTGGTTTCCGCTGACTAAATCAGAAGTTGAAGCATTAACGGATGCGTAATACTTGGGTTGTATTAGCGATTTCGACTCTCACTTTTTTCAATACTCCATTTATTGTTGGCATTCGCCACTGAAGCTGCCCATTTTTTAAAGTTGTTTGACTGCTCAGAGTTTGTTGGGTTGTCCATATTTGAATGGATACAGGTGTTCCATCATCAAGCATTGCGCCTAGATTATCTTGGATCACGGAACTATAAAGTTTTTGCTGCACAAACCAAATACGCCATTGCTTTGGGTTTGGTCTTTGAATCTCGAGGTTTTGACTAACAATCTCAAATTGCTCACTTTGCGCTTTCATAGTGATCTGACTTGCTGGTAAATCAATTGGGATAAAGACACTAGCAGTTGAACGTACCAGTGGTCTGGTCATAAATAAATGCCAGCCCAAAGCAGCACTACTCGAGAATTCAACAGCTGCCCCTTCGATGGCAGGATTGCCAAATCGATCTTGAGCCTCAAGAAATACTATTCCCAGCTCATCTCGAGAGCTTGTATTGATGATTTTTGTTGAAGTTTGTAGCCTAGCCACTTGGGTTGCGCCCGCTAGTAAATCCACTTCGCTACGTTCTGCAAAAGCATCACTGGTTTGAGATGAGATGTGAAGCAACCCTGTTTGTCTGCCAACAGGCAACCAAGTCCAAGCCAGTAAATGTTGTGCTTGAATGCTTTGTTTTTGCACTTTGCCATCTGGGGAACGGGTACGAACTATAATTGGTGTATCAGCAACATTCCCCAAGGCATCCACTGGGTGCATCACCAAAGCAGGTAGACGCTTAGTATCTAAACGCACTGCCCGAGCACCAACATTGAGCTGCAAGGGGTGAACAGCTTTTTGTGGCATACGTCTGAATTCACCATGAAGGGTTTGATTAGCGAGCTTTACTTGATACAAACACAAACCTGCACGGCGATACGAAAAAAAAATAGTCTGCTGAGAACGTGCCTGACTACGGATTTCTTGCACCAATATACCAGCTGGTGTTTCGAGCCAAGCTGT
Source organism: Deinococcales bacterium (assembly GCA_013298595.1). Taxonomy (GTDB): domain Bacteria; phylum Deinococcota; class Deinococci; order Deinococcales; family JAAFIG01; genus JAAFIG01. The sequence goes on along the minus strand of JAAFIG010000002.1, from coordinate 26,420 downwards.
TATAACAGTATTTATTGGGAAAAATTTATTTTTTGGAGCTATTAAACGCAGTTCAACGCCTTTTGGGGTTAAATGGATTTGACTTTGTGGCATAAAACCGAGTGATGTTTCAACAATTGGTGATTGCCACGGAGCTAAGAACCAAAACCCAGACAGCAAACACAAAAAAAAGATACTGAGAAAATAAAATATCCAAGTCTGTTTCATGGCGATCCCATAAAAGCTTGCATCTGAATGCGAAAAGCTTTGAGCTGTGATAGCTCGAGTGGCGCTGTCAATGGTTGCAGGCGGGCTTTTCCTAAGGCATCAAAAACCACGTCTGCATCGGAACTGACATTTTTGATTGGCAAGTTAACATAGCCCTTTGGTAGTACCAATAATACCTGACTTTCAATGGTTTGACGTGGCACAATTTGTTGTTTAATAGGTTGTACCTCGAGCCAAGCAAGTCCTTTGTTGTCGTATAAACTCAGGAAAACTCGAGGAATCATGGTACTTTGTGCCGAGATATTACTAATTTTTACGTCCAGCACCTTGGCTTGAGGCTTTGCCCAAGTTGCCAGCGGTCGTTGCAAATCAAATTGTGTTACCACTGCCTTGGCAAGCACTTCAAAGCTGGCGAGACGTTCAGGAGTTTTGACTGTATCTCGTCCAAAAAAATCCACACGAAAAGCTGTTCGCTCACCAGGTAAGAGTTTATGCAGCATTAGTGAACCAACATTACTTTCGGCTAAGACCTGATTTTTAGCGTCTCGCAAGATAGCTGTAACAGTACAATCCGCTGGTCGAGCATCCACATTCTCAAGCTCTCCAATCACTGAGTAAACAATCTGCCCTTGGTGATACCAACGCACCAAACGCTGCTGCAAAACCCGTAATTGTGGGCGATCCAAAATATCTCGAGCATCGCTGATAGCGGTTGTTAAACGCCGAGGGGCACGGTAGTAATTTTGTACTGCCTCGGTTTGAAAACGCACGGGTGGACGCGGATTGTTACTGGGTGACCCTTGAATACGCCAACCCTGATTTGATAACACCAATTGGTGAACTGTGGTTTGCGAAAACGAACCAAGGCTGGTTAACCAAGTTAAATTTGCTTGAACCGTTGCTTGAGAAGCTGTTAGCCCAAGAATTTTTGTGGTAATACCCTCAAGTTTGGCATAGTTTGTCAGTAAGCCACCTTGGACTGAACGGTCAAGTAAGTACCGCTCGAGGGTCAAGCCATTTTGAGGTAAGACAAAACGGTACGACTCTGCAAAACGTCCAAAATCCAGATCATTCCAGTATTGTTGCACTGTTTTTTCAGGAGTGACTCGAGCTGAGTGAAACCCATAGAAAATAGCACCCGCACTGATAAAGACACAAAAGGCGACTGCCCTAAACAACCACTTCCAAGGTGTTAATTGCAGTACTTGCGGAGTCTCAAGTGAAAATGCGTAAACAACGTCTGGTTGTAAGAGCCTAAGGATTTTTTGTCCTAAATCATAGCGATGCCAAAACAACACTTTTGCGGTGATATCAGCGGGTTGCAGCAATACCCAAGCTGCGATCAAAAGTGCAAAAAATGGCAGACAACCCCAAGCAAGGCGTTGCCATAATGCTATCGCTGGACGCGGTAATCTTTCTGGCAGTGGTGAAATATCTTCACGTTCCCAAACAACTACGTTATTCTCGAGTCGAACCACTTGATGCCAGCCATGAAAAAAAAGCAGTGGATCATAAAAAGTATCATTAGAAAAAATAAATTTTAAGAAAAAACGCTGCGGATTACTGAGGAAATCCTCGAGACTCCCTAAACCTGGAACACCTTTGTATTTTGCACCATCAAGCCGTTCCACAGGGGTGCTGGTTAATTCAATTAAACGCCTTGCCGAATGATAATTACCATCTGGAGTTAGCGCCTTGGTATTGGCTGACAACCACGCCATCTGATCACCAAATCCAAGAGTCAAATACCGATAACGCCAGTGTTCGTCTTTCTCGAGGAACTGCACCACAGGTTTCATGGTTATTGGTTCGGGCTGAAACTGTCTCAGGCGGGACATGTTAGAAATAAATATCGCCATACCAATCAAGATAAGTAGACTGCTTCCAAACAATACCAAACGCAATCTCAAGCTGATACGTAATTTGAGCCAGACTGCAAAATGACCATGTAGCATAGTCTCGAGTGCCATACCAGCAAATGGTAAAATCATGATGGTCGCCCAGAATGTAAAACGCTCCAAGGTGAGTACATCAAAAGCTCCTCGTAATAATAGTTTTGGCAGTGGCGTAGTACTGCCTGTTCCTAGCAATAAGAGTAAGCATAAACTCAGACCAAAAGCCCAACGCCAAGTGGTGCGAGTTTGGAAAATTGCATAAGGTAAAAACATCAGTGTACTAAACCAAGGCAAAACAAAAAACATCATGCCTGCATTGGGGTTTTGCAAAAAATTATCCCGACTAGCATGAGGAATCGGAGTTTGCACAAGTGGATCGTTTTGTACCCACAACCAATAGGGTAGCACCATCAACACCAACAAAACACTTGCCACACCCAGCAGTAAGCCAGAACGGTAAATGCTTGGGGTGATTCGGTACATAACCCGCCACCAAGCATCTGGCTCGAGTGGTCGAGTGGTTATTCGTGCTTGCCATGCAACTGTCGCAACCAAAGGCAGCAGAAAAAAAACAGTGCCAAAAAGAGTCGTAACATGATGCGCGGTGGTGGTAATCGCCAGTAAACTTAGGGCTTTATACAAATCAAAACGCTGACCAGAACGCAAGTACTGCATTGCAAAGGGCAACGCATTGAGGAGAAACCCAAGTGATAAAATGGTTGGTAACTGCCCAAAAACATGAACCGTTTCGATCACGCTACTCGAAATCACCAAAAGCAATGTGGCATAACCAGCGGCTTTTGAAGAAACCAGTAAACTCGAGAACCGGTAAACACCGAGTGTCAGTAACAACAGCGCCAGAATTTGCACAACGACAAAAGCAAATTGTAAACCAACTAACCAACTTAGAGCTGCGATCAGTTGATGGGCTAATGGTGGGTACGAAAAAACGGTAAAACCAGTGTACCAACGAGGTTCCCACGGATCAAACCAACTTTGTGCATAGTGTGAAGCAAAAAATATATGAATCAGTGCATCGTATGTACGGTAAAAACTTTGATTCACTAACAAAGTACCATGAAGCAGCAGCATTAAAAAACCTGCAAGTATAGGCAATCTAAGTGTGATTATTGTTTCTAATTTAGGCTTGGTCATACTTTTCTATTTCGGTGAATAATTGCTCTCGAGAAAAAGGTTTGGTTAAAAACCCATTGACTCCTAAAGCTCGAGCATAAATTTCGCTGGACTGTTCACCTTGAGCTGTAATCATCACAATTGGAATACTTGAGTGTTGGCGAACAATTTTACTAAAATGTAAACCGCTCATGGGCTGCATGTTGAGATCAGTAAAAATAAGAAAGACACCTTCGTGTAAGGCTTCAATCGCTTTTTTAGCATCATCAAATACTTCGACTTTGTAGCCAAATGATTCAATGATATGACGCATCAGTAAGCGAATGCTGATGTCATCGTCAAGAACAAAAATGATATTTTTAAGATGCATGATTTATTTTCTAAAATCAAAAACATAACAATTCTGCTGATCTATACGCCAATACTGAATTCGGTTAGCAAATTTTGTAATGATTTGTAAACCAAAACCACCTTCTTGAAATGGCTGACGCTCGATTGTTGGCAAACGTGTTAAATCAAATTCAAGTCCATCGTCACAGGTTGTTAATTGCCAACCCAAACTTGTTTGAACCACTTTGACTTGCAAAAAACTTGCCTGCCCGTGGCGTATCGCATTGACCATAAATTCATGAATTGCCAAAATGACTTGTGGATGATTGACACCAGCTTGTTGCAAAAACGTTGCTAATGACTCGAGATATTTGGTCTGAGCAGGAAAGGTTTGACTAAAAACCTGATTGAATTGGCTGGTGGTTCGCGGTATCAAGATAAAACCCGCCTATCTGCTGTATCGCGGACTAGCATCTCAGGAATATACTGCACCGCCATGACACACACGTCGTCTTCGATTTCCCAATCACGCAAGGTAGTACGCACTCGAGCAATCACTTCTTGTGGGTTCTGCGATCCTAAAAGTAAATCCACTAATCGTTCTTGTCCATACAATGTACTCAGTCGAGTGGCTTCGGTTACACCATCTGTGACCATCACAAGCATATCATTGGCTTGTAAATAGGCACGTTGTAACTCGAGATGACCTTGGGCTAAGACACCAAAAGGAATGGTGGTTGCAGGTAAGCGTTGTACTTCACCTGAAGTGCGAAAAATCAGAGCTGCTGGATGTCCCATATTTAAATAGCCAAGCTCGCCATGTCCAAGAAATTTTGCTGCAAAAACAGTACAAAACATACCAGTTCGCGTAAAATCTGCCAATAAAGCCTGCTCGAGAGCATGTACCGGTTGAGGTTGTTGCAATGCTAGCCGGGTTGCCACTTGGAACATCCCCGATAAAACAGCGGCTGATAAACCCTTACCGCTGATATCACCAATGACAACCCATTCACGTTCAGCAAGGTAAAAATCACCACCAACATCTCGCGCAGGTTCGTACCAAGCTTGCCACCGATGTTCTGATAATTGCCCTTGGCGTTCTATCATCAGGGTACGCCACAATTGCGCGGCTAAGTGTTGCTCATGTTGCTCGAGCAGCATTTTTTGTTGTTTCTCGCGTTGCTCAAGATTTTGCTGCAACGTTGTCATTAAGCGCCCAAGGGTTTCAGCAATTTTTAATTCAGGTGTACCAAATTCGCGGTCACGATCCCAAAATGCACTCCATCCTTGCTCAAATGGCACAATCAAAGCTGGCTGAGTCATAATCACACGGTGTTCAGCCAGTTCAGCCAGCCATTTTGGAATAGGGGTTAAGCTTTTCCCAGCCACAGATAAGGCGGCTTGTTTTGCACCAAAAACCCGTCGCGCTTCTTCAAGGATCGGTAAAGTATCCTCAAGTGATTGACATGCGCTAATGTGTTTAACAGCTTTTTCTAAGAAAACAAGCTGGTCAAAACTATCGGCAAGTGTATTTGCCAAAGCACTAATTTCAAGGTTGTGATCAACACTGTTATTCATGGGGTCAGACTTTCAAATGGAAAAACCTGATCAAGATTTGTGACTTCAAAAATCAGTTTGACTGCATCTTGAGGTGAACGCAACTTTAAGGCTGAGCCAAAACGATGATAAACATTAATCAGAGCCGCCAAACCACGCGAATCAATAAAAGTTACTTCGGCTAAATCAATGGTTAATTGTCCATCTTGAATTGTTCCAACGGCTGCCCGAAATGCCTCAGTGGTGTGAGCATCAAAGCGTCCAGTTAAAAATATGGTTGAAACCCGAAACGCCGATTCAACTTTAATATCCATAACGTACCTGCTTTTGTTGCATTTGCAGGTGTGCAAACTGGGCTAGATATAAATCTGCCACCTCGGAAATCAATAATCCACTCGAGGCTTTCTGATTGTCTAACCCCAGTTTTGTAGCGTATTCCCGATCCGATAAAACCCGCCATAGCGCATCACGTAAACTACTAACATCATCAGCAGTAAAAAATTCAGCTTGATAACCTTCACTTTTCACCAAGCCTTCGAGATCACCAATGGCAGGCATCACAGCGGCTCGAGCAAATTCACCTGCTTGATGCAGTACACCACTTGAACCTGTCGTAGCGACATATGGAAACGCCACTACACTCGAGTTTTCAAATAAATCTGGTACAGCTTCTTCTGGTACATAGCCGGTGTACTCAATTTGTTGAGCATTAGCGTATCGTTCTTTGAGTGAAGCTAAATACCCAGCTGCATTGGGTGAATCTGTACCTGCAATCACTAATCGTAAATTAGTATCGTGGTCAAGTAATTGTTGATGAGCTTCAATCAAAGGCTCAAGTTTTTTATACGTGCCAAATTTACCAAAAGTTAAAATGGTACGTTGCAATGGTAAAGGCTTAGCTTGGCGTTTAGCGAATGTGCCGTGTGGTGCATGAAAAACATTTTTGGCTGCATATTTATTTTGCAAAATTTGTTGATACTCTGGCATGGTCACAGCCAGACGATGGCTTTGCAACAAAACTCTGGTTAAAATATGTCCAGCACCACGAATAATTTGCTCGAGTAATGCAGAACTAGCAAAACCAGCTTGTTGTAAGTCAATCGTGTCCATTAAGTTATGTAGTAAAACAATACTTGGAAAACCACTGGCTCGAGCTAGAGCGGGTGTGCTTAAACCACTAGCTGCCGCAAAATGACCACTCCCAAAAGTAGCAAATTGCAAATTAAATAAAACGGCATCAGGTTTTAATTGACGCAATTTTTGCATAATCTTAATCGGGTTGAGAGGGTCATTAAAACGCCAAATCCGATGAATTTCAGTTCGAGGTATCGCGAGTGTCTCAGGCAAAACGGTTTGATCGGTAAGGACACTGATTTTGCTGATACTGGTTTTCTCTGCAAAAGCCTGCACTAAATGCTGTCCATATTCGGTGAGTGTACCAAGACTCGGTGGTAATGTACTAACGATAGCCAGGTGCATGTTGTCCTCCTAAACGATATAAACCTAAAAGATCGTTGAATAATATTTTGCCGATATCGCGTAGAAACCGCAGACCATCGCGTAGACCCTGAACTTTACTGCCAGGTGCATCGTACCAATGCACAGGCATTTCGACTACGCGTAAACCAAGTTTACGAGCTAAATACAACCACTCGAGATCAAAGGAAAACCCTTCCATACGTTGCAAGGTACATAATTGCCGTGCACTGCTACGCCGTAATAACTTAAAACCACATTGTGTATCTTCAATAGTTAAACCAAGTCCACGCCGTACCAAACCACGAATCCCTCGAGAAGCCAATACCCGAATCGGGTTTTTATGGCTTTCAGACGCACCACTCATGGCTCTTGAGCCAATTGCAATATCAGCTTGACTTTTTAAAGAAGCTAGTAACTTCGGTAATTCTTCGATTGGTGTGCTGTTATCAGCATCAGTGAATAATAAATACTGTCCTTGGGCTGCTAACATGCCGCGTCGCACTGCGCCCCCTTTGCCAGTATTAGTGTGGGCTAAAACCCGCAGATTTGCCCAAGCCAATTCTTCAACCAAACGCACTGTGCTGTCCGAGCTACCGTCATCTGAAACAAGGAGTTCCCAGTTTTGTTCGAGACCAGAAACGACCACGGCAATACTAGCTAGAGTTGGTAGAATTCGTAAGACTTCATTATAGGTTGGTACAACAACTGAAAGTATTGGTTTTTTGACAGGTGTTTCTCGCCATAATAAAAACTTTTCATAAGACATATGTTGCTCCTTTACTGGTTGGTTCGACTATTTTTTGTAAGAATTGCCAAATACTGCATAACGCAAGCCAGAACACAATTGCACCACATTGGGCAATGGCTAATTGCATTGCTGAACTGTGCCAATAAAAAATAGATATACTCTGGCAAGTCAAACCAACTAACCAAGCCCATGCCACTTGGTTTTTGCCATATAACAAATGTGTTTGCACCCATAATCCGCCAAGCGAAAACATAGTTGCGGCAACAACCAAAACTACCCAAAGTCCAGTGGAATCAGGTTGCTGACCATAAATAAAAAACCAAACAAATTGCCCAAAAACACCAATACTAAATACATAAAAAACCCCACATAATAACAACACCAAACCAAGTGGAATAACAAAAAAACGCCGTTCTAACAGTTGCTTTGTATGGGCTTGGATCAATGCTTGCCCAAAAAATAGCATCACTCGAGCCAGTAAAGCTGCATGGGTGTACAAAATAGCTTGGCTTGGCTCGAGTAAAGCTTGTGCCATTAAGACATCAAGATTACTTGAAAGTAACTGCCATAAACTGCTGATGAAGAAAGGATTGCTCGGCGCTAATCCTACATACTGTGTTACTTGCCATTTCGTTAAAAATCTGGCATGAACCCATGCCAGCAACAGCGAAGCTGGAATTGCAAACGCAGCAGCCTGTAATGGGGCTAAAAACAAAAACAAAAATGGTGTAATTAAAAATTTACTGCCGTGCTCGATTAAAAAATTATGTTCGAGCTGCACATTTCCGTGAGCTAATTGCACACCACGCCAAGCAGATAATGCCATATAACAAGGAATACAGCAGGTCAATGCCAATGTCCAAAACCAAGCAATGTGCACAAAAAATTGTAACAACGGAATACAAAAGATACCGATCCATAGTGCAGTGATAAAAACTCGTCTTGAAATAATGATTGGTTTTAAAGCTGATTTGGCTGCAAATTGTTGCACAGCGATACCGAGCACACTGTAAACCGAAACACAAGCGGTCAGCGTAATATAGTGCGATACTTCATTTGGCTCGAGTGTGCGTGCTAACAGTGCATAGTACAAGTATGTTGCAATTTGGATACCTACTTGGACGGCAATAAAACGTAAGGCAGCGTATGGCATACTAATATCCCCTAACTTGCAAAAGTGAATTTACCCAATGCACGCTCTAAGAAAGCATCCACAACTTTTGGGTCAAAGTGCTCACCTCGGCGTGATTGAATTTCGGCTAAGGCATTATGTGGAGACCATGCTCGGCTGTAAGCACGCTTAGAAACCAATGTGTCATATACATCGCACACAGCTAGAACTCGAGATTCGATAGGGATTTGTTCACCACTCAAATACGATGGATAGCCTGTACCGTCCCAGCGTTCATGATGATGCAAAACAGCTGCAACAGCTCGAGGATGTACACTGGGTATGGCAGCTGCAATAATAGCACTCCATTTTGCATGGGTTTTGATGATGTCCCATTCGGCTGGCTCAAGGGTATCGGGTTTGAGCAGTAGTTTTGTAGGTAACATCATTTTGCCAATATCGTGTAGGTAGGCAGCATGAATCAAAGCTTCCATGCTTTCGTTATGTAAACCAAGCATATTGCCGATAGATTCACACAAACGGACAATTCGTTGGGTATGTCCCTGAGGTTCTAAGCCGCGTTCCTCGAGTTCGATTGCTAATTGAGTGATAGCATTCTGGGCAAAATAACCATGCTCTGGGAGGAAAAAAGCGCCGACGGTTGCTTGTTGGTATTCCATATGGACTCCTTTTGGATCTAGTATTTTAATTGTGCTAGCACTATATAGTGTTTTTTTGATATCTCGTGTGCAAAAATCACACTAAGTCTTCAGATAGCTAATTCGTCAGTTGTTGTCGCCAAAACACTGAGAAAAACTTCTACAACCTGAGGATCAAAATGGGTACTTGCCGAAGCCCTAATATGTTCAATCACACGTTCAGTTGTCCAACCTGGACGATATGGGCGATCAGATTTCAAAGCATCCCACACATCAACTACAGCAAAGATTCGGGCAGCTAACGGAATACAAGACCCCTTTAAGCCACGTGGATAACCAGTCCCGTCCCATTTTTCGTGATGTGCATATGGAATATCCAAAGCTGCACCAAGAAAGCCAATAGGAGCAAGCAACTCATAAGCAAAATCTGGATGTTTACGCATTGCAACCCATTCATCGTCAGTCAATTTTCCTGGCTTTAAAAGAATTTCGTCAGGCACACCCATTTTCCCGATATCATGTAACAAAGCACCACGACGCATATGAATGATTTCCGATTCAGGTAAGTTCATCGCTCGAGCTAAACGCACCGTCATTTCAGTCACACGACGGCTATGCCCTTCAGTTTCTTTATCCCGTAAATCAAGTGCCCTTGACCAACCTTCAATAGTTTCATCATATGCCATTGCTAACTCGGTATTGGAATATTGCAATGCCCGTAAGACTCGAGTATTTTCAATGGCTAGGGCTGCTTGACCAACCAGCATCTCAAGGTAATCCATAGTATCCGAGGAAACTTGCAATGCTTGATGATGATAAATTTCAATCACACCAAGCAATTCACCTTTTGCCAACAATGGCAAACCAATAAACGAACCAACACCTTCACGTCGCAAAAAATCTTCATGACTAGGTGGTAAATCCACTTGAAAAACATCAGGTACCACCAAAGCCATACGATCTAAACCAACAATCCCACCCAGTGGTTGTCCTAAACGCACCGAAAAGCTTTTAGCCGCTTCAGTTTTAAAGCCACGCCCCGTAAAATAACGAAAACTCAGGGATTCAGGGTAATACAGTAATACAGCAGCGGCTTGTGCATCCAGTTGCGTTCGGATTTGTTCAACCACCAAACCCAAAGTCAAAGATAAATCCAAGCTCGAGTTTAAAGCATTATCAATTTGTCGTAATGCCTGTAAACGTTGTAAGCGCTGCTCGAGGGCAGTATTGAGTTCCTGAATTTGTATTTCATGATATTTTTCGCTACTGATATTCTCAATTTGCTTAAAGGCATACTGTTTAACACCGTCATTGACTAATGTGACATGTACTCGTGCCCAAATCTCATATCCATGCTTATGAAGATAGCGTTTTTCATACTGAGCTTGCCCTACTTCTAGGAGTTCGGTTGCACATTTCATGGTGTGATATTCTTGTGGATGCGAAACTTCTGAAACGGTTTTTCGTTGCAGCTCTTCAATAGTATAGCCAAGCATATTAGCTAAGGCTGGATTAATTTGCTGCCAGCTACCACTTAAATCTAAAATAGCCATTCCAATTTGTGATTGCTCAAAAGCCGCTTGAAATAATTTTTGGCTTGTTTGCAAAGCTGCTTTAGTGGTGTGAATATCAGTCACATCCAAAGCTAGGATATTGGCTCCGGTTACTCTTTGTTGCTTATCAAAAGTCGGAATCACATAAATTTTGACATTCTTACCATGATACTGAATCTCACGTTCGACTCGAACGCCAGTGAACGCTTCACGGTACAAGGCGCTAGCTTGTAATAAATATTTTTGCTCGCAATCTTCGAGTCGGCAGTTCTCGAGTTCTGCATTATCGCGTCCCCAATTTTGCAATAATTTACCACCAACAAAAGAAAAACGCATATCTAGGTCAATCTGAGCTACCATTGCGTCGGGTAGATTTTCGATAATGGTTCGATATTGTTCTTCACGTTTTTGGATCAATTCATTTTGCATTCGGCGTTCACTGCTATCGCCATAATTGGCTAGCACAGCCATCACATCAGGGTCAGCAAGTAAATTGGTGAACGTACCTGCTACCCAACACCAACTACCGTCATGCCGCCGCACACGCACCTCTGTTGGTACACCAATATTAGACTGAGCCAATGATTTACGAAAAGCAGTTCGCGCAAGCATCACATCTTCTGGGTGAATAAAATCTAGGGCATTGATACCAACAAATTTCTCGAGGACTACACCGAGTAAACGACTCGAGGCAGGGCTAGCATAAATAATATTTCCTTCTGCATCAAATAGTGTCATAGCATCGGCACTGTGTTCAATTAAAGCCCGTAACCGCCGTTCTCGAGTTTCGAGTAGAGTCATTAAGGATTTTGTCTGTGTGATTTCTCGAGTGCAGGTCAGCACTGATTCAACTAAATCCATTGCGTCAAATTCGGGTAGTAAACGAGTTTCAAAAAAGCGTTGTTCGCGCCCATATTGGTTTTCGTATTCGATGGTGGTGGCTTGTCCGGTTGTAAAAACTTGCCGAATTGCTTTTTGCCATAGGTACAATAAACGCTTTGGTACTGGCAACTCCGCCATAGCTCGACCTATCACTTGGTGTTGCTTCAAACCGCTCCACACTTCGTAATTTGGTGTGATGTACAAGTAGCGACATTCCTGATCAAAACGAGCAATGATATCAGGTAGATTTTCGAGCAAAGTCACTAGGTTACGCTCGTAATGTTCGAGGGTTTTCGTTTCTGGCTGGTTATTAGGGAATTCTTGGATGTCTTGAATCCGAGTTGCCGAGAGTAGACTCGGGGTTTCCAAATGTGCAAATACATCATGAGTCAGCATAAAATCCTCCATTTTTACTATTTATAATGGTTTGACCAAAGATGTGATTCTCCCAAACCAGTATCGTATAGTGCTAGCACTATACTTTGATTTACCAGTGTATCTTGGTCAAAAATCACACGAAATGTGAAACGCTCTCTAATAAGTATTATTATTTTTTCTTGTACTGAAACCGCGTCGAAACCACCAAATACAAAAGAATATCAACCCTAACCACCACACAGAAAATAGTGCTTTTACTTTTAAAAAACGATCCCACCAAGGAGTATTTTCTATCTTCTCGCCGCGTAGAACTGCGGTTACAGGCTTGAGTGAACCATCGGTACGAATTAGACCCAAATGACGTTCCACCTCACGTCCAGCAGGCATGTTCCCAGCCGTAAAATCATGTAAATTCCACACCAAAAAACCAACCTTGAGCCGTGCACACAGCGCCAGAACTGCCGCAAAATACTGGCTTTGTTCAGCTTCCGTATGTGGATCAGGCAAAGCATTGGTCTGCGTATGAAAACCAAATTCCTCAAGTAAAACTGGTTTATTTGTGGTCTTAGCGGCAACTAAATGCTGATCGAGTTGCACCAACGAACCATAATGATGAACGGTCACAAAATCGAGTGATTGAGCTAAGATCGAATCGGGTTGACTAAGACCAGCTGTGATTGGCTTTGAAGTATTTTTTCGCAGCCAAACCGCTAAAAAGCCCAGCACGCCGCGAATATTGCGCCAAGAGGCGGTTTTCACATCGCGCTCGGCTTCGTTTTTAATATCAATTGCGAGTACACTTGTATGCTTTAGGAACGGTAAAAGCCTTGTGATCGAAGCATGAATTGCGGGGATATCCTCGAGCCGATACTGCGTGTACGAATCCAGTAAAGTCGGCAGCAACTGTACTCCTGTAGTTTTAGCTAATTCGAGCATGATTGGCAAATTCTGATATACAGCTTCAGACGTTGGAAATGGAATAAAAAATCGAATCACTGGTAATTGCAAAGCCTTTGCCAGCCGAAAATCGGCTTGAACTTCAGCGCTGTTCCAGTTATCCCAAAAATCAGCAAAAGGATGTGAACGCCCTACATAATTGACCCCTCGCAACTGGTCTATATTTACGGCTGTCAGTCTCGAGTCTGCTTGTATTTTTGGTTTGGAGCGCTGGATGATTCGCCAATGAATAATTCGCCAATTACCATCCGATAAGCGCATCACAACATCAAGGACTTGATAACGTATTTCAAAAGCATCACCAATGATAAATCCTAACCAAGCTGAATCCGTAAATGCAACAGTTGCACCATCAGGAGCGTAAAAACGTAACTTCATTTGATGATCCCAACTGGCTTGAGCCGAAACTGACATGGCTGCTAATTTCGCATCCTCAAGAGCCGCTTCTTGAAAGTAGGTACGTAACCCACTACGATCAGAGCTTTGCGTGGCATACCCTAACTCGAGTAATGCGGCTTGGTAGTGACTAGTAATTTCATCCTGACGAGAAAGTTCAAATAGCCTTGGCAAAGGCAATTGGGTATTCGTCCAACGCCAAAGTCCTGGGGATTTTTGCTGCATAGCAAGGCTGCTCAGTGCTTGTTCAGTACGGCTAACCAGCTGCCAGCGCGGTAGAAAAAACCACACGCCAAAAGCCAAGATAAAAATGAGCGTAGCAAATAAAAACCACCATACTCGAGAATGCCACATAGCTTAAAAAATCAATGAAAAGCGATTAAACATCACCGATAATGGTCTGGCATCAGTTTTAGCAAATTCACTGCCGTTACCATTAAATGATTTCACCCGCATCTCAAGAATATTCTTACCACTCAATGGAGTAAAAGTGAATGTTCGTTGTTTATTCTCTTCGGCTTTTAAGTCACGCCATATTTCGAGTGGTGCACCATTAAGTAGCCAAGTCACTTCTTGTTTTTCAATTGGATTATAAACATCAACTTCAAGTTGAATCGGTTTTGTGTCTAAGCTCCAAAACCCCACACTGGTTGATGCCCCGAGTGCCCAACGCACCCCATTTGATTCAAGGTCAGCAAAACCACGCAAAGCAAAACGGTCGGTACGGGCTAAAAGATTTTGTTCCCCCAACGGTGCAAGTAACTTTTGCATAGCACTTGATAATGCCATACGCTGCACTTTAAATACTTGTAAAGTTTTAGTATTTGCCAACAAACGAATACGCTGTGCGGTATCACCCGCAAGTGCCAAGGGGATTTTTAAACGGTACCGTTGCCCAATTGCCCCTAATCGCAAAGTCAAAAGCTTTTGACTTTTTAAACCAATCACTTCAAGTTTGAGCCGTTCAAGGCTTGGACTACTGACCTCGAGTAACATTGAATCGGTGGCGCGAGCCTCACTTGGTACACTAATTTCCAAATTGGCACTTGGTAATGCTAATTTTGGTAAGGGGCTTCCATCAGCGATTAATGCTCCAAGCCGAGCAGCCCAATCCTCAGGTAACATAGCTTGATCCACATCAAGTAAAAAGGCTTCCCATAACTGCCAAATGATGACTTTTGGTTTGTTGTTTTGATAACTTGGATCAGTGAGATAATCTTCCAGTGGCAACCATGGACCACGCCCAATTTGAGCGGCATTAACCACTTCTGAAGCCAAATAGAAAGGAATACCATACTCAAATGCCCATAAACGCCCACCTTTAGAAGCCGAAGAACCAACCAAAACCACATTGGCTGTTTGGCTCGAAAATAAACTATTACCACTACGCTCAAGTTCGTAAGGAATAAAAGCTTCTTTTGGATATTTAGCTTGCTCAGATTTTGGCAAACGCTGTAATAAACTTGATTCCTCGTAATACTCCTTGGGTTGTGGCTTTAACATGAATTTACTAACTGGCAAATCAGCGGCTGGTATTATTTTTCGCACACTATCTGCCACAGCTTTAGCGGCAACTAAGGCGCCTCGACTTGAGAAATGATGATCGAGTTTCTGATAGATCGGATAAGTTTTTTCTTCAGGGCTGCGTTGCGCTACACTCATTGGTGTTAATAAATCCACGGTTTGCACACCGCTTGTCTGCAACATTTGTAGTGCTCGGGTATAACGCGAACGAATGGTATCTGTGAGGGGGAAATCCGACGATAGTTCTGATTCGTACAAGTGAATTTTACCAGGTACGAGTGCCACCAATAACTGTACGCCTTGTTCTTTAAAGGCTTGACTGATACCAGCAATAAAACGTAGCTTATCTTCAATATCTCGAGACTGTTCTTGTTGGTAGGCACCGTATTCAGCTACATGAAATAACCAACCACGTTGCCCTTGACTCACACCTGTATCAAGAAAACTAGTGAACGAAGCTGCAAAAGCAGCCGTTGTCAAAAGAATCATCACAATTAGCTGTTTCATAGAACCTCTGTGGTATTTCGCAACCAAATAGCTTTGAAATTTTTCGCATCACCAAAAATAAAAATGCTGTAAGCCATATTCGCTTCAAGTTGCGTTTCTGGGAGCAACCATTTTTTTTCTCCGACAAAGACAGCTAAACGCACTTTCACAGCATTAACAGCTCGCATTTGGTACGTTTTCGTCTCGAGTTTCTCCCACAAGCTCAGTTGACCATCGGCTGTTTTGATCGCCACACCAAGGCTCGAAGCGTTGTAAACAGCAATTCGTGCTTGTAATAAACTCGAGTGAGTACGATCCAGATTAAGCCACCATTTCCCAGCAAACAGTACAGCTGTATAAAAATTCCCCGCCTCAAGTTGCACAGATGTATTATTTATACCAACACGCAAAACCCGTGACCCTTCCTTAACCACTCGGTATTTTGTGGTTTCTGCCCAAGGCAAAGGGAATACAACACTACCAATAGCAACTTGCGATACAACCATTGTTGCATTGACTAAGCGCAAAAATGCCGAATCAGGTGGCGGTGCAGGAGCATACAGAGGCGAAGCTAATGCGCCAGCTAAACCACAAACCAAGAATAGAGCAAAAAATTGTTTCATAATCCTCCTTGTATTCATAACTAAAACATTCATATAGGCGGCAACTTTTTTGTGATTGGCAAATACAAAAAGCGCTCATTGAACTCCCAAATTAAGAGTTTGGGCAAAGCTTTTGAGCGTTTTATATCCTCGAGAAATATGGTCATGTTTCCTTCAAACCCAGAACCTTCCCGTGCCACACTTAGAACCCTTGTGCCAAGAGATTGCTCGAGTGCTCCTAGAAAATTGCTTCGCAATGAATATGAAGTCCCTACCAACACCACTGCACTACTCGGTGCGCCGAGCAAACCGCTATTAGAATTCTCGAGATTCTGGGTTTGTTGACTATAATCGACATCATTTTCTGGACGAAATGGTACTGCAACATCTTCTAAACCCATTAAATGAATCAAGTCTCCACTAATTTCTTGTGGTATGGCGCTTTGTATTGTTTGAAAGCGTGCCACTGGTAACTCGAGTTGAAGTGGTAGTGCCGCTTGGGCAACAGTTTGCGCTGCTATCTTGGCACCTTTGATGTTCCAATGGGTATCTGTTTTTAAAAACACAGCTTGTTGTTGCGCAGCTGCCAGCAATGGTACATCTAATCGAGGTGCAGTCACACCACTTGTCTCGAGTAAGTCGATAAAATCCCTGTACCCGTTTTGTAAGACTGTTGGGAATGCTGTTCTTAAAGAACTTGCTTGAATCCGAGCTTTACTAGGTACAACAGCCACCATTAATTGAATACCTTGGGAACGTAATGCTTTGGCTAAAGTAATCACAGCTTTAGCTCGAGCCTGCATATTTTCTAGCGGCTGAGTTGCTAAGTAGAGATCCTGGCTGATAAATAACCAACCATCTTTGCCAATCTGTACTTGATCATCGGTCGAACCCAAAAAACGATAGCGCCAAGCATTAACAAAACCAACAGCTGCTTGAGTCAATGGTAATGCTGTAGCTACTTTGTTTTGTATTGTACCTTGGGCTAAATAAATTTGTGGCAAAACAAATAGGCAAAACAAAAAGCCTAAAAACAGCGTACCAACAAAACCAATACTGATCCAATTGCTTTGATACTTGGCTTGAGTTGATTTTAACACAATCATTTTTTCTCCTAAAATTTGTAATATAAAAAAGGCTCAGCTGTTCTTGCTGCTACAAAAGCAATAGCTACCCAAAACAGTGGTAGCCATACTAAACGGCTGTGTTTTATCCAGATTGGCTTGAGTTGCAATGGCAAACAGCCTAAGATAGCGATACATGCAACTAGCATTCGTTCTGGTGTTGCCAAAAGCAAAACATTTTGACTGAGTTGCCAAGTATTACCTAAAAATAAAGAAGTAAAATAGGTCAAAGCGGTCTGCACATCTGGAGCGACAAAAAATAGTCTGCCAAGCAGGATGACCACTAGAGTTCTTGGAATGGCTAACCATTTAGGTAAGGGAAAAGGCTGTTGAAACATTCGCTCGAGTAATAAAAAAATACCGTTCCATACACCCCAACAAATAAAAGTCCAATTTGCACCATGCCATAACCCCCCAAGTGTCATGGTTAAAACCAAGTTCAGCCCAGTACGGAATTCGCCGTAGCGATTGCCACCAAGTGGGATGTAAACATATTGCTTTAAAAATCCTGATAAACTCATATGCCAACGCTGCCAAAATTGACTCAAACTCGTTGCGCTGTATGGTTGATTAAAATTCTCGGGTAAATAAATACCAAACATACGGGCTATACCAATTGCCATATCGCTATAACCACTAAAATCAAAAAATAATTGTAAACTATACAGTACTGATCCAAACACCAAATTGGCGCTGCTTGGTGTACCCACAAAGCATTCTCGAGCCAATGGTGCAAGTGCATCAGCCAGTAAGACCTTTTTGCAAAATCCTTGCATAAAACGTTGTGCACCAATACTAAAACCATTAGCATCAAAATGCAGATTTTTAAACTGAGCTGCGATACTTGATTGTCGCAGTAAAGGACCATTTAATAATGATGCAAAAAACGACATCCCAGTGGCAAAATGCCAAAAATCTAGACTGGCAGGAATTTCCTTACGGTAAACATCGCTCAGGTATGCAATTGCATTAAAAATATAGAAACTCAAACCAATTGGTAATAGTAGCTGAAAATCGACTTTTGCTGGCAAAAGAGGTGTC
This sequence comes from Deinococcales bacterium, assembly GCA_013298595.1. GTDB lineage: Bacteria > Deinococcota > Deinococci > Deinococcales > JAAFIG01 > JAAFIG01. The sequence continues at coordinate 8,357 of JAAFIG010000002.1, read as the reverse complement.
AAGAGCTGTAATGTATCTAAGGCAAAAGTGGCATATTTGAATAAAGCCAAAAAAGCCAAATTTAAAGTGATTCCTAGCCAAAACCAAGTACGCCTATGCTGTCCTTGAGCTACTTTTTTGGCAATCAAAAATGTTATGACAATGACTGACCAAAGTAAAAATACCGCTTTAATCTCGAGTAAGCTATAAAAAATGATGCTTGAAAGTAGCAATGGTAAAAAGCGCCAATGTTTTGGTACAAAGAAAAAAACCAGCAATGTCAGGGGTAAGAACATAAATATAAAGGCGTATGATTGAAAATTCATTGTGTTTCACCTCAGTTCTTGTTTGATGCTTAGTGTACTGCTTGAATTATAAATAATGCTAGCACAATATAATTTTATAGATGGTCAATTTTCACAGCACTCAAAAACGCTCACCTACATGTGTTAAAATTAGTTAAAGGATATAGATGATTTATCAACTAGGTACGAAAGCCGGAAAAGTCGCCGAAACCCTGCGTGAACAAATTCGTTCAGGCAAATTACCTATTGGCACAAAACTACCACCACACATCGAACTCGCTAAGGATTTTGGCGTGGCATCACTCACAGCTCGTCATGTGCTCTCGGTATTGGAAGCCGAAGGCTTGATCTCTCGAGAACAAGGTCGGGGTACTTATGTGCGGTCTAAATATCGTGCTAAAATTCTGATCGCAGATGATGACCCTGAGATTCGAGAAATTCTTCGCCTTGAATTGCAAGCACTCAATTGCGAAGTAATTGAAGCAGCTTCACCTAAAGAAGGTTTAACATTACTCGAGCAACACACCGTTTCTTTAGTCATTAGCGATGTGCGAATGCCTGATAAAAAAGATGGTATCGGCTTTATTCGTCAAGTGCGTACACAGATGCCTGAGTTACCTTTAGCAGCATTGACGGGTTTCCCTTCAGATTTAACCCCATTATTAGGTACTAAACAATGCCCTTATTTGATTCTTAGTAAACCGATTATTGCTGAGCATATTGAAGATATTATGAAATTAATTTTAAGCTAATGGCTAAGCCACAAATTTCCAAGTAGCAAATAAAGCTGTTAAGTACATCAAAAGCCCAATCGAACTGATGAGCATCCACCATGAAACACGTCTTTGGAGCAAAAAAATAGGAAATAAAACCAATACATACCGCGATAAACTCCCTGTGCCGCTAAGTAGTGGTATGATGACACTTAGAGCGCTATAGACAGCATAACTTGGACGAATTTTCCAAAGCTGTGGTATTAAACCTAAAACCAAAAACAAAGCACTTAAATCAAGTACAGTATTCCAAGGAATCTGCCCTTGAAAAAACGGCTCGAGATCAGTATATATTGCTAGAATTGGATTAAATCCTTGTCTACCGAAAGCAGGTTGTACTGTCCAAAATGCAATTGGGTCAGCAAAGAGATGCTGCAAAAAAATAGCATAGGATACTACGGCAAGCAGCGGCACAAACATCCAGTGCCATTGTTTTCTACCAGATGACCAAAGTTCAAGCCATAAAACAACACAGAGCACCACACCAATTAAGCGTGTACTGCTGGCAAGTAAGGCAGTAAGGCTTGCCAGTGCAAAAGCTTGTCGTTGAGCATAATAAAAAGTGGCAACTACACAAAGAAAAAATAGCGATTCGGTATACACAGCACTAAAAAAAAATGTTGTTGGAAAAAAACAGAGTGTTGTTAGGGCAACACGAGCTGTTGCCACACTTAGTTGTTCTCGAGTTAAAGCTTCTAAGTAGAACAGGGCTGCAAATAGGCAAGCATGGCTAATGATTGTACCTGCGATTACAGCATCACCAAAGACTGGGGTGAATATGGCTAACAGCAGTGGGTACAACGGGAAAAATGCAACATTTGATATCTCGTTGAGAGAAAAAGCATACCCATACTTGGCAATCTCGAGATAAAAGCCACTATCCCAACGCGCAACCGCATCTAGTAGCGGAAAATCTGGGTGGATTCGATAAAATTCGCCACTATTAGGCATTGGTAGCCAGAGCTGCGCTAAAACAGCAGCAACACTCACAAGCACTCGACTTGAAAGAAATATGAGCAGCACAAATTGCCAAGGATGAATGCGAAAAAACCAATTCTGAATGCGAGAAAACCAATTCATTTTTTACCTTCTTGAAGTAATGTCGATTTCTTACCTTCCTGAGGCAATACTGATTGTTGATTGACTTGAAATTGAAGAAATTTAGCACTGCTTTGCGATGTGGTTAATGCAACAAAACCTGCTCGAGGGGTAAAGGCAATGTTATTTACCAGCAATTGTTTATCCAAATAGAGTGCATATTTTTGCTTTAAAAAACGCAGTTTTAGCTTGTGTTGAACAGCAGGTTTAATCTTTTGGTAGCCACGACCAATAAAAATGTTTTGTTGATTAAAATATCCCCAAAATATTGAATGCCCATCGTTACTTAGTCGTACCATAAAAGCTAAAGCTAGATTTTTCGCTTCTGGCATGGCAAAAACTAGTCCTGCTCCTACCCCTTTTAGCTCGAGGTCAAGTTCTTGTAATGCGGGAATCTTTTTTTGGTAAACCGCAAATTGATCAAAGGCTCGAGTGTCAAGTTGCTCCAGTCCGTGATTGACCCGCCATGTACCACGAATGGCTTGCCAAGCGGTTGATTCGAGTCCGAACCAAGGTTGTGGTTTTGGAATTTTGACGTGGGTTGCTTGAACGCGGATTTCCTCTAGAACCATTTTTTCAATTCCGATGCCTGGAATGCCTCCAAGGTATTGCAAGGGTGCACTGAATAGGTATTTTTGATTGACATAAACTGCAAAGTGCCGTATTGCCACAAAAATTTCTAAATTAATAGTTGTGGTTAAAGCTATTTCAGCACGCTCGAGAATCTGAGCTACTGCAAAACGGTTATAAACCCAAGCTGTCAAGGCAATACCATTAGGATAAACCTCTACTTTAACCATTTGGGTTTTACGAAATTGCAGCATTTGTTGGGTGTTAAACCAAAGCTCAAAAACTCCGTTGTAAGAAGGTTTAATCTCTGCTGAGATTTGATAATGTTCATTTGGTAAAAGTGAAATTGGTAATTGTGCTTGCTGATACTGGGTAGCTCGCCATTGCCCTGTCTCGAGTTCTGGATTTTTGCCAAGACTCAACCAATCTAAATTTGGTCGCTCGAGTAAATCCCAGTAAGGCAGGGTGGGTTGCTGACGCGGAATTAGATTCGGGGTCAAGACGAGATAAAGTCCCGCGTTTAAGACGAATAAAAAACCCATTATAAATAACCACCCTTGGCGTGAGATTCGAGAGGTCAATGTGGTTTTTGCACATCTTTGCTTGAAGTTAAGTGCTAGCACTATAGAAGCGTACCCGATTTTTTCAAGAATGCTTGTGCAATTTCAACACAACATTTTGTTTGGTTGCTACGCCAAAGGAGAACACCATGAAAAAGAAGATTGTTATTTCGTGTTTGACGCTGAGTTTTGGTTTAATTGCCTGTCAACAAGCAACCATACCCACCAGTGTCTTTAATTACTCAACCACCCAAGAAGTACAAGTTACGATTCGGGCTAAAGCTGCTGGTGCAGTGGTTAATACTGCACCATTGGTGATTTACCAAAATAAACAAGCGACTGATTTTGGCGATAGTATCCAAGAAATTGGCAGCCAAGAAATCATGCGTGGCACAACGAACAGCCAAGGTGAATACATCCAAAAAATCAGTGTGCCAGCCGATTTAACGAAGCTCTATATCAAAGTGAATTACATTGGATTAACCAGCGAACTTATTGAAGTCCCAATTCAACAAGGAAAAATTCAACTCAACCTCAATGACCAACGAGCAACACAGCTCAAAACGGCATTACAAACACCAAGAACAAACCTAAAACCACAAACCTTACCAATTGGCACAACTTTTAAGTACTTTGGCACATTTAATACTGGTTCAAATGGTGGGATCCCCAATTATTTCACCACTAATTTTACCGTCACCCCAAGTCTCTTACAAACCATCAATGCCAGTTTACCTGAAGGTACACCACTACCCAATAATGCTAACCTCAAAAACTATATTGCTCGAGGAGCCAGCAGCAATTTGGTAATGGCACAAAATGGCGAAGTTTGGATGACCTTTGTGCACGAGGGTGCTGGTTATAAAAACTCGGTAGGTTATTACCTCTACGATGCCGCCAATCCTCCACACAGTGTCAACGACATCAGTAACCGCATGGTCATGGCATTACCAAATGCTTCTTTTTCGGGTTCTGGTGGAGGTCTGACCACAGGAAAACGAGTACAATTGCAGTATTATGACCCAACCAAACCCAGCAATGAGCAATGGAGCACCACATTTCCTGCAGGGACAGGTATTGGTTGGTTTTTGGTCGCCAATGGCTGGAATGGCACAACTGTGGTTGAACGCAGCACACAGCAAACAGTTTTTTCGGATCAGGTTATCAATTACCAACTTTATAAAAGTAATGCGGCAATGACTGTCGAAAAAAGTGCCCAAACTGTACTGCTTGATAATAACACTGATGTAGATGGTAAAAAAAGTATGATACTTGGTTTTGAGGATATTCTTCGTTATCAAGGAGGCGATCAAGATTTCAATGATGCCATTTTAATCATTCAAGCCAACCCACCAACCGCTGTTGCTAGTACAGTCCCAACTCGAGATCCAGAAAATCCAGATGTGGTTCGTAATGTTCCACTTTCACCAGTCAATGATCCACAAGCTGCCGATGCTGATGGAGACGGTGTTTCTGACCCATTTGATGATTATCCAAACGATCCAAACAAAGCCTTAAATAACTATTTTCCAGCCAAGAATGATTACGGCACATTGCTATTCGAGGATTTATTTCCTAAACGTGGTGATTACGACTTCAATGACATGGTGATTGATTACAACGTGATTCATGTGACCAATGCTGATAACGAATTAGTTCAAATTAAAGCCGAGTACACAGTGAAAGCCCTTGGTGGTGGTTATCATAACGGTTTTGCTTTCCAAACTAATTTATCGCCAAGCCAAGTGTCAGCGGTTTCGTATAATTGGGAAAAAATGGGGGTCGTCCAAGCAGGTACCCCCCCACGTTATGGAGCCATCAGTTACGCCAGCAATGGTCTCGAGGCAGGTCAAAATAAAGCAACGGTCATTGTTTTCGAGGATGGTTATGATGTGACACCTCCGGCACTTGCTAGCCGTCCGTTTTACAGTAATGTAGCTGATAACGAACCGACTAAGATTCCAGGTAAGGTTGTGGTAACTATTGATCTTAGTAGCCCTTTGGCTTTAAGTGCTGTTGGTAATGTGCCATATAACCCATTTATTGTTGTCAACCCTGTCAGTTTTGTTAATGACGAATTTATCATTAACCGTACTCGAGGTATTGAAGTTCATTTGGCTGGTTTTGCCCCAACCCAAAAAGCTGACGCAAGTCTATTTGGTACGGCTGATGACACCACCAATGTTTCACAAGGTCGTTATTACAAAGATGGTGATAATCGCCCGTGGGCATTACATTTGCCAACAAAATTTACGCACTTAAAAGAGGTTTTGAACCAAACAAATGGATGGGTCAGCTTAGGGCAAGATATTCGTGGAGCCTACTTAGAATTTAATCCTTGGGCTACAAGCAGTGGTGTGCAGTCCAAGGATTGGTATCGCAATTTGCCAAATTATCGTGATGGAAGCAAGCTTTTTACCACTGTCCTACCTTGAATTTTTAGACGATGTGGGTTTTGCACAAGAACTCGAGATAAATAGTGCTAGCATCATTTATCTCGAGTTACCCAAAAGGAGTCATCCACTATGTTGACACAAACAGCTTTCCCACAACCGTTTGATACCCCACCACTCATCGAAGGTTTACTACGTCACGCTGAACAATTCTTTGGTGTCGGAGTTGTAACCTTCACACTCAACGAAGAACCCAAACATCCACAAAGACGCTCCAAAGACCACAATACTTACCTTGAACTCGAAGATGTACGCTTCACCACCACGAGTCAATTACGTAATCACAAACAAGAAATCTTCGGCACACTTTACTTATTAGACTGGCTGTCCGACGAACACAACATCGCTCCTGAACAACTCGAGCATTTCTCAGACCTACTTGCCAAAGCCTTACAAATAGAACAATACAAACACCATGAATACCAAACAGAACTGAGTGAAGGCATGATAGACCCACTAACCCAATTACCACGCCGTGAATTTTTTGAACAACAAATCAGCCATTGGATTCACCAATACACACCAGAAAATAAACAACTAGCCGTATTATTTGTAGATGTAGATCATTTCAAGCAACTCAACGATACATGGGGACATCAATTTGGCGACACATTACTCAAAGCTGTTGCCGAACGTTTACGCAACAACCTACGCCCACAAGACTTACTCAGCCGGTGGGGGGGTGACGAATTTGTCATTGTTTTACCAGAATTACTCAGCCGAGAAACAGTCCAAAGCATTGCCGAACGCTTGCAGCGCTGCTTACAAAAACCATTTACACTCGAGCATCCAGTACAAATCAGTATTTCAATTGGCATCAGTATGTTTCCCGAAGATGGACAAGACTACGAAACACTGCTACGGGCTGCCGATCTCGCCTTACTACACAGCAAACAAAATGGTAAGAAACAAAGCCAATGGTTTACTCGAGAATTACAACAACATAGCCAAGAACGCAGCACGTTTATCGAAGAACTCAAACAAGCCTTTACAAATAAAACCTTTGAACTTTACTACCAACCACAAATCAATCTCGAAACCAACCGAGTCTGCGGATACGAAGCTTTGCTCCGTTGGCAACACCCAAGACTGGGATTGCTAACACCAATACATTTCTTACCAATACTTCACAGCCTTGGTTTAACAACCCAGATAGATCAATGGGTCATAAGCCAAGTCATTCAACGTTGCGCCAATTGGCAAAAAATCGAAAACCAATTACAACTCTCAATCAATATCTCTGGACAAACCTTCGCCCAACCAGAATTACTCAGCACCATAGAAAACTTACTTGAACAACACACAATCCAACCCCAATCCTTATGGCTCGAAGTTTCAGAAACTGCATTAGAAAAACAACAAATAAACACCCACACAATCCAAGCCCTAGGAAAACTTGGCGTAGCTGTTGCCCTTGACGATTTTGGTATTGGTACCAGCAATTTATTGCAATTACAACAGCTTGCTGTAAAACGCCTCAAAATCCATCGTCAATTCATAAACAATCTCGAACAACCAGAAAAACAAATCCTATTACAAACAATGCTTTACATCGCTCAACAATTCGCAATTGAAGTCGTCGCCCAAGGTATCGAAACCCAACAACAACTTAGCTGGCTAAAACAACACAACTGCCAAATAGTCCAAGGCTTCTTACTTTCCGAACCAATGCTGGCAGAAACATTCCTACAACGCAACCGCACACATTTTACCTAAGGAGAAACCCATGAAATTCATAACAGCTATACTAGCTGGTGGCAGCGGCGAACGCTTCTGGCCCTGGTCACGACAAGATCACCCTAAGCAATTTCTCAAACTCGATGGACAAATAAGTTTGCTCCAAGCTACTTGGCAACGTATGTCAGATGTATGTCCACCAGAACAACGCCTGATTGTGACACAAGCCCAACAAGAAAACCTTGTACGGCAGCACTTACCAGATTTAACTCATCAACAATTACTGCTCGAGCCATGTGCTCGAGATACTGCTGCTGCTGTGTTATTGACCACGTTACAAATTCATAAATACCATGGAGATGCAGTTGTTGGTATTTTTCCTAGCGATCACAGCATTACTGACCACGCTGCTTTTACTGATGCTGTACAAGTAGCTGTAGCAACAGCAAAAGAAGGGGGTATTGTCACTTTTGGTATTCAACCAACCCATGCAGCCACAGGTTATGGTTATATCGAAGTTGCCCAAACTAAGCAATCACAAGCAAGCTATCCAGTCCAACGTTTCGTTGAAAAACCCAATCAAGCTCGAGCTGAAGCAATGCTAGCAGCTGGTTGTTACCTTTGGAATGCAGGTATGTTCTTTTTTACCACAACGACAATGCTCAATTTATTCAAGCAACATGCGCCTGACCTATATGCAAAACTCGCTGCAGCTTTCGATACACCAGAATTGCCAGAAGTCTACGCAAAATTACCAAAAATCAGTTTAGACTACGCCATTATTGAACACACCAGCGACATTCAAGTAATACCTGTTTGCTTTGGGTGGGATGACCTTGGCGATTGGGCTGCCCTAAAACGCTTATCTCATCATGATAATATCAGTGTGGGAAAGCATATTTCACTCGAGACACACCGTTCGATCATCGTCAATCAATCCAA
>JAAFIG010000019.1:49449-81002 GCA_013298595.1 Deinococcales bacterium | reverse complement strand
AACTGCTTTGGGTGGGATGACCTTGGCGATTGGGCTGCCCTAAAACGCTTATCTCATCATGATAATATCAGTGTGGGAAAGCATATTTCACTCGAGACACACCGTTCGATCATCGTCAATCAATCCAAAGAATTAGTAGTTACCCTAGGCTTAGAAGATGTCGTGGTTGTGCATTGCAATGATGTCACCTTGGTCATGCCAAAAGACCGAGCACAAGATGTCAAGCAAGTTCTTCATGAATTACGTCAGCACCCACAATACGCTGGACTAATCTAATAAATTGAACCTAATGTTGTGTTTTGATTTTTAGGGTTAAATTTTTAGATAGTGTCAATCGAACAAAATTTGATTAAGGCATTCATCATACCCCGAGGAATGATCACATCCTGTGAACCAACGCCTTTAGCTCGAGCGGTTCGCACAAAATTCTGAGTTAACACTTCAAACATCGAGCCACGCAAAAAACAAGTTAAAACACCGGCTGTACCTGTACCAAGGGTAATTGCTAGCAGAACCATCAGCCGTAAATTCTGACCAAGATTCTCAGTAGGTGTCACATACCCTGAGGGTGGAATCCAACCAAGTTGCACCGAAAAGACATAAATCAGCAACACACCTAAAAAGAAATTAGGCAATGAAATACCAGATAGTACAAGGACTGTCATCACACCATCTGCTACACCTCCGCGTTTAACTGCTATAAAATTGCAAGTAGAATTGCAATCAGCATAGTAAAAAAAGATAACTCTAGGGTAGTGGGTAATTTCTCGAGAACCAATTTGGTGATTGATTCATTATTGCGTAGCGACAAACCTAAATTACTCTGAAAAACATTGAAAATCCAATGAAACTACTGTTCGGGTAAAGCATGACCAAGTCCAAGATCACGGTTCAAAGCAGCAATTAACTCAGGTGAAGCTTCCTCTCCTAGCATCAACAGTGCAGGGCTATTAGGTAGTACTCGCACCAAAGAAAAAACCATGATTGTAACAATCAGCAGTGTCGGTGTGGTATATAACAAGCGACGCAGCGCGAACCTCAGCATATTTTGTCTTTTAAAAAAAATTAGCAGGCTCGAGTAAATGATCTCGAGCCTGCACCTAAAACTAGTTAAGTTTAACAAACTTGAAACGCATAATGCCGTCAGGATTGAGTGGTAAACCATCCACAGTTTTGAGCTTACCAATGTTGATCTTTTGGAAATACATAATTAAGTACGGCGCATCTGCAACGATATTCTCGAGCGCATCTTCATAAATGTCTTTACGAATAACAATGTCGCGGGTTTGACGAGCTAATTGCAACAAACGATCCACTCTAGCATTGCTGTAACCACTATAATTATTAGCAGCACCTGTGGTGAAGAAATCAAAGATATTGCCATCTGGGTCGGGTCGTCCACTCCAACCTAAAGCAAGTGCGTCGAAGTCTTTTTTATCAGCTCGAGCCAGCAAAGTACCAAACTCGATTTGTTCAATATTGAGGTCTATGTTCGCAGTTTTAGCAAAGGCTTGGTACAGTTGTGCTAATTGTGCATTGACGGTACCTGTTGCAACCAACATGGTGAAACTAAATCCATTAGGACGACCACCTTCGATCAGTTTTTTCTTAGCCAATTCCAGATTAGGTGGTGTGACCGCAAAAAGCTTACTATAGGCAGGGGAACCTGGTGGAAATGGAGTCATCGCAGGGATGACACTTCCAAGGAACACAACTCGGTCAACAGCTTCGCGGTCTATGGTCGCAGCAAATGCTTGACGCAAGGCTTTATTATTAAATGGTGCACGGGCAGTGTTTAAAGGAATGCCTTGGTAACCAAGCCCTGCTATCGAAGATACCTCCGTTCGAGTATTAGTAGCGATTGTTTTTAGATCCTTAGGGTCTATTGGTGTGATCACTTGAACTGCGCCAGACAACAAATTAGCCGTTCGGACATCACCATCGGGAAATGGGCGATACACTAACTTATCAAAATTTGCTCGATTGGATGTATCCCAATACTGTGCATAATTCTCAAGCACAATACGATCCTGACGACGGCGTTCAACAAAACGAAACGCCCCTGTTCCTACTGGGTTATTGGTAAAGTCTTTACCAAATTTAGCCACAGCAGTAGGTGAAACCATCATCCCAGAACGATCGGCTAGAACAGACAACAACGGTGCAAAAGGAAATTTAAGATTGAGTTGAATCGAAGTGGGACTTAACACTTTAATCTCCTTAATTGCAGCCAATTCACCTTTACGTCTGGAAGTCTCTAAATTCAGGTACCGTTCTAAATTAAATTTCACAACACCCGCATCAAACGGTGTGCCATCATGAAATATGACATTCTGCCGCAATGTCAATGTATAAGAGGTTCCTAAATCACTAACTTTCCAAGCAGTTGCTAACATTGGGACAATTTTTAATTGTGAATTAATATCAACAAGTTTGTCATAAATCTGATTTTGCACTTGTCTGTCCACAAAAGCACTCGAGACTGCTGGGTCAAGGTTAGGCGGATCGGCATCCAAACCAACATTTAAAGTTCGCTCCTGTGCAAAAGTAATCAACGCCCCAACTGCCACAAGTACCACAACAACAGATAGTATTTTCATAAATCTCCTTTAGAACCAAAAAAGCTAAACGACAATTGTTCAAATGCTTAATGTGGTGGCTCGAGCCACATCGTTGCAGCATCAACACCACTGTTAAGTGTTTGCAAAAATGCCACCAATTGTTCCACCTCCTGATCACTCAAACCAAGTGGTGTAATTTGTGTTTTCCCTGTTGCAGCCACTGGTGCACGATTGTAATGTTCAACCACTCGTCTTAAGGTGTTGAGCTGACCTGCGTGCATATACGGTGCAGTTCGAGCCACATTACGCAAGCTCGGAGTTTTAAAGGCACCAAGCCACGCAGCAAAAGAAGAAGTCTGAACAACTTCAACCACATCATCAGGACTATTACTTGAAGAAGTCTTTTGGGGCAAAGTGGTTGCAGTATTTTCAGAACCATTGATTGCAGTTTCATTGGTTAAACCCAATGCTGCACGAGTGGCTTCACACAAGTTAGTCGAATCACTAAACTCAGATAGACATGTAAACCCACTACGCCCCAAAAGACCTAAACCTTGAGCACGCCCAGAATCAGCCTCACCTAAACTTGGGTTAACACCAATACCTGTGTTATAAAAATTGCCATCATTTAATAAAGCCCCGCTATGACAAGCTACACAATTTGCCTTACCAATAAATAATCGTAACCCAGCTTGTGCCTCCGCAGAAATCGCGGTTAAACCACTCGAGTCATTGGTCTCGAGAATAGCCTCTGCATACTGATCAAAAGGTGCAGCCGCAGGACGAAGTAAGCGTTCATAAGCAGCAATAGCTTTTCCAACATTGGTAAAAACTCGCAATACCACTTTTTGATCAGTAAAACGCATATTATCCCAAGCAGCACGAACATCTGAAGATGCAAATGATTCAGCCAGTGGTGGAAAACGCGTTTTATCCTCGAGATTTTGCAGTTCACCAAATAATGCTTCGTACTCAGCTCGGTATTTTTTAAAGATTTGTCGAGCCACAAAAATTCGATTAGTGCCATGCTCAACAGCACTTTCCATCGGTCCAAGAGCTTGAGACCACAAAGAATCAGACCGTCCATCCCAAAATTGAAATGGTTGAAAAGCACTGCCAATTATTGTTGGTGTATTTCGAGCAGCCGTACCAAGACCTTCAGCCAATTGATTATGATCGGCAAAAGCAATCTCGGGTTTATGGCAAGTCGCACATGCTACCGAACCATCCTCAGAAAAAACCGTATCAAAAAAAACTTTATGACCCAACGCCGCTGCTCGAGCATCCTCAGATACAGCATTGGTAGGGTCTGCTGGTTGTGCTCCTAAACTCCCTAACCACAACTGCCGAATAATCTGTAATTCCTTTGCCGACCAATTCGCCTGACTCCGCCCAAAAACCAAGGTCAACGCACTCAAACCAAGTACAATCATAAAAACTCGAGAAAACCGAATGGAATACAAAAAATGTTTTCCCATGTAGCACTTCACTCGAGCCAAAAAAAGCTTCATTTGAGATACGATCACAAAACACAATGCTGATTTCATAAAAACCAACACCTTGCCAACTGAAACACAATCAGAACGGGGTCATATTTTGCCCGTATACCTATCCAGGCATGAAGTTCACGCCACAACCAAATAACCCAATTTTGCTTCATCATTATCCCCTTTACTCGATTTCCGAAGAAATCCGAGAAAGGGTACAAAAATCTCAGTAACGTTAGCGTTACGTTTCACCTAGCAATTATGAGAACAACCGCTTTTAATTAACTTAGAATAAGGTTCTGATATTGAAGGAAAAAGGTGTTACCAACAATACAGCATCAATTTTTAATCACGCTTACTATACTGTAGCTCTGATTACATTTTACTCGCAAATAGCTTGATTCACTCTCAAGTCACTCTTATATACAGTGATTTAGTTGCAGATCAAATGATTTTCTATAACATAGTCTAAATAGCAAAAACCACACTATTTGACAGTGTGGTTGCTTTGGTGATCCCAACGAGACTTGAACTCGTGTCTGCGCCTTGAGAGGGCACCGTCCTAGACCGCTAGACGATGGGACCATCGTGGGTTGGTACAAGCTGGCTCGAGGCGGACGTTCTCGAGGGCTTTGGCTGGGGAACGTGGATTCGAACCACGATAAACAGATCCAGAAACTGTTGTCCTGCCGTTAGACGATTCCCCACCGCGTCGGCAGTACCCAATGACTTGGGCAGTAGGAGTGTATCAGGGTGTGGGTTTGGTGTCAATGCGTCCATTTGGGGGTGGGTGAAGGTAGGGTTGGTATTTTAGATTATGGTATGACTTCACTTAGCCCCGAGCAATTGCGTGGTGTAGCCAGTGCCTTACGTTCTCATTATGGGGCGCGTTTTGGTTTGTTGGTGTTACTCGAGACTAAAAAACCCGAGTTGCTCGAGTGCTTGTTGGTGCTTGAAGGTGAGATGAATACTGTGCGTGAAATTCTGCGGGTCGAGCCTGTGGCGCGGTTACATTCGACTGTGCATGTTGAATTGGTGATTTTGCCTGTTTCTCGTGCCGATTGGGATGCTGCGCTTGAACCTGAGATTTGGGAAGCGCATTGGACTGGTGTTCGGTTGTAAATTGTGTATACTCTTGGTATGAACGCTTTGTTATTGTGTTGTTGCCCTCGAGTCCGAGTGGCGTAATGTTGTGTTGGTTTTCGCTCGCTCGAGGTGGTCCTCTCGAGCGTTTTTTATTTTCAAGTTTTTAATAAAGAGGTTTTATGATTACTGTTTTTAATTCGTTGTCGCGTAGTAAAGAAGTGTTTGTGCCGAGTAGCCCAAATCACATTGGTATGTATTTGTGCGGTCCGACGGTGTACTCGGAATCTCATCTTGGGCATGGTCGTACAGGGGTTTCGTTTGATGTGATTCGTCGTTGGTTTGAGTACCGTGGTTTTACAGTGCGTTTTGTTTCTAATGTCACCGATGTTGGGCATATCACCACCGAATCGGATGATGAAGGTGTGGATCGTATTGGGCAACGGGCTAAACTCGAGCAACTCGAGCCAATGGAAATTGCTGATAAGTATATGTGGGCGTATTTTCGTGATCTCGAGCAATTAGGCATTAAAAAACCAAGTATTACACCACGTGCCACTGGGCATATTCTCGAGCAAATCGAGATGGTGCAGCGTTTAATAGATCGTGGTCATGCGTATGAACGTGATGGTAATGTCTATTTTCGGGTGCGGAGTTTTGCTGCATATGGGCAGTTGAGCGGTAAGAAAATTGATGATCTCGAGCATGGAACGCGTGAGGATGTGCGTGAAGAAAAAGATGATCCGCTTGATTTTGCGTTATGGAAATTTGCTGAACCCGAGCATATTATGCGTTGGAATTCGCCGTGGGGCGAAGGTTTTCCTGGGTGGCATATCGAATGCTCGGCAATGGCGTTAAAGTACTTGGGCGAAGGTTTTGATATTCATGCAGGTGGTTTAGATATTCAATTTCCGCATCATGAAGCCGAGATTGCCCAAGCCGAAGGAGCTGGCTATAAATTTGCCAAGTATTGGTTGCATGGCAATATGCTGACCATTGGTGGCGAAAAAATGAGCAAGTCCAAAGGCAATTATATTTCGCTTGCCGATTTTTATACGCAAAAAGCTGAGCCAATGGTCTTACGACTTGCTTATATTCAAAGCCATTACCGCAGTATTGCCGAAGTCAGCGATGACACCATCGAAGGGGCAAAAACCGCCCTTGGGCGTTTACGAGAAGTCAAACGTGAACTCGAGCGACGCATCCCAGAAGCCAACGAAGGCACAAGCGCAACCCTCGAGCAAGCCATTGCTCGAGCCATCCACGAATTTGAAACTGCCCTAGATGATGATTTTAATACACCAAAAGCACTGGCAGCCGTGTTTGACTTGACTCGAGAAGTCAATGCAGCATTAGCCGCTGGAGCGGGGAAAAGCAGCCTCGAGAAAGCCCTGCATTTTTATAACACCTTTGTTGGTGGGGTACTTGGTTTGTACCACACCACGCAGAACTCAGCTCGAGATGATGCCGAGTTACTCAAGGGGTTAATGCAAATTGCCATTGAAGCCCGAGGGGTGTACCGCCAAAATCGTGATTTTAGTCGTTCAGATGGGCTGCGAGAACGCTTAAAAGCCCTAGGCGTTTCGCTCGAGGATACGGCATCAGGTACGCGTTGGAAACTCGAGAGTTAGCAGATGCCAAACTTAGAAATTCGGCAAGGTGCGGTTATGCAAACAATAATCGCACAGATGCTACCAGTTGTTGCTGCCAAAATAACGTTAAAAGATGAGGGCAGTAACGTTCGTTGGACTGTTGATCTGCCTTCGTTTCGGTTAAGTAAATTTGCTATCACACAAGAGCAATACTTGTTGTTTAGTCAAAGCCAGATGGAATATGCTGAAAATAGTCAAAAGCCAATCGTTGAAATCTCTTGGCTCGAGGCAATACATTTTTGCAATCTGTTATCAAAAAAAGCAGGTTTAGCAGAATGCTATTCGTGGGATTCCGCAGGTGAACCACTGTGTGATTGGCATGCCAATGGTTTTCGCTTGCCTTCAGAAGCCGAGTGGGAATTGGCTTGTAAAGCAGGGGACAATACCGTTCGGTATGGTGAGTTAAACGATATTGCCTGGTTTGTTGAAAACTCGGAGGCACAATTGCACAAGGTTGGTACCAAAGCACCAAACGCTTGGGGTTTCTACGACATGATTGGTAATGTATGGGAATGGTGTTGGGATATCTATGACAGCGCTGTCTATGGTTCGTACCGTGTTTTCCGTGGAGGTGGATGGAGCGACCCAGCACGAAGCTGCCGTGCCTCATGCCGCCGTAAAAGTCATCCAAGCTTTCGTGTGGATGACCTTGGATTTCGACTTGCACAATCCATTTAGCACCAAACAAGGGGGGAGCAAATTTGAGATATTAACTCGAGCTAACTTCAAGCTGCGCTTTTCAGTATTGTTTTAATTTACTTGCGCTCGAGTATGACTGATGTGTCTGTTCCTGCTACTAACCAAATATGCAGTTTTTTGTTGCTGATATCGTAATAGTATGCTGGGGTTTGTCTACCCTCGAGTGCCGCAGCATTGGCAACACTTGGTAATGTGGTTTTGTTTTTGCAGGTCATACCATCGTAAGCTCCATAATCGCATTGGGTGATGCTGTAATTGCCTGCGACTGGCACGGTCACTCGTCCAGTACGAATCATGTTTTCATCGGCTTCATTGTTGTATTTGATTCCTGCTCGTAAACGTATGGCACTGGTGACACTTAAATCTTGGGATAAGGCATAAATGCGCCCTTGAATCATCGTCCAATAAAACGGGTAGCTTTCGACATCGCTTGCGTCGAGTTGCACGCCATCATCACGAATTAACGATGGGGTTGTACCACCAGCGGTTTGTACGTACAAATGCCAGTACTCGAGTTTTCCAGGGCAGGCTCGAGTGGTTTTATTGGCACTAAGTGGACAATCGGCTGTCCACATGGCTCGAGAACCACTTTCGTTTGAAGCTGGTGTGATAGTACTGATTTGTCCTGTGCCAGACAGTGTGCCATCATCAAGGATACTGAGGTCGCTCGAGCCTGAACACAGGTTTAATTCGGCGTTAATCAGTTGAATCCCTTTGCTGATAACGTTGGGGGCTTCTCTAAAGCAATTTCGTGTCTCTAACGCTGTGCCTCCATCGGTAAAATTGACAAAAGTGATGTTCTCGAGTCGGCTGGTGTTGCCGTATTCTTGGACACCTGCTCGTCCAACTTCGGGGTCTGCATCAGTGTTGGCACTGCGTCCAATGATGATGCTGTCACGTAAACCTTGACTCGAGAGTCCGAGGGCATTATCGGCAAGGATGGCGTTGTTCAGGTCTACGCTGGAAGCTCCTGTGCCATCGCCACTTTTTGGTAATGCCCAGAAAGCTTCACGGTTTTTATAAAGTGTTGTATTGGTGAATTCAAATGGTCCGTGGAAAGTGCCGTATGTATCTTTTTCTGGTGTGATCCACAATGCACCTTTTTCGCCAAAGCAACAAGACCCTTTGATTCCTCGCCCCACCAAATACGAATGGGCGGTGTTATCGCGGAAAACAAAATCGTTATTGGTGGCTAAAGCACCATCAAACCAGAATCCTGAATGCCAACCACCAGCGGCATGATTGGCAATAAATTTATTATTCGGACCACGAATCCAAAAAGTTGCGGCTTGTTCATCGTTTTGGGCAGCTTGTTCGGCATTACTCGAGGGTTTTGGAAAAGGTTTAGTCAGTATGCCCAAATTACGCTCGAACGTATTACCGATTTCTGAACGATCCTCGGTCATATAACTATGTCCGACGCTGCCATAAACAACATTTTCACTAATACGAATCTGATCGGAGGCATGAACCACCACGCCCCGTTGATAATTCTGATGAAAACTCGAGCCTGCTACAAAACTGCTGCTCGAGTTGCCATTTCGATGCCAGTGCAACGGGTAACGCCCGAGTTTCTGAAATTGTCCTAGCCGACGAAATTCAATGCCTTGGATTTTAGCTGTGCTGCTAGCAGCAATATTGGTTTCTCGAGTGCTCCCAGTTACACCCATGACCATGACATGACCACCAAATTGCTTAGTTTGGCTGGCAGCATCGCCTTCAATCACAATGTTACGACTGAGCAAACCGACTTCGGCTCGTTCATCCAGTGTTTTCCCTGCAAAGCTTTGTAACTGCCCATAATGAGCAAACTCGAGTGGTTGATCGAAGCTAATCGTTTTATTATTTACCGCTGTAATCACTCGAGTTTCGGCTTGGGTGGGGTCTAAGGCACTTGAGGCAAGCACAATACTTTCACCAACACGCCAATCTGGGGTTTCGGCAAGCTCGAGTTGGGTGGCACCTTTGGCTACACTCCGATTTAATTTTGTCCAAGCCATCCGTTGCTCACCGTAAATCTCGAGACGACCACCATTCATGGCAGCTAAGAATTTGGTTCCCATGCCCATAATGTTCTCGGTTTCGTTGCTGCCTGTTAAGGTGATACTGGCACGGTTTTTGAAACTCTCCAATGAATTCCCAATTTTTAAGGCAGCATCTTTACCCTCAACCATGATCCAACGCGCCTCGAGTTGCAGATCTTTACGCGCAAAATTTAGTGTGCCATAAACAGTTAAACCACCCACCACGGCATTGGTGTCTAGTGTTACCACTTGCCCTGCTGGAATCTCGAGGTTGGTTCCTGATGTTGGAACTTTGCCACCCCAAGTGGCAGGGTCAGACCAATTGCCTGTGCTCGAGGTCAGACTAGGAATGCTTTGATTACCACTACACGCCGCTAAAAGAAGACCACAAACCAAACCCAAAAAACGCATATATCACTCCTCGAGAAATCTATGTAAGCAGTTTATGCGTACCCCAAAGCCTTTGTTGTGAGAAAACCCACCATTTAGTCAAAACTCGAGCTGGGCAAATGTTACACTCGAGGCATGGCAGATTTACGTGCATATCTCGAGACTTGTATCGAAGCAGCTTACCTTGGTGGTAAACGCACCTTGGCGTACTTTAATACGGGTGTGACTGTCGAAACCAAAACCAACGACACCCCCGTCACCATTGCTGACCGCGAAGCCGAAACTGTCATTCGGGAGCGCATTAAACGCGATTACCCCAGCCACAGCATCATTGGTGAAGAAGCTGGACTCGAAATCGGCGATGCTGATATGCGCTGGATTATTGATCCGCTGGATGGCACAAAATCCTTTATACGCGGTGTGCCACTGTACGGCACACTGGTTGCCCTCGAGATTGCAGGGGTTGCCAGTGTTGGCGCGGTGTACTTACCTGTGCAAAATGAAATGCTCTACGCTGCCAAAGGCATGGGAGCGTACCTCAATGGGCGGGTGGCTCGAGTTTCAACAACCAACAACTTAGCCGAAGCGACACTGCTGACTACCAGTTCAGAATCTTGTCGCAAACGCGGCGGGCAATACGATGCGCTGGCAGCTCGAGTGCAACTGGTACGTGGTTGGGGCGATTGTTACGGCTATGTGATGCTGGCAACAGGTCGAGCCGATATTATGCTGGACGCTGGTATGAACGTCTGGGATTGTGCGCCAATGCAACCGATTCTTGAAGAAGCTGGTGGGCATTTCACCACGTGGGCAGGCGAAGCCACGATTCATGGCAAAGATGCCGTGGGTACCAATGCAGCACTGCACCAAGAAGTACTCGAGTTCTTAAAATAAGGAAGTCGAGGCGAATGTCCATCGCCCCGACTCGTTTTTACTGCCCATTTGCACACACCAACACGTTTAAGCCAAAGGTTCATTCTGAGATCGTCGTGTTTTACTATTAAACTACCGCTGCATGTGGAGCAGCAGACCGGAGATGCACCGGTATCCAACGATTGCCGACCTCGAGCGGTTGACTTGGTGTTCGGCAGTGAATGCGTAGCTTGAAGTGATAATCTGAAATTATGTTTCGAGGACGGTATGCCTCTGCCATTGGGCTATTCCGCCATTGGTGGCGGTCGCAGGACTCGAACCTGCACTGGGTACCGTGATCTCTGTGAGCTTCAGCTTCAACATGAGCTTGCACTTCTCGAGCAGTGTAACAGGGCTGGGTTAGTCTGACAACTCGCGTTTTGGCTTATTGCCTCGCCGCTACGGTTTGAAAGAAATCTCGAGTGAACATCCTATCCTGTTCACTCGAGATTCTGTTTTAACCTTGCATAGACCAAAACCTAACCAAGTAAATACTCAAAGAATTTCTCACCCAATTTTTGCTCGGTGACTTCAACAGCGTTGGCTTCTTCTCGAGCAAACTTTACAGCGGTTTGCAATTTCTCAACTCGCTCAAGTAATTCGTTAACACGCTTAGCTGGCATTGCGCCCGAGAATTTCAAGGTACGCCAAAAACCCACAGTCACATCTTCGTAGTACACTTCGACTTGGGCTGGGTGCTTCTCGGTAGCCTCGGCTTTGACGTGGTTACGAGGGATTTTCTTGGTGCGTAAGGTCTGCACAGGTTCGGTTGCCCAGCAATCGGCACTGGCATCAAAAACCCAGCTTTCTGAGGCATCCAACACAGGTAGTTTTTTAATAAAGGTATGCAAATCGGTTAATTGCTTTTCTAAAAACAGCAAATACGAAATCGGCACATCGGATAAAATAGTTTTGCCTTCAATCACCACATTGGCTTTGGCAATACAATTCGCCCAATCTTTGCTGGCTGTGACATCGAATAAACGAGTCAGAATACCAGCTGTGGCACGAACCACTTCTTCGGCTTTGACTTGAACTTTGGTAGATTCTGCTGGTAATTGCTCGCCTTCTTCGTCTTTAGGACGGTATGTTCTCGAGATGCCAGAAAGTAAGGTTGGTTTTTGCAATGCATGATGGGCTTCGGTTAATTCTTGGAAGGAACGGCTTTTGACACCTTTTTCGACTGCGATGATTTGATTAAGTTTAGGCATGATAATGTCTCCTACTGGTTACTCTAATCTGCAACTCGAGATTACACAATGCTAGTAACAGCTTAGTCTCCCCTACTCAAAATAGCTGATTGATAGAAATTAAGGTGCATCGCCTCCAAGCGCCACTGAATACCCAGCGACATCCTGCTCGAGACAGTAGATTTTGGTCTGACTCGAGAATAGCCAAGCCAAAAAAAAGCACATAGCTTGAGGTGGAGGGTCTTAACTACTCAACGATTTTTAAGTAATCGTTCGTATTCGTCATGTCTGCCAATCCAAAACCAAACAATGCCAACGGCATCATCCAAGCCAAGTGCACGGTAATCATCGTTAATTCTGACTGACCATAAGCGCCCAATCTGTTTAAGTTGCAGGCTCGGATGTCGTGGATTTTCTTTGAGCAACGCATAATTTTTATCTGCCAAAGTTTGAATTTCTGGTAGCAGTCTATGGTAGAAATCCCAAAAACCTGGACGAGTAAAGTGATTCACAAGGCTTTGATGTTTCCAAAATCAATATCTGCTTTAACTGCCTCAAGCAACGCATCAAACTGCCCTGATTCAAGGTCTGCTGCTATTTGTGCATCCCAGTTATCCGACTCGAGTTGACGCACCCAACGGGCAAATTCAAGAAATTCGGCTTCTGGAAGTTTTTTGGTGTTTTCTTTGAGTTCAACTAAGCTCATGGGAGTATCGTACAACAAGAACCCTCGAGTAAGAATCTGATGCTCGAGCCACTAATAAAGCCCAAGCTCGAGGCAAAGGGTAAAAAGCTCATTCGTTACTCGAGATAGCGTGGGCAATGGTGCGGTTGGCATAACCCATCCTACGCGGTTGGTGGCTAAGATGTACACTTCAATTCAACATCCATCGACAATTCTAACCATGCAGGTTTTGTGTCCACAACAACACCAGCCACTTTCTTTTGCTCTGATTGCATAGACCAAGCCACTTCGAGAGTTGAGTCTGTACTTAATTTCAAAGAGTAGGCTGAACTCCCCGCTTTAGAAATTTCATTGAACTTATGGCTCTGAATTATACACCCACTTGGAGCTACATACTTATATAAATCGTTTTTGCCATCGTCGTCTCCCACTTTAGCATTTACAACTTGAACTGTCTTTTTTACAATACTTACCATCACTAACGGTGGAATAGCTTCGCTCGGTTTCTCAGTCTGTGTAGGGGGTTGGATTCTCCTGACTACTGCATCCCAAAAATAAAATCCCAGTAGTCCAGCTAAACCAATTGAAAATAGAATGGTAATAGTCCAAACAATCACGGAAAGTTGTTTAGTTACATCAAATGATTTACTGTTGGCGAAAACAGTAAAAAGTACAAGTAGAAAAAGTAAGGAAATTACGATAACTCCACCGAATACTGCTTGTTCTGGATTGAGACCTAAGCCATTCACAATACTTAACAAAAAAATAATGGCAAGAACTCCCCAAAGACGACGCAAAGCAGGAACTTTGTCAACTGCTTGATTAAATGATTTGATTAGCGCAACTAAATCCATAAACTCAACTTTAGCATAATTTTTTAATTGGTTACGCAAATTACAAACACCAAAACACAGTGCGCTGATACCTTGAAAATCAGAAGATGCCTCTCGAGAATTCTCGAGGGGCATTGTACATCACAAGCTACTTTTACGCAGCCGTTACGTTCAACTTGAGTGGAATTGGCACTTCTGGGTGTGGTTTGTAAACCACGCCGTACTCGCCTAAATCTTTGATGGCTTTGCCCATTTCAATCTTGCGCTTGTCAATGGCTAAACCTGTTTGTTGCTCTACGGCATCTGCCACCATTTGACTGGTAATTGCGCCGTAAATTTTGCCTTCGCCTGCTTTGGCTTTGAGTTCCACCACAAGCTCCGCAAATTGCCCTGCCAATTTCTCGGCATCGGTCTTGATTGCTTCTAAGCGTTTGACCTTGGCTCGAAGCTGCTAAGCCGCGTGGCACAAGGTAGTCCGGGTTTGACTTCGACGATGGTGCCGGTTGCTCCGAGCTTAATCACTGGCTCGAGTTCGCATCGTCTCCCTTGTTCAACCTCAAGATTGCTTTAGCTTCCGCTGACACCCAGTTCACGGTAGACTCTTAGCATTCCCTTAGGAGGCTTATGATGATTCGTCGAACTGTTTTTGTGGCAGCTGGTTTGCTTGGTGCTGCGTTACTGGTAGCCCAAGCGCAACGCAATCCAACCAAAGTGGTGTTTTGGCATTCAATGGCAGGGGCAGATAAAACCGTGGCTGCTTTTGCCAAAGATTTTAATAGTTCCCAAGATAAATACGAAGTGGACGCACAACAAGTCGGTTCATATACCGAAAGTGGTGCCAAACTGGTGGCAGCGTTGCGGGCAAAGAATGCGCCAACTTTGTACCAAGCCGAGATCGGTTTTTTTCCGAAACTTGCCGAAGATGGTGTGCTTGCCGATTTAGCTTCGTTTGAAAAGAATTTAGATGCTGCTCTCGAGAAAGATTTCTTTCCTGCTGTTTGGAATTATGGTGTGTACGAAGGCAAACGTTTTGGTTTACCATTTAACTCGAGTACGCCTGTGCTGTTTTACAATGCTTCGTTGTTGCGTTCTAAGGGTTTGCGCCCGCCGAACACTTGGGCTGAATTTGCAACCTTAGCGAAAACCCTAACCAACCGCACAGGCAAAGGATTTATTGCCATTGCTGATTCTTGGCAGTTTGAGCAAATGGTTTTAACTCGAGGTGGCAATGTGGTATTGCCGAATGGTTTAGCCAATTTTAATAGCAAAGAGGTGCTCGAGGCAGCGCAGTTCTTGCAAGATTTAACCAAGCAAGGCTCGGCGATTCCGCGTTCGCTTGGCGAGGCTCAATTTGCGATTCTGGATTTTGTGCGAACCAAAGCACACATGGCAATTGCCAGCATTGCTAATTGGCCCGATATCTTGCCGTACAGTGTAACTTTTGAACTTGGTGCAACACCAATGCCAATTGTCAGTAAACGCATTGTGCCTTTTGGTGGCGCACAATTGGTAGTTTTAAAGGACTCCAGCCCCGAAGAACGAGCTGGTGCATGGGCTTTTTGGCAGTTCTTAATGAAATCCGAGAATATTGTGCGTTGGACTAAAGCTGCTTATTACGTGCCTGTGCGTCGTAGTGTGTTACCGCTCTTAAACGATTGGTATAAAGAAAATCCGTATCGCAAAGTGGCGTTCGAGCAATTTGACGAAGCGGTACCGCGCCCCAGAACGGCTGCTTATGCCACCCAAAAAATTATTCTCGAGGAAGCCTTGGAACGTATTTTGAAAGGTGGCGGAGATGTCAAAGCCACCCTTGAGGAAGCCCAAAAGCGTGCTTTAGCGGTAAAGTAGCTCTCCTGAAAGGACAACATGCGTTTAGGTTTCACGCCACTCAATGCCAGAATTCTGGATTTACAAGAAGCTTTTAAATTAGCAACTGAACTCGAGTTGCAATTTATTGAATTGGCTTTTGATGTCCACGAAATTCTGCCCGCAGCCCAAGATATTAAATTGGTACATGAATTAACTCGAGCCACAGGAATTGGGGTGACTGTGCACCTCAGTTACATCGATTTGAATTTAGCTAGTTTAATGCCAGGAGTCCGTGAAAACAGCGTGGCTCGTACCAACCGAGGTCTCGAGTACGCTGCCGAAGTTGGTGCTATTTGTGCAGTCTTGCATAGTGGTTTGATTCCTTTGCGTCACGAGTTGTTGTTACCGTATGCCAGAGCTAAACTCGAGCAGAGTTTGCAAGAAATTACGCCTCTTGTACCAATTGCGCTCGAGAATTTAGCATTAGATAGTTACGATTTATTGCGTGGGGTGAACGAACTCGAAGCTTTGACCAAAAGTGTTGGTTGGGGCAACTGCATAGATGTGGGTCATGCCCTTGTCGAAGGTTGCACTACCGAATTACAAGATGGCACCAGCACTGGTGGTCTCGAGTTTGGGCGTGCCCGCTTAGCCGAGTACGTGCATGGACTGAGCAATACCATTCATTTGCACTTGCAAGATAACGATGGTACTTCCGACGCACATCACACCCTCGGCAGCGTTAATGGGGTACCGTGGCTTCTATACAAGGATTGGTTACGCAACTTCCAAGGCACGATCAACCTCGAGATTAACGATGGTGCTGATGGTGTGCGAAAAAGCGTTCAATTTTTACGCGAATTGGTGGCATAGGTTATGCCACCATTGGTTTACTGGTTTTACCATTCAAACTTCTAAACCTCGACACAGCATGGGGGTCGTTGGCTAACTCGAGCATATCAAGGTAAATATCATCGGCATAATAGGCTAGTGCAGTTAAACCTTCAGCAAAAACTTCGTACCGAATAGCGGAAATGGGTAACTCGACGGTTAAAGTCACATCTTCGTCTTCGTCGAGCACAAATTTGGCTAAGTTCATTTCTCGGTTAAAATGCAACATGGCTTCCATGGTATGAACTCGGGTTTTCTCGAGTTCAGGAGCGGGTACAAAAGGCGAGATGGTCATGTATAGCCACGCGTCGGTTAAACGCATGTAAATGGTGAAAAAACCATTTTCGCCTTTGAAACCAGTACGCCAAACACCATCACCAATGGTTTCAAAGCTCCATCCGTACTCACCAAAGAATTTTTCGACTGTTTGAGAATTGACTGCTGTCACATCGAACATTCTACCCCCGTTCATTACAAAATCATCCGCCAAATGTCTAATATTCAGTCAAGTTAAAGAATGCCTCAAGCCAGCAGACCAGCTAAGCGTTTCATACCTTCATCAATTTCTTCAAACGATAAAGCACAAAATGGTAAACGCAAGAATTGATTACCATCGGCTGGATTGACAAAAAAACCACGTCCATCGGTTAGAGCTAAACTAGCATTGGCAGCTTTACCCAGAATATCGGCAATACTCGAGCCACTTGGCAAATTCACCGATAAGAAAAAACCACCATCAGGCTCGAGGAAATCGGTTAAACCATTGGTACGTAATGCCGCTGCCATTCGCTCGAGACGCGGGGCGTACAAGGCACGTAAACGCGCCAGTTGTGGCTCGAGATGACCGCGTTTGAGGAATTCAAAAACAGTGGCTTGCCCTAAAAATGCCCCAGAAATATAGGTATCGTTGGCAGCTTTGGCAAATTTAGCTAACCAAGTTTTATCACCAACCAACGTACCAACCCGCACTCCAGGCGAGATTTGCTTGGTGTACGAACTCATTTGCATGACCTTAGCGGGGTTTAACTCAAATAAACTGGGAATACTGGTACCCCGAAAACGCAATGGACGGTACGGTGCATCCTCGAGAATCATAAAGTTGTGCGTCTCGGCTAATGCAAGCACAGCTTGGCGTTTTTCCAAACTCATGGTCGCACCACTTGGGTTTTGAAAATCGGCAATTAAGTACGCCAGTGTAGGCTTATAGGTTTGCACGGCTTTGGTGAACGCCTCGAGATGAACGCCGTCAGGCTCGAGTGGCACAGCTACGATATTCACCCCATGACGTTTAAGGAGTGTAATTGTGCGGTCATAAGTAGGAGATTCGACGAGCACAGTTGCACCGGGTGTAAGAATTAAACCAAGCAAATCCACAAATGACAAACTGCCATTCCCAATTAACACTTGATCGGCAGTCACACCATTTTGCGCTGCCAGAAGTTCACGCAACGGATTAAAACCATAACCAGTGCCATAACGCATAGCCTCGAGCGAAAGTTTGGGGTCTTGCATCACAGCTGCCGCGCATTCACGCACCAACTCGAGTGGGTAGGATTCGTCGGCAGGAACGCCACGGGTTAATTGAATCGTTTGCATACAAAAGCATTGTAACAAGCCAAATCTGAAAAAGATGTCTGGTTGCCATAGACATCTTGACTCGAGGTAGACTGAATTCATGGAATACAGAACATTGGGTCGTACAGGTTTTAACGTCTCGAGCATCAGTTTTGGTGCATGGGCGATCGGTGGCACTTGGGGCGAGGTGCGGGATGAAGATAGCCTTGGTGCGCTACATAAAGCCTTGGATATGGGCGTTAATTTTATTGATACCGCCGATGTTTATGGTGATGGTCGCTCCGAGCGGTTAATTGCTCAACTTCGCAGCGAACGCACTGAACCATTTTTTGTTGCCACCAAAGCAGGGCGCAGATTACCTAAACAAACAGTCGAAGGGTACAGCAAAGCAAACCTGCACGCATGGGTGAAACGCAGCTTAGATAACCTTAAACTCGAGACCATTGACTTACTGCAATTGCATTGCCCACCCACAGATTTGTACCGTTCTGATACAGTTTTTAGCATTCTCGAGGAAATGAAAAGCGATGGCATGATTCGGCATTATGGCATAAGTGTTGAAACCGTCGAAGAAGCCATGCTTGGTATTCAGTATGAGGGTGTGCAAAGCGTACAAATTATTTTTAATTTGTTTCGCCTCAAACCAAGCGATACTTTCTTTACCGAAGCTGCCAAACGCCAAGTTGGTATTCTGGCTCGAGTACCACTTGCCAGCGGTTTGCTAACAGGCAAAATGAATGCCAACTCGAGTTTTGAGAAAAGCGATCACCGTGCCTTTAACCGCAACGGCGAAGCTTTTGACAAAGGCGAAACATTCTCTGGTGTGCCTTACGCTATTGGGCTTGAAGCCGTTGAACGTTTGCGCCCGCTTGTACCTAATGGCTCGAGTTTAACGCAATTTGCACTGCGCTGGATTGGTATGTTCCCTGAAGTGACATGCAGTATTCCAGGAGCAAAAAATGCAACTCAAGCCGAGCAAAACTTTGCCGCCGCTGACCTGCCACCACTCGAGGCAAGCACCATGCAAGCTGTTCAAGCCATTTATGACAATCTGATTCGCCAGCACGTTCATGGAAGTTGGTAACACCAAATGGATTTACTGCGACAACTAGAATTTTTACTCGAAATTGATCAATTAAAAAACACGCAACGCACAACTGTTATCCCCAGTGGTTTACGGCTCGAGAATAGTGCCGAACACTCATGGCATCTAGCAGTGGCAGTAATAACGCTTCATGAATTAGCAGGAAAACCACTTGATACAACCAAATTACTCAAGCTTGCAATTATTCATGATTTGGTTGAAGTTTATGCAGGTGATACCAATATTTTCCTTAATGACACAAGCCAAGCCACTCGAGAACAAGCAGCGGCTGAGAAATTATTTGCCTTATTACCCGCAACCCAAGCTGAACATTTCCACGCAATCTGGCATGAATTTGAAACAAAAAGCAGCGAAGAAGCCAAATTTGTCAAAGCCATAGATGCCTTCTTGCCAGCTTGGTTACATGCAAAAAACATTACAAACGAAACCCCAATTACCGAGGAGCAACTTTTAAAACTCAAAGAACCACACCTTGCTGCCTACCCAGCATTATGGGCATACTTTCAAAATACAGTTATTCCACAAGCAGTCACTCGAGGCTGGTTAATTTAAACATTACCTGTTCAGGTATTCGCCTTGAGAATCTGCGAGCAACGCCTTTGTACTTGCTGAAAAGCCTCGAGTAATTCTGCGGGTTGTTCAATCCGTACCATGCAGCCCAAGCCCAGCAGCATGGCTGCAAATGCTTCGAGGTTATTTCGGTTACAACGGATACACGTGCTACTATTTTTCGCGTTTAGCTGTACTGCTCTGCGGTATCGGCAACGAAATTCATAACCGAGGGCAAGGCTATGTTTACTTGCGCCTACTCGGTGTCGAACCACCTTTTTTCTTTGAGCGCTAAAACACCATTACCAAAAGTCAAACACCATTGGCTCGAGCTTCAAGATGGGCTTTGACAGATGCCCATTCGGATTTAATCACACTAAAAAGCACCAGATCGCAGACCGAACCATCAAGCCGAATTTGGCACTGCCTTCGCACACCTTCTTTGGTGATACCCATTTTTTGCAAAGCAGCAATCGAACGTAAATTCTCGGCTTCTACCGTAAATTGCACCCGATTTGCACCTAATACTTCAAAAACTCGAGTCATTAAAAGCAACTTAGCTTCGACATTAGCAACACTGCCCCAAAAAGCAGGCATCAATAAAGTTCCAAGCTCGAGTGATAAGTGCTTAATTTGCACATCAGCAAAAACAACTCGTCCAGCCACAGCATTTGACCCAAGAATACGCACTGCCCAATTCACTCGGTTAGGACGTGAACGCTGTTGCTCGAGATGCACAATCATGGCTTCGACAGATTCAATTGGCGCACTGATACTTGGACCTAAAAAAGTTGTTGCTGTAGCGTCATAAAATTCAAACATTGCAGCAGCGTGTTTAATCGGGTCAAGCGGCTCGAGCCGAATGTGTTTACCGTAAAGCAACACAGGCTCGAGCCAAGTTTCTTGAAGGGTCATGGTTTAGTTTGCCACAAACCATTTTGTTCTGCACTCCAATCTGCTGGTTTTCGTGCCATGTCCACAAAACGCATTCCCGATTTCACCCATCGTAAACGCCATATTTTATGTACTTTAGCACGTTCCTCGAGATTGCCGCCCGCCCAATCATCACAACCAAATTCAATACCACAACACACACAAATCTCATGCGAAGTTCGCCAAACCATTTGCCCTGAAACCAAGGTTTTTTGATACCAAGGCACATTCTCGAGAGCCATAAAACCACAAGCAGGACAGACAAAATTCATCAAGATAGACTTTAACATGCCGCCTTTGGAGTTTAACAAAAGTGAGATTTTTCATTTTTATTCATAAAGGCAAGCAAAATACTGCCTTGGGCACAACACCAATAGAGCTTTGACGGTTTTTTGACGCAACTTGTTATAGAATTTGGCATCGCTCGAAAGCGGTAGGAGGCTCAATTATGAAATTGAAGTTACTTTTAGCAGCAGCATTGGCGTTCGTCATGGTGTCTTGTGGTGCAACAGGTATAGATAGTGCAGCCAAGAAAAAAACAGCCGCCACTTCATTTGGTGCGATATCAGCTTTCGGACCATCAATTGCTACAGCAGTTAACACAGCTTCAAAATCAATGCGCCCACAAGCCACAACCACTGATCCATTGTCTTGTAGTGGCGGTGGTCAAACAGGTACTATTTCATTCACAGATAGTCCAACCAGCGCTTCAATCACACTCACATCTACTGGCGGTTGCACCAATGGCGATACAACTATCAGAACAGGTGCCAGTGGTTTCAGCCTGAGTTTTACTGGCAGTGGCGCGTTAGATACAAACTTTACTTTGACCATGACCTTCAACGGTTCTGTGACCATTACAGCCGATGGTGCAACCCAAACATTTGTCTACAATAATTTTGCCATAACAATTACATCCACAGGTGGTGGAGAATCTGGTTCTGTTAGACTCACTGGTTCTGTCAGTGTAGATGGTCAAACACAAACCTTTAACGACACCTATAGCTTTAGCGAACTCAATTGAACGAAGCTACACCAAAGCAAGCACCTCGGTCACACACCGAGGTGCTTTTTCTCGAGATAGTCACAACTTTACCTCAAACAACACAGCCTCGAGTAATTTCTACAACACTTTACCACTACTGCCATGCCCCTCGAGTAAACGATACACTACTGCACCGTCTGATAAGGATAATGCAAATACGAAACCTTGACCTTAACGAGCCAAGGCTGCTTCAGTCATAGCATCTGCTGTGGCTCGAGCAAACCAGTGCGGGTACAAGAACTGATAGGCAGTTACGTCCTTCATAACCTGCATTTCTTCGCTCGAAAAGCTTATGTTTACTGCACCTAAATTATCCTCAAGTTGAGCGATTTTACTTGCTCCGACAATAATGCTCGAGACAACAGGCTGTTGCAATAACCAAGCCAAACTGATTTGGGCAACACTGACTTGATGACTAGCAGCAATGTCTTTAAGATGCGAAAGTAAGGTAAAGCCTTTTTCCTTGTCGATCGGGATAAAATCAAAACCCGATAAGCGATTTTCTTTATCCAATAGTGTCTGAGGGGTGTACTTACCCGATAAAAAACCACCAGCTAATGGACTCCAAACCATCAGTCCTAAACCTTCGGACTCGAGCATCGGTATGACATCTTGCTCAAGGTCACGTCCAACCAAGCTGTAATACATTTGAGCACTGATAAATGCTGCAAGGCTGCGTTCACGTTGCATGGTCAGGGCTTTAGCAGCTTGCCATGCTGTCCAATTACTAAAGCCAATGTAACGTACCATCCCTGTCCGAACTAGAAAATCTAGTGCCTCAAGGGTTTCTTCGATGGGTGTGTACGGGTCAAACCGATGTACTTGGTATAAGTCTATGTAATCTGTGCCAAGCCGTTTCAAACTGGCTTCACAACTAGCGATGATATGACGCTTAGAAAGCCCTGCTTGGTTCAAGGCTGCACCTGTACGAAAACCGACTTTGGTAGCAATCACCACATCTTTACGACGACCATTAAGCGCCCAACCAAGCATTACTTCCGATTGACCATCAGCATAACCATCAGCAGTATCAAAGAAATTAATCCCTGCCTCGAGCACCTTATCCACCATTTGTTTAGCAGTTGCTTGATCTACTTTGTAAACACTGGCAAAAGCACCTTCACCTTGCCCAAAAGTCATTGTGCCAAAGCAGAGCTTACTAATGATTAAACCAGTATTTCCTAAACGAGTGTATTGCATGATGAACTCCTTATGCGTATTGCAAATCCATTTTGACGATTTTATTATTTTTCCAAGTCACAACGTACCGCGCTCGAAAACCATCACCCACACCATTTGGAGCAAATCGTAGCAAAATACTCGCTCCATCTTTGATTTCTTTGACCTCGAGAATCGTGTACTTACCGCCAATAACTTCGTTCTTTGCCCAAACACGAATGGCTTCTCGTCCCTTAATTTCTCGAGAAACATCAATAATTACGGCATTAACATCAAAACAAGCAGAAAATTTCTCGAGGTCTTTAGCAGCTACCATATCGAAATAACAAGCTACTGCAAAGGGTAATTTGAATGATTGCGCTTGGATGCTCGAGCCAACTACTATTAATACAACAAGGCTAACCAAGATAAGCCATTTTTTGAAGTTATTCATAACAATCCTTTTTGTAAACCTAATATTTTAATTATTGGGCACAAAATCACGCGCACGTTCATTGCCTTCGTTTCGCTTAGCAAAATACTCTAAGGTATTAATTTTCCACCCTTGAGTAGTACGCTCGAGATTGATACGATATGTACCCCATGTCTGCCAGACATCTGAACCTGTGGTACTGATAAGTTTGTTATAAGCATACCCGTGCAAGTATGCCTCGGCTCGATTACCTGTAATTTGGATTTGATGATTACTGGTCATATGTAAACTTTGTTTGTCTGCATACAAATTCTTTGTCCAAGCAGCTACAAGATCACTCGAAGGAATAGTGGCTTTACCCCCACCCAGCGAAGTGAAATCAATGGCAATATTAGTAGCAAAAAGGCTCTTAGTACGCCCCCAATCCTTACGGTCTAGTGCCACAAACAATTCATCAATCACAGCCTTTGTTTCTAATTGAGCAATCACCATCGAAGTTGTCATAGCACTCGAGGTTTGGGCTATGGCATCGAATTGTGAAATTATAAGACTTATCATTACTCCACCAAATCCAAAAGTGAGTATTTGCAGAGTTGCTTTAACAATTTTTTTCATAGTTTCTCCGTTGGCACTGCAGTTTTCAAATCTGAATCTATTGGTGTTTAACCAATTGACTGACAATAGTTTGACTGAAAAATGAGGTCACGTAACCGCCCGAACAGGCAGGCAGTCTAACCCTACCCAAACAGGTAGGTGGCTTTGTTTTGGCAAGCAAAAATGTTTAGAGTAATCCTTTCTGCACAGCATTTGAAACAGCCATCGCCTTTGAATTGACACCTAATTTATTAAACAAACCTGTGATATGAAACTTAGCAGTATGCTCAGAAATTGTCAGTATCCGAGCAATTTCTTTATTGCTATGCCCAGCAGCAATCAGTTGCAATACAGCTTGTTCTCGAGGACTAAGTGGATTATGAATATGAATTGAATGACCTCGAATTTCAGGTATTCGCACACCCAATGCCCGCAATCGTTTAATAGCTTGGGCTTGTTCTGGTTCAGAGAGTTCTTCGTGCAGCACAATCACTTCCCGCACCTTACCGCTTGAGCCACGCACAGGTGTGGCTCGAGTCTGAATCCAGCGTAGTTGTCCACCAGGGGTATGTTGCGAAGTGTCATAAAGCGTTGGAGGTCCGATTAGTTCTTCGCCTGATAAGGCTCGAGTAAAAAAATCAATCACTCCTGTTTCATGCAATTGTTTATTTTCAAAAAGCGAACGATGATAACTTGGGTCATCTTCAATGCGAATACCCCAAAACGTTTCCCAAGCATGGTTAACCTCAAGGGTACGTCCTTCCTGATTTAGAATTTGCGTACTGATTGGATTGGCTACGAACAGGGTTTTGTAACGCAATTGACCTACCTGAGCAATCCGACGCTGACGGCGTTCCTGTGCCAAAACCAAACGTCTTTCCTCAAGTTCGATTTGAACCGCTAACGCATTACCAATAAAATGGATGATCTCCTCTGCAAGTGTCACATCGGTTCTTTCAAACACAGTTGTACTCCTCACCAACTGTAAAACTGCAAACGTTTTCTGTCCGTGTTGCACAGGTAATATCAAACTAGAATTCATTCCAAATTGACGAATCAATGCCAGATGCTCGTCGTTGTGACATAAAGCAGGCAACAACGCCACAGGAATCTCGGGAAGAAACTCGGTTTGACCAGTGCGAATGACCATACCAACACCAACCCGATCCGATAATGTTGGTGTGAAAAAACGAATTTTTTTAAGAATATCCAAGGAAAATTCTGGAGATACATGAGCCGCAGCCACAGCTTCCAGACCTTGCCCTAAATGCAATAAGTACATCACGTACCAATCCGTAAAATTGGGAATGAAATATAACTCGAGTAATGCAAAAATCTCTTGACTCGATTCCGCATTTTGCAACCCAAGTTTAAGCGCTAAAGACCAATCTGTCAGCGCCGCTTGTGTCACTACTTTCTCCATATGTACCAGTATAATGCTGACAAGCACTAATTCCTCAGTGAATTTATGGCATCAACAACACTTTACCGCTACTGCCCCGCCCCTCGAGTAACCGATGGGCTGCCGCACCCTCAGATAAAGCAAATTTTGCTGCAATGTGCACCTCAAGTTTTCTTGCTTGAACAAGCGCGAATAAGGCACTGGCTCGAGAAATTCGTTCCTTGGCACTGGTCAGGTAATTCCATAAATCCCCACCTGTTAAAGTTTTAGAAGTGTCCATCAGCATTCGCGGGTCAACATGTGGTGGGTCGCCACCAGCCATGCCATAAAACACCACATGACCACCCACTCGAGTCGCATCAAAACTTTGCATTAGGGTACTACCCACCGAATCAAAAATCACATCTGCACCACCACTCGAGAAACGTTGTGCAGCCGCGACCCAATCGCTCGAGTACAATGCCATTTCATCTGCACCAACAGCCAGAGCTGCACTGGCTTTTTCCTCACTTGAGGTTAAACCCAGTACCTTCGCACCTTTGGCTTTGGCAAGTTGTACCAAAAGTAAACCAACACCGCCAGCCGCCGCATGAATCACCACCGATTCACCTGCTTGCAACTTGTGGCTATCTTGTACAAGGTATTGTGCAGTCAAACCTTGCAATAATAAAGCCGCTGCAATTTCAAAAGAAATATCTGTAGGCAATGGAATCATATGCTCGAGTGGCACGGAAACCAATTCGGCATTGGCAAAAGGCACATCGGCAAAAGCTACTCGGTCTCCAACTTTGAAACTCGAGTCCGCCGCAACTGATTCAATGATGCCAGCCGCTTCGTACCCAGCAATAAACGGTGGAGAACCACGCAAATGATACCGACCCTGCCGACGATACACATCAGCAAAATTTAAGCCAATTGCTTTAGTACGAACAATCGCACAATTCGGCTGCGGCAATGGGTCAGGAACATCCTTGTACTCGAGAACATCAGGGGTACCAAACACCGAAAAAGTCAGGGCTTTCATGATTGCACCCGAGCCTCGAGTTTGACTTTAACATCTGCCCACTCAGATTTGAGAACACTGTACATCACACTATCGCGCACAAAACCATCAGCCCGAATTTGGTACTGACGCAACACACCTTCCCTTATTGCACCAATTTTTGCCATACTGCCCTGCGAACGTTCATTGCGTATATCCACTTTGAATTGCACCCGATTGACTTGCAGCACTTCAAAAGCTCGAGTCATCAAAAGCAATTTTCCCTCTGGGTTTGCCATACTGCCCCAAAACGCTGGCATTAACATTGTGCCAATCTCGAGCCATTTATTGCTTTCATTGATTTCTGAGTACGAAATACGCCCAGCCACTGCGCCAGACTCGAGCATTCGCACTGCCCAATTCAAACGCTTAGGTAAAGCGTTTATACCCTCGAGATGCGCTTGTAAATCCGTAGCACTTTGCACAGGTGCACCACCTCGAGACAAAAATTCTGTTACTCGAGGTTCAAAGAATTCGTACATCGGTGCAGCGTGAACTTCTGGTTGTAATGGCTCGAGCTGAATGTATTTCCCCTCGAGTGTCACAGGTTCAAACCAGTTCATGCTCACACCTCGAGTTTATCCAACCCAAAAGCTTTATGAATGGCTTTCACCGCTTGCACCGTGTGTTCGTCATCTATTGCCAAAGAAATGTTTAACTCACTCGAGCCTTGCGAAATCATGTCTATGGAAATACCTTCGTTGGCAACAGCCGTAAAAAGTTTGGCAGCTACGCCTTTTGCACCTCGCATTCCTTCGCCAACTATGGCAATGACACTGATTGCTTCCCAGAATTCGATTGTGCCTACGCTATCGGATTCGGCGAATTGTTTTTGTAAGGCTTCTAAAGCCCGTTTGCCATCGGTTTGTTGCACCACAATCGAAATATTTGCCATACTCGAGGATTGACTAATCATTATCACATTGACATCGAGTTCGGCGAGGACATCAAATATCTGACTGACAATGTTGGCTGCGCCAACCATGCCCGCTCCACCAATGTCTATGATATTGGCATTTCGGACAGCCGTCACGGCTTTCACACCATTTTTGAGGGGGCGTGATTCACTCGAGACAAGCGTACCCGCAAAACTCGGATCGGCAGCGCTTTTAACTCGGAGCGGAATGCCTTTTTCTTGCAATGGCACGACTGCCAGTGGATGCAGAACTTTCGCGCCAAAATACGCCATTTCCATGATTTCGGCGTAACTAAGTTGCTCGAGATTCTGCGCTTCTGGCACAATGCGCGGATCGGTGGTCATAACCCCGTCCACGTCCTTCCATGTCCAAACTTCGGTGGCATTTAATGCCGCGCCTAGAATGGTGGCTGTGTAATCCGAACCACCACGTCCGAGTGTGGTAATCGCACCTTTTTCAGTTTCGCCAATAAAACCAGTCACCACAGGTGTAACATTTTGTTGGAACAAACCCTCGAGCCGTTTAGGAATGCGGTTATAGGCTTCTGGAAGCGGACGGGCATTGCCAAAATTATTGTTGGTCAGCATTCCAGCTTGTCCGCCAGTCAGGTCATGAGCAGAAACACCATGCTGCTCGAGGGCGGCACTCATCAGTGGCGCAGATAAGCGCTCTCCAAAAGACACAATTAAATCTTTACTTCGTTTAGAAAGTTCACGCAGCAAATAAATACCGTTGATGGTTTGCGATAAACTATTAAACATCACCTCGAGTTTATGCAAACCATCTTCTCGAGCCATTAAAGCCGCTGCTGTCTCGAGATGACGTTTTTGAATCATCGCAATTTCATCATTGGCAAAATCAATTTCGCCTTGTTCAGCACTGCTGGCGATTTTAAGCAGTTGGTCAGTTACACCACTCATGGCACTCGGAACAACTACCACTCGAGAACCGTTCTTGACACTGGCTGCAACCAAACTGGCACTGTGTTTAATGGCTTCAGTACTACCCATGAGTGTACCGCCGAACTTCATAACTATTAAATTCATTCTTGACCTCCCAATTGTATTAAATGATGCTTGACATGACCAACATAACTGATAAACACATCCTCGAGACGAACAGGCTCGTTGCTACCAAATACACAAAGCACAGCTAAACTCGAGGCACTAATATCTTGCATCACACTGAGAATCTGCATATTCAGATTATCCCAAAGTTCAATCAATTCGACACTGCTACGCAAGTTGTACTTACCAAGTTTGACCCAATCATTTTGTGCGTAATCTTGTGCGATTAATTGACCATTCTCGAGGTGTGCGGGGATTTGCGCTCGAGTGAAGCGTTGCAGATTGTTTAAGGCACTATCTATTAAATGCCCAATGATTTCTTTACGTGACCATTTACTTTTTGCCAAAGGTTGCTCGAGATTAGTTTCATCAAAAGCCAAAAAGGTTTCTTGACCAGACTCGAGTAATGCTTCGAGTTCGGCAATTGCGCCTTTGAGCGTCGCGGTTTGTAAAAGTGTTGCGTAATTCATACTTTCCTCCAAGATATTCTCGAACCAAAAACATTAATAATTAAACCTAGTACCACCAAAAAAGCAGCAAATAATTTTATGCTGGTAAATTGTTCACCGAGCATCAGTGCACTTAGCACCATGCCAAAAACAGGTACAAGTAGACTAAACGGAGCAATCTGACTGGCACTATAACGCCCGATCAAAAATGCCCAAGCGCCAAAACAAACCACAGTCGCAATCCAAGCAAGGTACAAGGCACTCAGTCCAGAAAGTAAACTCAAATGGCTGAGTGCATCCCAGTCGCGTACCCCTCCCTCGAGCAACAAAGAAAACCCCAGCAATGGCAATGGCGCATACGCATTACCATGCACCGCAAATGCAAACAAATCGGGTTTAGGCACAAAACTCGAGACACGCCGCACCACCAAATTTGCACCTGCCCAACCCAGAGCTGCAATTAGCATCAGAAGAATTGCTGGTAATGTTGCACTTGAATCTTTGGTTGTACCAATCAAAGCAATCCCAGAAAAAGCCACACCCAACCCAAGCCATTGAAACCATTTGATTTGCTCGGCAAAAAATACGCTCGAGAGAATAACTGTAAAAAAGCCGTTCATCTGAATCACCAAACTGGCAAGTCCAGCACTGATACCAATATTCATGGCAGTAAACGCCACACCAAACTGGATCACACCTGTACAAATTCCGTACGCAGCAAACCAAATACTTGACACATTTGGACGACGCACAAAAAACACCAAGGGAAATGCCGCCAATGCAAAACGCAAGGTTGCCAACAACAATGGCGGCATGCCCTGCAAGCCAAAATGAATCACCACAAAACTCAGACCCCAATTAAAAACCACAAAAAGAATCAATGCAAAATGAATTGGTGTAATCACGATTTTCTCTCCAAGAACTGCACTGTAAAACCTAAACCGTAGCGGCGAGGCATGCCTCGCCTTTATGCAACAAATCAATTATTGATTCCTAACAAATATTTCTCGAGCCAATGACCAATTGAGTATTAAACTGTAGGGGCGGGGCTTGCCTCGCCTCGCCCTTATAGCAAAAATCTTTTCTCGAGAAATCTATACCAAACTGCGTACCTTGCCTTTGTGAAACAGATTCAATTGTTTGTTGCCGAAAAGAGCATATTCTCTGTCATTATTTTGGTATTTTGCGTGTATGGCAGGGCGACCACACGGGTCGCCCCTACGATTGATTGGTGATGGTTAGTGTTTTGCTGTTTTGTAGGGCAGATACAGGGTCTATCCCTACGAGTTGGTTGGTATTGGATTCTTGAGACTCTTATGGGGCAGGGAGACCTACAATTTTTTGGTGATTTATTGGCGTTGATTGTCGGTTATTTAATTAAACCTTTTTGCTGCATATACTCGGCGATTTGTACAGCATTCAAGGCTGCTCCTTTTAAGAGTTGGTCGCCTGCAACGAATAAATCTATGCCACCATCAAACACTTGGCTCGAGCGGATGCGTCCGACTTCAACATTGTTTTTTCCGCTGGCAGTGAGTGGCATTGGATAGAGTTTTTCGGCTGGGTTATCGCGGACTTCGACACCTGGAGCGGTCTCGAGGAGGGTGCGGACATCGTTGGGTTGGGCGGGTTTCTCGAGTTCAAGCGTGATGGCTTCGCTGTGGGTGCGGAGTGTAGGGATGCGTACAGCGGTGCAGGAAACTTTGATGTTTGGTGCTCGCATAATTTTACGGGTTTCCCATGCAACTTTCATTTCTTCTTTGGTGTAACCATTGTCTTGGAAGCTGTCTATATGGGGAATAACATTAAAGACAATACTATGGGCAAAAACTTCGTTAGTGACTGGTTTATTCTCGAGTGCATTTTTGGTTTGCTCGAGCAGTTCGCTCATGCCCTTTGCACCTGCACCGCTGGTGGCTTGGTAGGTGCTGATGATGGCGCGTTTAATGCCATATTTTTGGTGGATTGGGTAGAGTGCCATGACAGCAACAGCCGTGGTGCAATTAGGATTAGCGACAATGCCACCTTTAGACCAATTGTGTTGCTCGAGAACATCGCCGTTGATTTCTGGAACGATTAAGGGAATATTTTCGTCGTAACGAAAAGCGCTCGAGTTGTCTATGACAATTGCGCCACCTTCGACCCAAATTGGTGCTTGCGATTTTGAGATGCTGCCACCAGCACTAGCGAGGATCACATCAGCGTCGATTTTGCCTTCTGGCATGACTTCGACAAGTATTTTTTTGCCTCGGCACTCGAGGGTTGTGCCTGCGCTGCGTGGACTGGCATATAAACGTAATTCGTCGTATCTGAGGTTTGATTTCTCGAGTACGCTGAGTAATTCGTGTCCGACTGCGCCACTTGCTCCGACAATAGCTAATCTCATGACTTTCTCCTTAAAAAAATGGTTTCTTTCTACGTTGTGCAGACGCTTCGCGTCAATATCAGGTACTTGCTCCGACAATAGCTAATTTCATTTTTTCTCCTTGGTTCTTGGTATTTTGGTAATAAAAAACCCGCCTCTGGGGATGGCGGGAAGCGACAAGCATGTGAATACTTGTCGCTATATGGTTGTTGTGGTGGTATACCAAACGTTCACGAGGTCAGGGTAGCATCCCGAAGCGCTGTGCGTCAAGAACCTTTTATCTGTTGCTTGTTTTGAACTTACTGAGTAGAACTGAATGTGTATAATTCTTCATGTAGGGTTTATAGGGAGGAAATACATGATGAATTGGAATCGTTTAGCATGGGGTTCGTTGGGTTTGCTGGCATTGTTGCCTTTGACCTTGTTGTTACCAAGTCAAGCTGCTGAGGGTAAAACTCGCACCTATTACATTGGTGTAGAATTGGTAGCTTGGGATTATGCACCATCTGGCAAGAATGTCATCAAAAATATCAACTTGGATGAAGACCCAGAAGCCAGTGTTTTTACACAAGCGGCAGATAATCGGGTGGGTAAGATTTATCAAAAATTACGCTATGTCGAATATACCAATGCCAGTTTTACAAAACGCAAATTTGACGCGGATGCTTCGTATCGGGCTAAATGGCAGCATCTTGGTTTAACC
>JAAFIG010000019.1:0-49439 GCA_013298595.1 Deinococcales bacterium | reverse complement strand
ACCGGTCCGTTGTTACATGCCGAAGTTGGCGATACCATCCGAGTTGTGACTAAGAACCTAACACCTGCTCAGTACAAATATGATGTTTCAATTCATGTGCACGGCGTGCGGTACAAGAAAAATGCTGAAGGTGCACCGTACAATGATGGCACCAGTGGCAAAGATAAACTGGATGATGCGATTGCGCCAGGTCAAACATTTACCTATGAATGGCTTGCCGATGCTGCCAGTGGTCCGGCTACAATGGATGGCTCGAGTGCTATTTGGATGTATCATTCGCATACCGATGAAGTAGCTGATACGTATGCTGGTTTAGTTGGAGCACTGGTTGTGACAGCTAAAGGTCAAGCTAAACCTGATGGTAGTCCAAAAGATGTTGATCGTGAATTTGTGACGTTATACCAAGTGAACGATGAAAACTCGAGTTTGTTAGCTGATCTCAATTTTGCACCATTACCTAAGTACGAAAAACTCAAAGAGGGTAACGATGAAGAATTTGCTGAATCAAACCTGATGCACGGCATTAATGGTTTTGTCTACGGCAATGTACCGGGTTTAGTCATGCGGGTTGGTGAGCGTGTGCGTTGGTACACCCTTGGCATGGGAACAGAAGTAGATTTACACACCCCGCATTGGCATGGCGAAACCATTACTTATGCGGGTATGCGAATGGATATGCTCGAGTTACTGCCTGGTAGCATGAAACAAGCTGATATGCGTCCACGTAATCCTGGAACGTGGTTACTGCACTGCCATGTCAACGATCACATTGTTGCAGGAATGACAGCACGTTATACTGTTTTACCATGAACCCAATCAGCAATTTAGAGACTCTTCTGCGTTCAATGCAACCTGTGTTGAACGCAGAAGTTTTTGTGTACGTCTGCTTGCCTATTGGCTCGAGTATTCCAGAAAAAGCCATTGCTACTTTTTGCGAAACCGAAGGTATAACGGTTATTCTCGAGAAAAGTATTGCATTGCAACACAAGTTCGAGTTTAGTTTTGAATGCGCTTGGATTAGTTTAACAGTTCACTCGAGTTTAGAGGCAGTGGGTTTAACCGCTGCTTTCTCGAGTGCGCTTGGAGAGGCTGGCATTGCTTGCAATGTTATGGCTGGATTTTATCATGATCATATTTTTGTTCCTGTGCATCAAGCTGAAGCAGCAATGCAGGCTTTACTGGCTTTAACAAAAAAATAACCCCATTTGCATGGGGTTTGTGGTGCGCTCGACCCGAATCGAACGGGTGACCTAAGCCTTAGGAGTGCCTCGCTCTATCCTACTGAGCTACGAGCGCAAGGTTCAGAGTTTAGCATTCTCATCATGAACTTTGTAAAGTGCACAGGTGAATTTTGTTTCAAGTTTCCGCGAACCCATTAACACTATTACGCATGGCTTAGGGGCTGCAATGGCACTTATTTTTACCATTGTGCTGGCTTGGTTATCTCGTGGGCATTGGGCTATTGTGGTTTTTGGTATCACCATGATTACGTGTTACGTGGCGAGCACTTTACATCATGGCGTGCGTGGTTCAGCTTTGCTCGAGGAAGGTTTGCGCCGCTTTGACCATAGTGCTATTTATTTGCTGATTGCTGGTACATACACACCTATTTTATGGGTTGTGCTCGAGGGGCAAATGCGGTTTTATTGGTTGGTTGGTATTTGGTTGGTAGCTGCTTTTGGTATTGTTTTAAAGTCTGTGTCCAAACCACCTGAATGGTTTTCATTACTGATTTATGTGGGTATGGGTTGGGTTGCAGTGTTGTTATTTCCTAAATTTATGGTTGGTTTGCCGTTTCCTTCTTTGCTGGCTTTGGTGATTGGCGGACTTTTTTATACTTTTGGTGTGCCTTTTTATGCTTTAGGGCAACGTCCTTGGAAACGTGGCTGGTGGACTCCGCATGAAATCTGGCATTTATTTGTTTTGTCAGGCAGTGTGGCTCATTTTGTAATGGCAGTCAATTTGGTACAACAAAGCTAAGTTGTAAACTGACACTATGAAACATTCTAAAAGCTCGAGACAGACATTGTACCGTGGGCGTGTACTCAATTTGCATGTTGATAATAATTACTGGGAAATTGTTGAACACAAACCCGCTGTGGCAATTATGGCTGTTCAAGACGGCAAAATGTTATTGGTGAAACAATACCGTGCACCACTCGAGGATTTTACCCTCGAGATTCCAGCAGGTTTAATTGAACCCAACGAGGATATTCTGCAAGCTGCCGCTCGAGAATTTGCTGAGGAGTGCATGTTAGGCGGGGATTTAAGTGTGGTTAGTCGTTTTTATGTTTCTCCTGGTTTTTGTGATGAATTGGTGCATTTGGTTCGAGCCGAGAATTTACGCGCCGCCTATGGTGTCCCAGATGATGATGAAGATATTAGCCTCGAGTTTCTAACCCCTAAAGAGTTACTTGAGGGTGCCAAATACGGTAAATTCAAAGTTTCTGCACCTGCAATTACAGCCGCTTATTTACTGATTTCTGAGGGGTTATGAATAGCGTTTTTCTGGTGCAACATTCGTATGAAACCGAATCTGGGTGCGATGAAATCAAGTTGATTGGTGTCTACAGCAATCAGCTCGAGGCAGAAAAAGCCGTTGAACGTCTCAGGTTACAACCTGGGTTTATGGATTACCCGAATTGTTTTCATATCAACCAGTACGAGTTAAACGAAGATCATTGGCGTGAGGGGTTTGTACGTCTCTGAAGCTCTTGAAGCTTCATACTTAAATCAAGAGATGAATTGAATTGCTATAGATTCAGGAAAAATCATTTTAATAATTGGATTTCATAGGACATGTTGCTATCGTTCTCGAGCTAGGCTAGGGTCATGCCAGACTGGTCGTACCAGAATGTCTTTCAACCGCTTTTGTTTCGTTTGCCAGCGGCGCAAGCACGCGACTTCACTTTAGGAGCAATGGGCAAACTAGCCAGTCATCCATTGGGGCGTTCTTTAATTGCTTTTATGGGACATATGCAGCCACCCGCAACGGCTGGTGCAACATTTTTAGGTTGGAACCTCGAATCCCGAGTGATGCTTGGTGCTGGTGTAGACCCACACGGTTTGGGTGGGAGCGCATTATCACGGTTT
This sequence comes from Deinococcales bacterium, assembly GCA_013298595.1. Lineage (GTDB taxonomy): Bacteria > Deinococcota > Deinococci > Deinococcales > JAAFIG01 > JAAFIG01. The sequence goes on along the minus strand of JAAFIG010000019.1, from coordinate 46,346 downwards.
GGGATTGGTATTCTCGAGTTTGGTGCTGTCAGTTTGCATGGTCAAACGGGTTTAGATGAGATCGAACGCAATACCCAATACGACCGTCTCGAGTTAAAAAGTTTGACAGGTAGTTTATCGCTCGAGGTGGCACAATCACGCTTAGTGGCTTTGGACACAGGTGCAGCCAAATGCTTGGTCAGACTTGCCGCCGATGCACCACTCGAGGTTCTGCAAGCCCTCCAGAGCCACGCTGACGGTTTTACTATCATGCCACCACTGGAATGGTTTAGCTCAAACACAAATCTCGAGTTTCCAAGCCACTGGCAAGGTTTACTCTCGAGTTGCCAAAAACCCATGTTGTTGTTGTTACCAATCACACTCAAAGAAAATCAATTACAAGACATTGTTGAAAAAGCCTTAGCCATTGGTTTCCAAGGTTTTGCTTTACTCGACGCTCTTGCCATTCAAGAGCGCTGGCATATCTCGAGCAATGCACTGGCATACTCAGCACAAACTGTGCGTCGCATACGGCAGTTCAGCCAAGCGTCAATTATTGCTTGTGGTGTGTACAGCCCTGATAATGCCCTCGAGTTAGACCGCGCTGGAGCCAATTGTGTTTCGGTTCATGCTGGTTTAATTTTTCATGGACCGGGTTTACCCAAACGGATCAACAATGCCTTCGCTGCATTAAACTCGAGCCAGCAAAACCCACAAACCCTAAGTTTAAGCGCAGGTTGGACGTGGTTAATGCTGCTTGGCTTTGGCATGATTTTTTCTGGGTTGCTGGTCAATTTGGTTGGCATGACTCGAGCCACACTACCTTACGACGAAGTGTTTCTTGGTATTGCTCGAGCCGATTTAGAAAACATCAATCCGTTGCTGCTCGATTTTTTACGCCACGACCGAGTGACTCTAGCCGCCACAATGATGTCTGTGGGCACGCTTTATACTTTTCTGGCTTTCTTTGGTATTCGCCACGGGATGCACTGGGCTTGGAATAGTTTTCGTTTATCTGCCAGTATTGGTTTTCTCAGTTTCTTTTTGTTTTTGCTCTATGGGTATTTTGATTGGTTACATGCGCTAGCCAGCATTATTTTGCTCCCATTTTTTTGGATTGGTATTCGCAAAAAGCTCCCCACACCTGTTTACGATCATCCTCGAGATGTCAAAAACGATGCCATTTGGCGAGCAGGTTTAATTGGACAATTTTTCTTTGTTGCCACAGGTATTGGTTTAATTCTGGCAGGCATGACCATTGCAGGACTCGGAGCGATTGCGGTGTTTGTACCCCAAGACCTCGAGTTTATGCAAACCACTCGAGAAACCTTACAAGCTGCTAACAGCAAACTGATTGCCTTAATCGCCCATGATCGCAGTGGTTTTGGTGGCGCACTCTGGAGTACAGGTGTGGCAGTGCTGACCAGTAGCTTATGGGGTTTTGAACGCGGTAGAAGCTGGGTGTGGTGGATGCTGCTGTTAGCTGGCAGTATTGGTTTTGTGTTCACCCTTGGTATTCATTTCTGGGTTGGGTACAGCAGTTTTGTGCATTTGCTGCCCGCTTATATTGGATTTTGTTTTTTTAGTTTAGGTTTGGTCTTATCAAAACCATTTTTATTTAACTCCAGATAAAAACGCGAGTCAAAACCTGTGTTTGCAGTAGCGCCCAAAGCATATTCTCGGGTAAGATACTACCAAACGTTTGTTTTACGTCTTGAGTTGAAAACCAATCGCCCTATTCATCTTTAAAGAGGTCTTCCCTATGCCCATTTCACGTTTCTACGATGTCAAACGCGACGCTGCGGGTCAGCGTTTTCTCGAGGTTAATGTCACAGGTTTTACGCTGTTGCGCTTACCTTTAATGAATAAAAGTACCGCCTTCACCCTCGAGGAACGCCGTTTACTTGGTATCGAAGGTTTGTTACCACCGCATGTCAACACCATCGAAGAACAAAAAACTCGGGCATACGAACGGGTTAAAGCGTACAGCGAACCAATCGAGAAACACATTTATCTTCGCAATTTACAAGACCGTAACGAAGTGCTGTTTTACGCGTTGCTCGAGGATCATATCGAAGAAATGCTGCCATTACTGTACACCCCAACAGTTGGTGATGCCGTCAAATTATTCAGCCATATTTATCGTTTCCCTCGAGGGTACAGTGTTTCTACTGACACCATCTCCCGATGTGCCGACAGCCTTGCCAATGTGCCACTTGAGGATGTCCGTATGATTGTTGCCACCGACTCGAGTGCCATTCTTGGTATTGGCGATCAAGGTTTTGGTGGTATGGCAATCAGTATCGGCAAACTCAGTTTGTACACTGGTGCTGGTGGTGTTGCCCCCGATAAAACCTTACCTGTGGGCTTAGATGTTGGTACCGACCGCGAGAGTTTACTAGCCGACCCGTTGTACCTTGGGGTGCGCCATAAGCGCTTAACTGGCGAAGCTTACGATGCGTTCATAGACCAATTTGTCCGCGATGTCTCGGCGCGTTACCCCAAAGCCATTATTCAATGGGAAGATTTTTCTAAAGATACTGCTTTTAAAGTACTCGAGCGTTACCGTAAAATCGTGCCAAGCTTCAACGATGATATCCAAGGCACAGGAGCGGTCACACTGGCAGGTGTGCTCAATGCCTGCAAACTGAAAAAAGAATCCTTGCGCGACCAAACCATCGTCATTCATGGCGCAGGTGCTGGTGGCGCAGGCGTTGCATGGGCACTGATCGAAGGCATGAAACGCGATGGCTTAACCGATGCCCAAGCTCGAGCCAAAGTGCTGGTACTGGATTCCAAAGGTTTACTGATGCACAACCGCACCATGGAAGACTACAAACACCCATTTGCCCACGCCCCCAGCGAATTTACCCATTGGCAATACGATAAAACTCGAGCACCTAATCTACTCGAGACTGTGGTCAACGCTAAAGCCACCACCCTGATCGGGCTTTCTGGGCAAGGTGGTTGTTTCTCTGAAGATATTGTTAAAGCAGTCGCCGCTAACACCCCTCGACCAATTATTTTTCCATTGTCAAACCCCACTGTGAACACCGAAGTTCTACCCACTGATGCCTTACGATGGACAGATGGACAAGCCATTGTCGCCACTGGCAGCCCCTTTGCCGATGTTGAATTTGGCAATAAAACCTACCCCATCGGACAAGGCAACAACGCCTTTATCTTCCCCGGACTCGGCTTTGGCAGCATCCTCGCTAGGGCATCCGAAATTACCGACAACATGGTACTCGAGGCAGCTTATGCCTTAGTGGACAACACCCCAGCCGATTCACTCGAGGTTGGACGCGTCTACCCACGCATTCAAGGGCTACGCGAAGCCAGTGTGCAGGTTGCTGCTCGAGTGATGCAACGCGCTGTGCAAGATGGCGTAGCAGCCGAATTTAGTTTATACAAAAAGAGTTTAGCCGAACTCGAGGAATTTGCTCAGACCAGATTCTGGTATCCAAGGTATTTACCGTTCAAGACTGCTTAACTCAAATAGTCTAAAGTTTACGAATCCCTTGTCTGATTATCGCCAGATACCAGTGAGGGATTCGCTTCATTGAGTCGTCGAAATAGAAAAGTAAGACCAGCAATAAATGCTAGAACACAAACCAAATTAAGGATAATCACAAGAAAGCCATCAATTGGCATAAGTCCGATCGTAATCAAAGAGGTGAAAATAAACGAAACAAGCATTTGAAATGGAACACATAACAATAATAGTGTCAATCCGTAATACCGAGCTGCTTTACCTTTCAGTTGTAGGTTCCGAGTGATGATAATGTTCCCACCGATCAGTGCAAGTATCCCTCCAACAAGCATGATGAACAGTCCAAGGATCCCTGCAATAATGATCGTGAACATAACACCTCCAAAAATTTAATTTTATGACTTCGCAAACCATTGAGCACTATCGTTTTTACCACGCAGAGCTTTGTAATCGTGATTTTCGTGGAAAACAATTTTTCCTTGTAATCCAAGCAGTTGTTACTTTAATCGCACTCGAATGAATTCACGTAATGCTTCATTGACAATTTCGTTCTGCGATGACAAACCAGCCAAGACTTTTGCCTGCCTCAACAATACTTTGTCTATTTGTACACTTGTTGCCATACAAAAACTTTACTACATATCTGACTTTGTCAGTTCGCGCCATAAGTACGAATACTCGAGGGTTAATTTATACGCTGTTTGCAGATTGTTGGCTGCTCCTGCGTGTCCACCTTCGGTATTTTCGTAATACAGCACGTTGTGTTTTTGCTCGAGCATTTTTGCCATCATTTTCCGTGCGTGTCCTGGGTGTACGCGGTCGTCTCGAGTGCTGGTGGTGAAGAAAATACTGGGGTAGGTTTTGTTGGCAAATACGTTTTGGTATGGGCTGTATTTTTGTATAAATTCCCAGTCGGTTGGGTTGTCTGGGTCGCCGTATTCTGCCATCCAGGATGCACCTGCCAGTAACTTATGGTAGCGCTGCATGTCGAGTAGTGGTACGGCACAAATGACTGCGGCAAATAAATCTGGTCGTTGGGTAAACATGGCTCCCATTAGTAATCCGCCGTTGCTGCCGCCGCGAATGCCAAGGTGTTGACTCGAGGTGACTTTGCGAGCAATTAAGTGCTCGGCAATGGCGATAAAATCATCGTAGGCGCGTTGGCGGTTTTCGCGTAGGGCGGCTCGGTGCCAGCGTGGTCCGAATTCACCTCCACCTCGGATGTTAGCGACAACAAACACACCACCTTGCTCGAGCCAACCCATGCCGATACTGGCTGAGTAAAAAGGGAGTTCTGAAACTTCAAAGCCCCCGTAGCCGTACAACATGGTTGGGTTTTTGCCATTTAACACCATATTTTTACTCGAGATTTGAAAGTACGGAATTGCTGTACCATCCTTGGATATCGCATCGAGTTGTTGGACTATTAATTGGCTGGCATCAAAATAACTGGGTGATGCTTTGATGGTTTGCAAGTTGCTTTTGCCAACACTGCCAAGCATGAGTGTAGAAGGTGTTAAAAAACCTGTTAGTGTCAGCCAGAAATCATCGTTGAGGTGTGCGTCAAATGCCGAGATATAGGCAGTGCTGTTTTCAGGTATGGCAATACTCTGGGTTTGCCACGAGCCATTTTTGAATTGCACTGCAAAAACCCGGTTTTGCACATTCTCGAGCACATTGAGCATAATGTAATTTTTGGTCAGGGTAAAATCGGCTAAGGCGCTGCGTTCTGTGGGTGCAAACAGTACTGTCCAATCGGCTTTGCCCGCAAAGGCTGCCTCGAGTTTTGAAACGATTAAGGCACCCTGTGGGTAAGTTGTGCCGTTGGTTGTCCAATCTTCGCGCAACTCGAGCAATAACCAATCGCCAAATGGTGTGGCATTGGCACTGATTTGTTTGTCGAGTTTGGTCATGCCACCATCGGCACAAAGCATAAAGTTATTGGTGTAAAAATCGAGTCCCTGCATTAAAAAAATGCGGTTTGGTGTTTCGTCTTGGCGTTGCACAAATGCCCAGACATCGGTCATGGCACCTTCAAACACCGTCACAGCTTGCTCGAGTGGTGTAGCGCGTTTCCATTGTTTAATGATGCGAGCGTAGCCAGAATTATTTAAGCTGCCTTCGCCAAAATCGGTACCCGCCCAGAGCGTATCTAAATCTATCCAAATGGCTCGAGATTTGGCTTGGGGTAAGTGAAAACCATGCTCGAGGAAGGTTTTTGTTTCCATATCAAATTCGCGCATGGTGTGGGCATCGGTGCCACCATCAGATAAGTAAATCAGTGCTCGAGAATAACTCGGGTAATGAAAATTGGCTTCGTGCCACACCCAATTTTTTTCTTCTCGAGTTGCTAATTCGTCGAGGTCGAGTAAAACTTCCCAATTAGGCGTATCACTTTGAAAAGATTCAAGGGTAGTGCGTCGCCATACACCTCGCACATTCTTGGTATCGCGCCAAAAGTTGTAAAGCAAACCATTTCGAGCTGTGACATATGGAATTTTTTCACTCGAGTCAAGCATCGCGGCAATACGGCTACGTAATGGGGCAAAGTTTGGTAATGCCTCGAGTTGTGAGGTACTGATTGCATTTTGGCTTTTTACCCACGCCAGTGATGCTTCGCTTTCGATGTCCTCGAGCCAAAGATAAGGGTCTGATTGCATGGTAAATAGTATACGTGGCAAATAGGTTGTCCATGTAACTACACAAATTTCTTTTTTGCTGTACAGTCTTTTGTATGAATTCGCGGTTTGCGCTTTCTATGCACATCCTGACCATCCTCGGCTCGAGCGATGATGCTTTGCTGACTTCGGATCGTCTTGCCGAAATGGTTGGTACCAATGCTGTTGTGGTGCGGCGCTTAGCACAAGCGCTGAGTAAAGCCAATATGGTGCAGTCGCGGCTTGGTCCGGGTGGTGGCTTAAAATTGGCGTTGCCGCCTGAAAAAATTACTTTGGCGTGTGTGTTTGCTGTGACCAAAGAAGAACATCTCCTGAAAAACATTCCAGCCGAGCGTTGTGGCTGTGTTTTCTCGAGTGCACTTGAATCCACAATTGCTGCTGCTTCGGATGCCGCCGAAGTGGCTTTTCTCGAGACGTTGCGCCAAGTTTCTTTGCAGGATGTGCTGAATAAAGCTATTGCAATACCTCGAGAAGCCGAACTTCGTGTTGCCTAGCTAACATGGACTTGGTTGGTTACACCACATCTTGCGTAGTTTTAATGTGTAATAATTTTTGTTACGCATTTAGAGCAAGGCTCGAGTGCAAAAGGAGATCATTATCATGGCAAAAGTATTATTTGTTAAAGGACACCCAGGCACCAGCGCAACCAGTATCTCAGTGCAATTACTCGAGCGTTTCCAAGCCGATTACACCGCTAAAAACCCAAGCGATACCGTCGAAGTAGTAGATTTGTACAACGACAACATCCCACTTGTGGATGCCGAAGTGCTGAGCGCATGGGGCAAATTCCAAAATGGTAAAGCCGCCGAAGTGACAGCCACCGAAGGCGCAAAATTGGCTCGTATGGGCGAACTTGCCGATCAATTTGTGGCAGCTGACAAAATTATTTTTGCCGCCCCAATGTGGAATTTCGGCTATCCACCAATGGTCAAAGCCTACATAGACGCAGCTGTGGTCGTGGCAGGAAAAACCTTTAACTACACCCAAACAGGACCAGTTGCTCTACTCGGCGACAAAGGCAAAAAAGCTGTTATTCTCGAGTCCAGCGGTTCACACTTTACGGGCACACCAGCCGAAGGTTACACCCATGCCAGCAATCACCTCAAAGGCATTCTGAACTTTGTTGGTATCAGCGATGTCGAATTTGTCACCGCCGAAGGTGTTGGTCAATTCCCCGATAAAAAAGCTGAAATTATCGCTGCTGCTCTGAGCAAAGTCTCGAGCTTAGCAGCCGCTGCGTAAACGAGCTTAGCCACCGCTGCGTAATAACTGCGCTTGCAACCTCGCTCGAAACGCCGCGTCATCCACCGTAATGGTATGGCGCGGCGTGTTTATTTGTGGCACATCAGGATGGGCTAATTCGGAAGCAATTAAATCCTCGAGATTGGCACTGGGTTGCCACGCGCCCGTTAAATGCTTCGCCACCAGCTTTGCTTGCAACTCGGCACCGGGCCAAATACAACCCAGCGGTTGAAACAAACCCAAAAAATACAAATTGGCAATACCCGCAGGCATCATTTTTAAGTACAACGGCACAGCTCCACTCGAGAAATCCAGCAAACTCTTCTCGAGAAACGGATGCTCGATCCAGTAGCCCGTAGCTGTAATAATGGTGTCGTACTCTTGGCTCGAGCCATCGGTAAAATGCACTGTTTGCCCAGCAAAACGTGCCACATCTGGGCGAACCCTTATTTTGCCATGCCGCACAAAATAAACCAATTCGGAATTGAGTAAAATATGCGATTGCCCAATTTTATGATCTGGATTCGGTAAACCAATATCGCTATTGCGACCATTGAGTAACAACATCAATTTCTCGTACAACCAAAAACGAATGGCTCGAGGAATCCAAGTCACCCCTCGAGAAAGCACATCGGCAGGTTTACCCAGTACAAATTTTGGCACCACCCAATAACCACGCCGCCATGAAACATCGGTATACCTCGAGATTCGTGAGGTTTCCACGGCAATATCACAAGCACTATTGCCACCTCCGATCACCAGAATACGTTGATCTCGGAAAGGTTCGGCACGCTTAAAAGCATGCGAATGCAAAAATTGCCCAGTAAATTCACCAGCATACTCGGGTAATCTGGGTTTGTAATGATGCCCATTGCAAACCACCAAGGCATCAAAATCTCGAGACGATTCAACACCATTGTGCAGCGTAATCACACGCCAACGCCCAGCCTCGAGAGGGGTACACGATTTTACCAATGTCTGAAATTGAATGTACGGGTACAACAAAAAATGCTTAGCATAACCCGTAAAATACTCGAGCAACTGCTGATGCGAAGGATAATCAGGAAAATGCGCGGGCATTGGATAATCCTGATACGCACTATAAAATTTACTCGAGATAATATGCGTGGTAGCAAAAACACTCGAGTGACCAACATCCTCGGAGAAACGCCAATTGCCACCCACGTCGGATTGTAAATCGTAAGCAGTTACGTCCAGACCTGCATCACGCAAGTTTTTAATCGCCGCAATACCACTCGGACCTGCCCCAATCACACAAACTGATTTCACGATGAATTAAATTATGCCATACTCGAGCGATGCAAGTTTTTATTGGCACAAGTGGCTTTAGCAACGAAGATTGGGTAGGCATTTTTTACCCAGAAACTGTTAAGAAAACCCATTGGCTCGAGTTTTACGCCGAGCATTTTAATACAGTAGAAATAAATAGCACATACTACGCTGTACCAGCTCAAAAACAAATGACAAACATGATTACTCGCACCAACGGCAAACTCAATTTCTGCGCGAAATTACATAAAAGTTTTACACACGAATTCACAGCCACAGCGAAAAGCGCTTCGGAATTTCGTTACACCATGCAACCTCTACTCGAGGCAGGCAAACTTGGGGCTTTACTGGCACAATTTCCTTTTGGTTTTAAGAACACCCTCGAGTCTCGGTTGTACCTCGAGCAATTAGCAAGTTGGTTTACTGGTTTCCCGTTAGCCATCGAGTTTCGTCATGCCAGTTGGGATAAAGCAGCGGTGTACCAATTTCTTGCCGATATGGGCGTTCATGCTGTCAGTATAGATTTACCACCACTCAAAGATTTACCCTTACCTGTACTACGCCGCGATCAAATGATTTACTTGCGCTTTCATGGTCGTAACCAAGCCAATTGGTTTGAAGGCAAAGACGCAGCCGAACGCCACGATTATTTGTACACCGCTGCGGAACTCGAGCCTTGGGTGACAACATTAAAAGCCACTCAAGTCAAAACAGCTTATATTTACTTTGCTAACACCACTCGCGGGCAAGGACTCGAGAATGCTCGGATGTTACACAATTTGCTTGGCTTAGCCCCTATTTTTACGGCTTCTCAGAATTTGTTACTCTAATTTTTCCTAAAAACGATACCTCAAAAATATAGAAAATTCTTGGCAAAGCTGAAGAATTACTGCCTTTACTTTTTGGCGTGTAATTTCGCTCCGCACGAATCTCGAATAATCACTGGGGTTTGGCAGTAAATAGCTTTCTCGAGCACAGTTTCGCCTTGCATCAGTTTCTCGAGCATTGCTATGGCTTTTTGTCCATGCTCGAGGGCAGATACTCGGACGGTGGTCAGTGGTGGGCTTAGATATGGTGCTGTGGGAATATCGTCGTAACCAACAATGGCGATATCTTCGGGGATGCGCTTGCCTGCTTGTTGAATAGCTGCCATCACACCAATGGCAACGGTGTCGTTACCAACAAAAACCGCGCTGGGTTTACGGGCTAAGAGTGTTTGCATGGCAACAAAACCACTTTCGGCACTGTAATTGCCGTAAGCGACTAAATTCTTTTTGTAGCCAATACCTGCTTGCTCGAGCGCGATGGTATAGCCTTGGTGGCGGTCTTGGGTGGCAAAATAATTTTCGGGTGAAAATGTAACATGGGCAATTCGTTGATGTCCAAGATCAAGCAAGTGTTTTGTGGCAAGGCGTGCAGATTCAATCGCATTGGTGGCAACGTAATGCACATTATCGGCAATAGCTGTCCAATTGGGAAATCCGATAATAACAACAGGAAAGTTTTTACGCACCAACTCGGGTAATTGTGAATCGTCAGAACGAGTATTTACCACCACTAAGCCATCTATTTGATGCCCTCGTACCAATTGCATGTACGCATCCGGAGCTGAGACATCGCGGACTGTCTCGAGTAAAAGGTTATAACCCGCTTCTTGGCTGTGTTTGCTAAGACTATATAAAACTTGTGGAATAAATGCGTCCACAGCCAAATGTTCGGCATGTGAAATAACCAAACCAATGGTACGGGTTTCACCACTAACCAACATTTTTGCAGCAGCATTTGGCACATACCCAAGTTCTTCGGCAGCTTCTAAAACCTTAACTCGAGTACTTTCGGGAATATTGGCGTTCGGAACATTATTCAGTACAAAAGAAACCGTTGTTCTCGAGACACCAGCCTTAGTAGCAACTTGTTGACTGGTGATTCGTTTATTCCGATTGGACATACACTATTCTACCCAATTGCTTGTGGGCTTCGTGACTCAAGGCGTAATACCTCGGGGATACTTTGACCATGTGCTTCTAGTAATTCATTAACCATATTATGAATTTGTTGTAAATCCAGTTCGGCAGCGGTATGTGGGTCGAGCATAGCAGCATGGTAGATGTGTTCACGGTTCCCTGTGAGAACAGCTTCGGCAGTGAGTTCTTGGACATTGATATTGGTTCTCATCATCGCTGCCAAGTGTGGTGGGATTTTACCGATTTTGGTAGGTTGAATACCGTTTTTATCGACCAAACATGGCACTTCAACACAACAATCCTCTGGTAAGTTACTAATTAAACCTTTATTAGGCACATTGCCATAAATCACTCGAGGTTGCCCTGTTTCTTGGCTGTGAATAATTAACGAACCGTATTCAACGCTGCGTTTGACTTCGAGTTTTTCATTTGGGTTCTCGAGACGTGTTTGCAAATCCTGCCATTTGGCAGTGTTGAGTTCACAACGCCGAATATATTCTTCGATTGGGATATGAAATTGCTCGAGTAAATCTGAGCGACCTTGTTTAATAAACCAAGGCACGTATTCACTAAAATGCTCGGACGACTCTGTAACACTGTACCCAAAGTGCTTGAACACTTCGTATCGAACATGGTCAGTTAAACCCCACGGCATATCGGCTGTGACACGGTGCGAAAATTTCCCTCGAGCCACAAATTCGCGCACTTTTGGGTAGAGATCTTCGATACGACCATCTTTGTGGTGTTGCTCGAGTTTGAGGTAAAACGCCATGTGGTTAATTCCTGCCACAAGGTATTGCACTTCTTGGGGTGGCACACCAAGATCAGATGCTAATTCGTGGGCAGTGTGCGGCACACTGTGGCATAAGCCAACCAGTTTGATTGGGCTTGCTTTGGCAAGAGCGATGCAGTTGATTGCCATTGGGTTAACGTAATTCATGTGTAGTACATCAGGGCAGACACGTTCCATTAAACGGCTGTACTCGAGTAAAACTGGAATGGTTCGCAACCCACGCATGATGCCACCAATACCAAGGGTATCGGCAATGGTTTGTTGTAAACCATATTTTTTGGGGATTTCAAAATCAATCACAGTGCTGGGTTTATAACCACCCACTTGAATCATGCTGATCGCATAATTTGCACCTTCGAGCGCTTTTTCGGCATCGAGTGTAGCAATAATTGTTGGTTCAATCCCAAGAGCTTCTGCCACTTTATGTGCCACAATTTCCGAGGTTTTTAAGCGTTCAGGGTTAATGTCAAAAAGCACAATGGTTGAATTCTCGAGTTCTGGGTAAGAAAGAATATCGCCAAGTAAATTCTTAGCAAAGACTGTACTGCCAGCGCCAATAAGCGTGATTTTTGGATTCATGATTAAGCTCCTAATTTCTAGCTGTTTACAGTCCAAGATAACAACTATCGATTTGCTTCAACGACCTGTAAAAAAGTAACTTCCTAAACTTTCGCAGTACTACGTAACTCTGCGGTTTTCACCATTTTTGGTAAAGCCTCCCGAGCTGCTAATAACAACAAGGTCATCTCTCCGATATTCCAATAAAAATGAATGGCTACTCGAGGTAATGTACTTAACCCAGGAATACTACGACAAAACGCTAAGTTATTAGCCAACCAACCATCACGTCCAAGAATGCCTGGAAGCACTTGTGCTGAACCAAATTGAGGCAAATTCAATTGACCTAGTTCAGCTGAAACATGTAAGTAATTGAGTAACATATACGTGTGCTCGAAACTATGTAGGGTCATCCACGCAAAAAAAGGATACGTCCAAATGCTTTTCATACCGTTACGCATCAGGTATACCACCATGCCCCAAACAGTCCAATTCCAAATAAAATGCACCCATTCAACATTCAAACTCGAGATTAGTCCCTGACTATCAACAGGCGGACGGTTGAGCAGATAAAATTGTACTAACTGCACAATATGCTCTAACGTATGAAAACCTTGTAGTAATAATAAACCACTAAGCATACAAGCAGCTGCTCCCCAAATAACCAGATCATCACGGAATTTTAAGGCAACAGGTACAGCTATCGCACCAAGAAACATCAGTGTGCCACCCCACACAGGTAAATTCGCCTGTGTGATCGCTACACCAGCCAGCAGTAAACCAATACTCGAAGCAATAGCCACAGGCAAAGTACGCGCCCGAAAACGTAGTAAATTCAGCATTGTTGGTGCAGTCGTCATTATTGACCTCCATCCCGAGTGATCTCGAGCAGACTATTGGCTTGTGGTTTTTCGAGTGTACTGATCGCACCATCTGACCAGTGCACTTCCAGTTTCTCGAGGGTAGTACCTTTATTAAAACCAAAGTGAAGTTTTGTGTCGTTACTGCTTAAATACCCACTTTGATTAAGTAATTCGCGTTGCATTATACCAGCACTGGTATAGAGTTTCAGTATTGCGCCTAGGGCTTTTGTATTTTTCACTTGTGACCAAGCTAAATGTATCTCGAGGGAATCGCCATTACAAATTTGATTTTCAAAAATCTGAGCTGGTGTTTCAAGATTATTGATAACAATATCTAAACGTCCATCATTATTCAAATCCGCCATTACCATGCCACGCCCACTGGCTTGTGTGTCAAGATTCCATGTACTTTCCTTTTGAAAAGTACCACGGTAGTTACGATACGTCTGATTTTTTTCAATCAATTCATTATTGACTAAGTATTTTAAGTTCTCTTTATCAATCATACCATTAACAATGTACAAATCTTGAAAACCGTCATTATCAAGGTCGCCAAATTGTGCTGACCATGACCACCCCGTAGCATCAATATTTTGTTCATATGCCATATTTTGATAACCATTACCCGTCCAAGTTTGTAAGACATTCTCGGCACGTTGTAAGCTTTTATATTGTAATTTCTGATAGGTACGTTCCATAAATGGCATCCATTTAGCAATTGTCTCGAGGTTATCAAATTTTGGTTTCATATCAGTTGCAAAAAGTTCAAAAGTACCATTGTTATCAATATCAGCGCTCGAGAAACCCATGGTGTTTTTGGTAATGCGCTTAAATGGTTGAGTTGTACTAAAACCTGTTTTTGAATTGAGCCAATATGTATCTGGATCAGCAAAATCATTACCAATAATCAAATCACGTTGACCATCTTGATTCATATCAAACATCAACAATGCCAATGTTTGTGCAGATTTTGTCAAACGGTTAGCTGTAAAAACACCAGCATTATTGGTGTACAGCACTGTACCAGCACCACCAGTCAGCATAAATGAATCTTTTTGCTCCGCCTCTAAAAGTGCATCGTAAGAACTGGTCACCAAGTCTAAATCGCCATCATTATCTACATCATCCCAAAGCATGGTGTACGCAGGTACATTCACACCCTCAAGGGTAGCTTGTACAAATTGGCGCTTACCTTGGTTATACCAAACTGTAATTGCACCAGCTGTGTGTGTAAAAACAATATCCAATTTGGTATCTGCATTGACATCCACAACTGCCACTGCTCGAGTATTTTGCTCAGCAATATCTAAGCGATTGACTAAGTTCTTTTTTGCAAAACGAAAATCGCCTTGATTCCATAATAAACTGACATTATCTGCTAAATTACCAAGCACCACATCCGATAAACCATCATCATCTAAATCGGCAACAGCTACACCTGAACCATTACTATCAAAAACGGCTCTTTGCTCATCTCGAGCTTTCGTAGTATGTGTAAGACGATGCTCAAGAAAACCAGCAGCACACGTTGTTTTAGCCATTAGTAATGAATTTTTTGAACGGATTGCAACAGTAACCCGAGATGAATCAGATGATTGACTTTGCACAACCACTACACCTATCAGGAGGAGGCTTGTGGTTACGGTCGTGGCTATGACCTTTGCAATATGTTTTTTCATTGATTCACCTCGAGAAAAAATAGAGGGGTTTTCACCCCTCAAGAACGAGTTTACTTAAAGAGTGCGTTAACTTTTGGTGCGGCTTCAGTTAAGGTACTAGCAGCATCTGATTGCCCAAGGAAAATCTTGTCCGTGGCTTTTTCCATAATTGCACTGATTTCCGAAGAGTTATCTGTGATTGGGAATAAGAATGTGGTGTCTTTTGCCAAGGCTTGCTTGGTGAACGCACTGACATCGGCACCTTTAGCTTTAAATGCAGCTAAAGCTTTATTGACGGCACTTGGAATGGCTGGGAAGACAACACCAAAGCCACCAACGACATCTTGGCAAGCGGCAGATCCCATATATTTTAACCATTGCCAAGCTTCTTTTTGCTTTTTGCTACCAACCCAGATGGAATCAGCTAAACCATTGAACATCGTTTTGCGTCCTTTTGGACCAACTGGCAATTGGGCAAAACCAATATCAAATTTGGAATTTGCTTTATACGAACCTATCATCCATGAACCATCAAAAATCATAGCAACTTTACTACTTGTAAATAATGTGTCACCTCGAGTAGCTTTGATATCTTTAAATAACGGGGAGTAACCTTTTTTCAAGCTAATATCAGCTTGCCATTGTAACGATTCAGCCAGTTTTGGATCGTCGTAGTAATACTTTGTTGACCAAGGACCATCGTTAAACTTAAAGCCATTTGAAACAGCAAAATGACTCCATTCGGTTTGCCCATAGGCACCACCAGAGCTATTTCCATTGAGGCTTGTCCAACCCCATTGCTTAGCTGTATTCTTATCAAAGCCTGCTTCATTACCGCGTTTACCGCTTCCATCAACAGTGAGTCTTTGAATTAATCTTTCAAAGCTACCACCATTTTTTGGATTCCAAGTCAGGCTATTCATGCTTGCTTCACTGATACCAGCATCTTTAAGCATCTTTTTGTTGTAAATAATAGCAACAGTATCCCAATCTTTAGGCAAACCGTATTGCTTACCAGCGCGTCCCCAAAGTTTAAACAAATCGCCAGTGTAGATATTTGTTGCTACTTTATCTTCGGCAATCCAAGGTGCAATATCCACAATTTGCTTATTCAAAGCGTACTCTGGGTATTTAGCAAGGTGATTAGCAAAAATATCTGGAGCATTACCTGCCACCATGCCTGTAGTAATACCAGTCCAATAATTATCCCAACCTTTTTGGATGACATTGACTTTAATACCATTTTGTTTTTCAAAATTAGTGGCACAAGCTTTGTAAGCTGGTTCTTGACTGGTATCCCATAACCAGTAATCAATACTCACACTTTGCGCTTGACTCGGAATAAGAGCCACTGTTAAAGCCAACACCGCTGAACCCAATGCAACAAACCGTTTTTTCATACTTCCTCCATAAAAATTGAAATGCCGAACCGAACCGACGATTGCGATAAACCTCCTTTATAAGCTCTAAAAAACTCGAGCGTAGTTTGTAAAAATTACTTAGAACCGCTGAATTGCAAAGATTCAACCACTTTACGTCCCATAAAAATCAGTAAAACAAAAACTGGAACAATACTCAGGAAAGTACCTGCCATCAAACCAGTCCAATCCGGTGGACCACCAGGTTGATTAGCCCGAAATTGCTGTAAAGCAACGGTTAAAACACGAAGATTTTCATTTGAACCTGAATTAACAATAAATGGCCAGAAAAAATCGTTCCACATTGCAATCGTAGTCAAAATCCCCAATGTTGCAATCGGACCTTGTGCAAGTGGTAAAACAATTCGCCAGAAAATAAAAGCCGAGGTTGCACCATCAAGTTTTGCTGCTTCCTCGAGTTCAAGTGGAATACTCAGAAAAAATTGCCGTAAGAAAAACACTGAGAATGGACTCATCAACAATGATGGCGCAATCATACCTTGGAATGTGTTTAACCAACCTAAATTCTTCATCAGAATAAAATTAGGAATAAACAATACGATACTTGGAATCATCATTGCACTGAGTACTAAAAAAATAATATATTGCGTCCAGGGAAACGTAATCGCGCAAAAGCATAGGCAGCCAAAGCACTAAATAGGATTTGTCCTACCACTGTCACAAGTACATACAAACATGTGATTTGTAAAGCCCCAACAAAATTAATTGTTTCGGCACTCGCACCAGCAGCTTGGGCAGCTTCGCTCGGAACTAACCCCAAGACTCGAGCAAAGTTAAAAAAAGTAGCTTCTGCAGGTAAAAAACTTGAAGCACTTTCACCAAGAACTTTATGGCTGGTTAGCGCTGTTTTTAAAACAAAGTAAACTGGGAAGATGGAAATAAAAATAAAAATTAACAATAGAAACCAAGCAAGCCCACGCCCAAAACTGAAACGTTGTACAACTCGGCTGGAAATTTTAGATGCTTGGCTCATAGGGTTTTCTCCTCGAGAGATTTAAGATAAATCTGATTGGTCAGCACGAAATAAACGCAATTGCACAATTGAAAAGAAAATAAGGATCGCAAATAAGGTAATTGCCATGGCAGAGGCATACCCCATTTTGAAGAACTTAAAGGCGTTATCGTAAATGTAGAAAACCAAAGCTCGAGTGGCATCTACTGGTCCACCACCAGTGGCAACTGCGATGGTATCAAAAATCTGGAATGAACCAACAATACTCGTAACCAAAACAAAAACTGTGACTGGTCGTAGTAACGGTAGCGTTATGCGCCAAAAAGTTGTGATTTCATCAGAACCATCAATCATTGCTGCTTCGTAAACAGAACGTGGAATACCCTGTAAACCAGCATAAAATAGTAAGGCAGTTAGCCCCATATGCCGCCAGATATTTACACCTGCGATGGTAGGCAGAGCCAATTCGGGTGTACCAAAAAACGATTGATACGAAAAACCTAACGTAGTTAAAGCACTGTTAACAATTCCAAGAAAAGGATCTAACAACCATAACCAAACCATTGCGGCAATGACATTAGAAATGAGATACGGAACTATTAATGCTGCCCTTACCAGCATAGAACGGGTTAAGCGATCCATTGCGACTGCTAAAAACAGCCCAACAATGGTTTGCACAGGAATATTCAGTAAGACATAAATTCCAGAAACCCGTAAAGCATTCCAAAAAACAGGGTCTTGAAACATGGTTTGGTAATTCTCGAGTCCAACAAAATCTGGGTCGCTTAGTAAATTCCAATCGGTAGTACTAATTTGTAAACCACGCAAGGTTGGGTATAAATAAAATACAGCAAACCCAAGCATAGCAGGCAAAATAAACAGATATGCTGTTATGGCTTCGCGGTTAAGAAAAGCTCTCCACCAAGCTTTTCGCTGTAGGGTAGTACGTACTTTTATTGCAGCAGCTTGTTTCATACGACAACCTCTCTGCGGTTTCTGAGAAAAACTAACACGAATTAGTAACAGGTGTTAGTAAAATACCTTAATGCCAAAACTCTTGTCAAGTCTCGAGATTTAAACAACTTTAAGAACAGACATCGGATAAACTTGGTTGCGTCCCGAATTCTTTGCCATGTATAAATGCTGGTCAGCAACGGCTAAAATAGCATCGACATTAGTTAATTGGGTTTGATCGGTAAAACCAAAACTTGCCGTGACAGCTAACCCCATTTGAATACTCTGCCAATCGGTTTCTTCTATTAACAAACGAAAGCGCTCACAAATCTCGAAAGTGGTTGAACCCGTTGCACCACTCAGCACCAAAGCAAACTCCTCGCCACCATACCGCGCCACAAAATCACCTTTACGGCAATGCTCAAGCAACAATAACCCAATGCGCCGTAGCACAGCATCGCCTACAGCATGGGAAAAAGAATCGTTGATCAACTTAAAATGATCTAAATCAAATAACGCTACACTAAAAACTTGTTCTGAACGCTGCGACAAAGCATGAATTCGCTCGAGATACTGCGTTAAAGCTCGCCGATTTGCCACTCCCGTTAAACCATCGGTTAAGGCTTGTAACTCGAGTTGCGAATTTAAGCGGCTAAGTGCATCTGCACGTTCACGTTCGGCTTTGGCTTCAGCTCTGGCGCGTTCAACCTGCATTTGTGCAGCTAGAGCTTCAGCACGTCGGGCAGCCGCTTGACTTTTAACCAGTGCGTCCAGTTCGACATGTAAACGTTCATGCTTTAAGGCAGCTTGGTAATCCTGCATGGCTTCAAAAATTTCAGCTAAACGCTGATGGGCTTGCGAAGCATGTTCTTGATAAGCGTGTTCTTCGGCTTTTTCTAAAGCTTCATTGGCTAAAGAAAGCGCTCGAGGGTAATCTTGTAGATTTTCGGCAATTCGTGCCAAATGGTGCAAAGCATGAATTTCATTCGTGGGTGATTGCACATCTCGAGCCAATAATAAAGATTCCTCGAAATTATCCCAAGCCTGATCGAGGCTACCTGATTTTAATGCCATACCACCAAGGGTGCGTAACACATGCGATTGCAATGCTTTTTGCTCAGTTTGCCTAGCTCCAATCAAAGCCAATTGGGCATTCTCGAGCGCGGCTGATTGATGTTTGTGTGCTAACTCGGTTTCACTGGTGTCTTGAGCTAATCTGTCTAAAGCAATTGCCAGATTTGAACGTAAGTGACTGACTCCTACAAAATCATTAGCATTTTCGGCAATACCAATTAGTTGTTTGTGCATGGTTATGGCTTCTTCTAAGTAGCCTAATTCAATTTGGATACTGGCAATTGCGCTCTGCACCGAAACCCGATCAACCGATGTTGTACAAATCGCTAATGCCTTCGTAAATGCCTCGAGGGCTTGGTCATCATGACCATAATCGTACTGCACCCGACCAACAATCCGCCAAGCTGCAACTAAATCAGGCGCATATTCTTCACCTAATGGCTCGAGTAATTCAACAGCTTCATCAGCATATTGCAATGCGAGCAAACCTTTACCTAACAAACTTGATACCTGACCAAGTGCCACCAAAACCTTAGCCAACAAAACCGCATCAGCCAAATCTCGAGCTGATACCAAAGCGGTTTCTAAAGTTGGCACGGCATCTTGAGGACTTTGCGAACGTACTTGCAACCAAAGCTCAAGCGCTGCAAGGATTTCAGCTCTGGAAGAAGTGGTAGCAGTCATACAAAAAGCATTGTAAAACTTTTTGCAGCCCAAAAAAACCCTTGAGGCTCGAAACAGCCTAACGTCAAAAAATCAAGAGCACTACAAAGATATGATCAGTAAAGTTTTTATCAATACCCACTGCCCTGCCAAAATGCTCGAGTATTCTGACTTTTCACGTCTTAGGTTAGGCTAGTGCTATGCAAGCCTCAGCTCTTAAAACCACGGATTTTCAACAAATGCTACTCGATTTACGTGCCACGCTGGGTTTGGTCTGGAGCGCCAGCCCACTGCATAGCATGGTTATTTTACTCTCGAGTTTGCTACAAGCTTTTATTCCTGCTGCCACACTCTGGATTGGTAAGTTATTGCTGGATGCTGTGGCATTGGCAACTCAGGGTAAACTCGAAGGTGGTTTAAGTAGTTTAACCACGTTATTATTGATTCAAATTGGTATTGGCGCACTTGGTACTTTGCTCAGTGCGTTGCAAGGAGCGTCTCGAGAATTGCTGGGTGATCGGTTGCAGTACACCATTACCATGCAAATTTTAGGTAAAGCAGCCAATCTCGAGGTAGAGCAGTTTGAGAATGCAAAAACCTATGATGCCTTAAAGGATGCGTATAGCGAAGTTGGTTCGCGTCCGATTAGTGTGGCTTCGCAAGTGCTGGCGTTGCTGCAAGCAGTCGTGACACTGGGTTCTATTGGTGTTTTATTGGCACAACTTGGTTGGTTGGTGTTGGTTTTGACACTGATTGCCACATTACCAAGTGTGATTGTTTCTAACCGCTTTGGCGCAGAATCGTATCGGATGATTCGGCGGCGCACCCCTGATGCTCGAGTTCAAAATTACCTTGGTACATTACTTACCAGCGATCAATTGGTCAAAGAAGTACGACTTTTCGGTTTTGAATCATATTTGTTAACGCGGTGGCAAGCTTATTACCAGAAATTTCGATCTCAACTTGTGCCACTGATTGTTAAACGTAGTATTTGGAATTTAGGCGCAAGTTTGCTCTCGAGTGTTTTGATTGGTATTGCGACACTTTCGGTGTTAGCTCGAGCGGCAGTTGGTGCAATAAGTGTTGGTGATTTTGCCCTTTTTATTGGTGGGCTTGGGCAAGTTCAAAATCAATTTTCCAATCTTTTATCAGGTGTTTCTAACATCTATCAAAGCTTGTTGTATATGCGAAATTTGTTTTCTTTTCTCGAGTTAACCCACCGCGATTTGGATGCTGGTAAAGTTTGGCAAGGTCAGCTTGAAACCATTGAATTTCGTCATGTGGCATTTCGTTATCCATTAACCACTCGAGATGTGCTCAGCGATGTCAGTTTTACCATTAAACGCGGTCAAGCTTTGGCTTTAGTCGGCGAAAATGGCGCGGGCAAGACCACAATTGTCAAATTATTAACCCGCTTATTTGAACCAAGTAGTGGCACAATTTTATTTAATGGCGAGGATGTCAGTGCGTACTCGCCACGCAGTTTGCAACGCGAAATGAGCATTATTTTTCAGGATTACGGACAGTACCAAATGACCGCTCGAGAAAACGTGGCATTGGGGCAACTCGAGGATTTAAGCAATAATGCTGCCCTTGAGAAAGCAGGTTTACAAAGTGGTGCTAACGAATTTATGCACACCTTACCTGAGGGTTACGACACAATGCTTGGCAGATTATTTGCTGGTGGCAGACAATTATCAGGTGGGCAATGGCAACGCTTGGCACTCTCGAGGTTGTATTTTCGTGATGCCAGTTTGCTGGTCTTTGATGAACCAACCGCTGCTTTGGATGCCCAAGCCGAATTTGACACCATCAATGCCTTACGAGAACAAGCCAAAGACCGTATGACGGTTTTAATTTCGCATCGATTCAGCACAGTGCGTTTAGCCGATACGATTGTGGTACTCGAGCAAGGCAAAATTACTGAGAGCGGTTCGCATGAAGTATTGGTGGCAAATGGCGGTATGTACGCCCAGTTATTTTCCCTACAAGCCAGGGGCTATCAAAATCACTAGGTCTTATTTTCTATTAAACTCGGGTATAATTGCAAAATTTTTTGATCAAGCAGCATCTCAAGAGCGACATCGCGAGTAAAGTTTTGTTTGAGTTGTGCCACATAGCTTGATATCGTTTGGTCAAACCAAAGCAGTTGCTTTGTAGTTGGTAAGATAATTGGTAAGCGTTTTAAGTACCTAGCTGAATTATTCGCCGATGGGTTAATTTGGCGCAACAATTGCCAGCAAATACTCGAGTTCAAAAATGCCAGTAAAAAACCAAAATACTCTGGCTTTTTTGGAAATACTCCAACTACAGATTGATCAAATAACCATGTAGGTTCTATGATTGAAGCTGTCGCTCGAGCTGAACTGACCATTGGAAAACCAATGCCTTGCGAAAAGTAAAATTGGCTATTTTGAAACCTTGCTTTACTATCACTTTGATAATGTTGAACAGCTAATTCGCTCCAATCAATAAACCATGAAACAGGTTTTAGATAGGCAGAACCTCCACCTTTGAGAATCGGCAAAAAGCATTGCTCTGTGCTAAATCCATATAAATCTGGTTTGGTACTAACACTGATTTTTTGTGGGTCAATCAATACGTATTTTTTCATACCTCGAGTGTTACCAGTAGCTCGTTTTAAGAATTTCCCATCTGCTCCTGTGTATAAACCCGTCACACAATTGGCAATGTCGCCTAATTGGATTGAAGCTGTGTCAATTAAATGCGTTTGTGCGGAGTGACCTTGGAGTGGGAAAGTCATTGCTGGGCGGCTAAGAACAGCGTTTTGTTGAATATAAAACTGACTACCAGAACGAGAAAATAATTGAGCTGCATGAGCACATTGTTGAATTAAAAAAGTTTGTTGCTTGTTTGGTTTTTTGTTCTCAATCACAATAATGCACATTTTTGCATAACCAAAATCGACATTTGGGAAAACTTTTGACGGGAAAATATCAATTGAGACGATTGAGTAATGCTCGAGAATTCTTTGTCGTAAGCCTTGTTGCAAATGTAAATATAAAAAGGTTTCTGGGATAATAAACACAGCTCGACCATCTGGTTTTAAGTAGCTAAGACTTTTTGCAATAAATAAACCATAAGATTCTTTGACATATAAATCTGGAAAAATAGTTTTCAAAAGATTGCGTTTTTGGTAATCTTGCCAAGCACCATACGGTGGATTGGCAATAATGCGGTTAAATCTGTGTTGTTGCTGATCTCCGGATAATAGAAAATCTTGTTGCAGAATTTCAATTTGATGATTCAGTACGTACTTTTCTTGTAAAACTCGGATAGCTTCTGGGGCTAAGTCAATCGCTTGGATCTGTAAGTTTTTTTGTGCAGTTAGTAAGCCATCAATAAAAAAACCATGACCTGCTGAAGGCTCGAGACAGCAATCCCCTGCTTGTGGTTCAAGCAATTGAATCATGTACTGCACCAATGGCTGATTACTCGTATAAAAAGCTCGGTAGGTATCTTGGTGACGCTGTGAGGTAGCAAGTGTCATGTCACCACTCCAAATACGAAAGTAATTGGTTGTTTTGTAGTTGTTTTACAGTCAATGCTGAAAAATCTTTTTGCCAATCAATGTTGGTTTGAATCCATAAAGCAATATCAAAACCAGTTAATTGACCAATTTTTGCATAAGCATCTGCACCACAAAAAGCACTCCAAACACTAGAATTTTTTAACACCCGAAAATAATGATTATTCTGGTCTTCCAAAGCCCTGACCAAAAGTATATTCTCATACCCAAGCTCGAGGTTCTGGTAAATTGTTGCGACCATCAATAAACGATTAGTATTTCCTTTTTCATTTGAACCAAAGCCACTTTTTAAGTCAATATTGATTTTTTGTTGCGCGATTTGGATATGCAAATCCAATTGCAAATTGATTTCTCCAGAATCAACTAACAACCAGACTTTTTCGTAATACTCGAGCAATTCTTGGCTTTGTTGAGCCGCAAGTGGTAGTGTTTGAATGTATTGGACGATTTCAGATTTCAGTTTTTGTCGTACATCGACAAATAACGGTGGTACAAAATGCTGCAATTGGTTTGGTGCATATTCAAACACCACACGAATAAATGCTTCCCAAAGTTCACCAATTCGCCTTGAAAATGCCATGTACTCATACTGCCAAACTTGGTTACGCAACTCAAGCATCACAACATATGTTGAGTAATGCACCAGCAAAATAGCTGAAAGCTGTTCTTCTTGGGATAATTTCATCCCAAGAAGAACATTGACAACAATTCGTAGACTTTCTTGACATGCTTTATTCAGTCCAGCCGCAAGTTCTTTATGTTGATTTCGTCCGATTTCACGCTCGAGTTCGGCTAATGATTCCATACCACGTTGCTTAAAATACTCGAGGTAATAGTTTTTGTTGAAGATATTTTCTTTACTAATTAGCACCAACATCAAGCACACTCCTTATCAACTTTTCAAAGTATACTTGTTCTATGCCTACATTTTTTGGGTTAGTTCAATGGTGTTTAGGTATAGCCGAAAAAGTTAAGGTTGCGTTAAGTCATTTCAATTACATTGATATTAGGACACTCAAGTTTTATAATGCTGCATTCTTGGAGGATAGATCATGGCACGAGCCAAAAAAATTATTGCAGCACCCCTAATAGAAACCATTCGTGTTCCCGTTTGCCCTGTTCGCAACAGCGTTATCTACCCAAATATCGTACAGAGTGTAGATGCTGGGCGGGCACTGAGTTCAGCCGCTATTCAAGCGGCAGCTGATGGTGATAAACAGTTATTTATTGTTTCGCAACGCAGCAAAGACATTGACGAACCAACCACCACCGATTTATTTGATGTTGGAACACTGACCACCATTTTACGAATGCGCCGCAACCCAGATGGCACTGTCAGCACCATGATTCAAGCTTCGGCTCGAGCTAAAGTCCATGCGTATTACTTTGGCGCAAATTATATCGAAGCTGATATCGAATTACTTGAAGACATCGAAGGCGATGCCTCCCAGACCTTAGCCATGAAACGTGAACTAGAAACGCGTTTTAGTGAAGTGACTCGCAATAAATCTTTACCACAAGAAACCATTCAATTTATTCAAACCTTAGAAAACCCCAGTCAGATTGCAGATCGGATTGCTTTTGACTTAGATTTTAAACTCGAGGATCGGCAAGCTTTGCTCGAGGAGCTGAGTGTGCTTGAACGAATGAAACGTGTTTTGGTGTTACTGGTTTCTGAACTCGAGTTATCCCAAACCCAAGCCCGCATTCAGCAGCAAGTTAAAGAAGAGATTGATCGCAATCAGCGTGAGTATTTCTTGCGTGAACAAATGAAAGCGATTCAAAAAGAGTTGCGTGGTGAAGAAGAAGGCGATGATGAAGTCGAAGCTTTCAAAGCTAAAATCGAGAAACTTGGTTTAGAAGCCGATACGCAAAAAGAAATTGATCGAGAATTAAATCGTTTAGCCCGTATGCACCCCGATAGCGCCGAAGCTTCGGTGATTCGCACTTACTTAACTTGGATTACCGAATTACCTTGGAATACACGTTCCGAGGATATGCTTGACCTCAAAGAAGCCGAAAAGGTACTCGAGGAAGATCATTACGGATTAGAAAAAGTCAAGGATCGGGTGCTCGAGTTTTTAGCAGTGCGTTCCTTGCGAAAACAACGTGCCGAAAAAGGCGAGATGAGTGCCACTGATGTCAATAAAGGACCGATTTTGGTCTTTGTCGGACCTCCTGGTGTAGGTAAAACCAGTATTGCTAAGAGTATCGCTAAAGCACTTGGGCGTAAGTATGTACGAATTGCGTTAGGCGGTGCCAGAGATGAAGCTGATATTCGTGGGCATCGCCGCACCTATATTGGTAGTTTACCTGGACGGATTGTGCAGGGCTTAAAAACAGCTGGTACCAAAAATCCTGTGTTTTTGCTGGACGAAATTGATAAGCTCGGTTCATCTTACCAAGGCGATCCTAGCTCGGCATTACTCGAGGTGCTTGACCCAGCCCAAAATGCACATTTCACCGATCATTACCTTGGTGTGCCCTTTGATTTATCCGAAGTGATGTTTATTGCCACAGCCAATTACCCAGAGCAAATCCCAGCGCCATTGCTTGACCGTATGGAATTTATTGACTTTAACAGTTACATCGAACAAGAAAAACTCGAGATTGCTAAGCGTTACATTTTGCCACGCCAGACACTGGAAAATGGCTTAAAAGAAAACCAGATTCTCATTACTGATGGGGCGTTACTGCGTTTAATTCAGCATTACACACGCGAAGCTGGGGTACGAACACTCGAGCGTGAGGTAGGTTCATTATTACGCAAAGCCGCTCGTAAACTGGCAAATGGCGACCTCAAACGCGTGCGAATTGGCGAAACAGATTTAGAAAAATACCTTGGTGGTCAAAAACACCAAATCGAACGTGAAAACCTCGAGAACTTAGTTGGTGTTGCCACAGGCATGTTTTACACCCCAGTCGGTGGTGATATTCTCTTTATCGAAACCAGTGTCATGCCAGGTAAAGGTTTAATCCTGACAGGGCAACTGGGTGATGTGATGAAAGAATCAGCTCGAGCCGCACTCAGTTACGCCAAGAAAAACGCTGCCCGATTCCACATCCCACTCGAGCGTTTAGATGAACGCGAAATCCATATTCATGTGCCAGCTGGTGGCATTCCTAAAGAAGGACCCAGTGCAGGTGTGACCATGACTACCAGCCTTGTCAGTGCACTGACAGGTGTACCAGCTCGGCATGATGTCTCGATGACTGGGGAAATTACTTTAACTGGACGGGTTTTACCAATTGGCGGTTTAAAAGAGAAAGTACTCGGTGCACGCCGAGCAGGTATCAAGCACATCATCATGCCAAAAGCCAACACTGCCGACCTTGATGATATCCCCACGCATTTACGTCGCAGCATGACTTTTCATCCCTGCGAGAACCTTGACCAAGTGCTCGAGGTGGCACTCGAAGGTGGTTTAGCAGCTCTCGAGCGTAAAGCCATTTCGGATACGCCAAAAAAGAAAGTGAAGCCACGCAGTGCTAAGTTACAACCAAGTGCCAGTGCTTAAAAGTTAGGCTCATGGCTTCATTGCGAATCACAGCATCATCAAAAATAAGATCCTCGAGAATGAACGCATCGTAACCCCTCATCCCACTAAAAGCTTGGATGAGGGGTTTTGTTAACGTTAGTTCAGGATGCAAAGTAACCAAACCCTGAAGGCTGATTTGGATTTCACACAATTTCTTGCCACGGCACTTCTTGGTTAGTCTCGAGTTGCCAAGCTCTAATCTCGAGTGTCAGGGCATCTATAATCAACATTGGCACATCCCACTGAGCACGTTGCAAATCGGTGATGGATGGCGTGGCACTCCCATTTGGGTGTGAATGATAAAACGCAATGATCTCGAGGTGCTGGGTTTTTAGGTGCTTAATCGCCCGTATCATGCTGTCAGGACTGGCAAAGTACTCACGGGTTGGATCGGCAGCAATATTCTCGAGCGGAATTAATTCGCTGATGGTCTCATTTGTTCCTGCCAGAATACCAACAATCTCGAGCGGGCGGGCGCTGCTGGCAAGTTGACGCAGCTGCTGAAGAAATACGCTAGGGATTTGTAAATAAGCCGTTGCTGTGGTCAAGATGTTCGAGTTTAGCATGTTGTTCTGATTTGTATCTCGAGTCATTCTGTTCTCAGCTTATTTCCTTGGTATACTCTTGTCTGTGCAAAGGCTCGAGGTTCATAATTTAGCGCTTATAGACTCGCTCGAACTCGAGCTAGACAGTGGTTTTAATGTTTTTACTGGCGAAACAGGTGCTGGTAAAAGTATTATTGTGGATGCAATCTGGCTCTTAACAGGTGCTCGAGCCGATACCGAATTGATTCGCAGTGGTGCAGATAGTCTGGTGGTGTCTGGTTTTTGGGATGGTGTCATGCTTTCACGGCGCATCTCGCAAAATGGGCGCAGTGTGGCTCGAGTAGATGGCGAAGTTGTCTCAAATCGTGAACTGGCAGATGCTGCTGCCAGCATGGTGACTGTGCATTGGCAACACGCAGCTCAGGCGTTACTCGACCCAAAATATCACCGCGATTTTCTGGATGCAGGCTTACCCGATAAACACGTTCTCGAGATGTACAAATCTGCGTTTACATTGTACCAAACCAGTAAAACTCGGCTCGAGCGCTTACGAGAATCCGAGCGTGAACGCGCCCGCAGAATTGATTTATTATCTTATCAGTTACGCGAAATAGACGAAGCTAATCTTGAGATGAATGGCGAAGAACCCTTACGGCTCGAGCGTGAACGATTACTCAATGCAGAACGCATCGCTGCTGATACAGGTCATGCCCTAGAAGCCTTAGATGATGCCGATATCAACGCTGTGGGTTTATTATCTGATGCCGCCAAATTCCTTGCCAATGCAGGGCGTTTTGACTCGAGTATGCAGCAACTCAGTTTAGAATTACGCGAAGCATTATCAAGTGTACAAGCCATCATTGGTGAAGTCCGCGACCACACCGAACGTGGTGCCGCCGACCCCGAAGCATTAGACACCATAGAAACCCGATTGGCTTTACTCGAGAAACTCAAAAACAAATACGGTGCAACCATTGCCGAAGTCCTCGAGTATGCCAATAATTTACGCGAAGAATTACTGGAATTAGAACGAGCCGCCGATGATGCCGCCGACCTCGAACAACAACTTGGTGTTTTACGGATTAACCTCGAGCAACACGCTAAAACTCTGACGGCTGCACGCACCAAAACGGCTGCCAAAGTTGCACCTCAACTCGAGAAAGTCATTCGTAATCTGGGCATGCCAAAAGCCAGACTCGAGTTTTTATTATTACCCGCAGATTTTAACCCACATGGCGCAGAAGCCATTGAAATTCGTTTCTCGGCGAACAGCGGCGAAGATTTAGGCGACTTGAGTAAAATTGCTTCTGGCGGCGAGCTAAGCCGTGTCATGTTAGCATTATCAACAGTACTCGGGGCAAATACACCAACCGTTATTTTTGACGAAGTAGACGCAGGCATTGGTGGACAAGCTGCCCTCGCCGTTGCCGAGCAACTCGCCCAACTTGCCGAATCACACCAAGTGTTAGTGGTTACACACTTAGCCCAAATAGCCGCTCGAGCCACACATCACTTCAAAGTTGAAAAGCAAGAACAAAAAGGTCGAACTGTCACTCGAGTTGTGCGTTTAGACCAAGAAGCTCGGGTGAGAGAACTTGCCCGAATGCTCAGCGGTTCTGAAAGCAGCACCGCCATTGCTCATGCTAAAGAATTACTCGAGACACATTAATTATTCGTTCGCAAATGCGCCAAGGTAAACAAAACCCAGTGCCTCTTGAATTTCTTTTTGGTACACATGATCAAACAACACAACGATGCCATACGCCTTAGTTATTTTTTGTTGTTTGGCTGCCGCCAATACCTCTTTACTAAAACCATCATAATTCTCGAGTAAACCTTCAACAGGTTGGGCTTTAGCTTGCAAATCCGACTCGAGATAATCGTGATCGTAGTAAAACTCGAAAGCTTCAGAAAACGGCGACATAGGCGCATCTTCGTCATCGTATTGTTCTTCAAAAACATCCGCATGTGAATCGTCTATTTGCAACCAAACAGAAACCATACCTTCGGTTTCTTCTGCACCACCATAAAAACGTGCCATGGCAATAAATTAGCATTGTGGTTGACTGGCAAATACACCATAGAACACAAATTAGGCTCGAGTGATGCGTTTGAAAAATTGTTCGATTTGCTGCCAATGAATCTGCATTTCTGGAAAAGTAAACATGTTCTCTAAACTGTAATTGGTGGTACCGCTCAGTAACCAATCGGTCAAACCAATTTGCAACTCGGCAACATGCAGCACATCTTCGGTACTGATTTCTTGAAAACCAATCTCGAGCATTTCGCAAACGTTCAAAGCAAAACCAGACGTATCCTCGAGATCAGTGCGCTCTTCGTTAAATACTCGCTCGAGTTTCTGCTGAGCGATTGTCAGCCCTGTCTCCGAAACATTATTATGGGCTAAATCTTTAGTGAAAATGCTGTTTAGCAAAGCAATATCTTCTGGGTTTTCGTCTACATCCTCGCAATACATGGTTTGCTCGAGTAAACACTGAGCGCTCCAGAGCACAAATTGTTGTTTTTGTACTTGTGAGAGTTGTTGTGCAAGCTGCTGCACAGCATTTTGAAAATCGGCAAAGGATTGCATCAGCACAATATACCAAGCTGCGCTACAATAAGCAGATGGAGCAAACAGCCACGTTATCGTTGCTTGGTGAGCCAATCTGGCGCATCAGGCAAGCAAAACCAAAAACAATCTCAAACTTGCCATTAGCATTTATATTCCCAGTGTTTCTACCCAGCTTTGAACTCGTTGGTACGCGTCTTGCATAATTTGTTCTGGCTCGAGGTCATCAGATTGTAAAAAAGCCGCTACCCATTGTGGTCCTAAATCATCATCAGATCGAAAAAAACTTGCAAGGCGTGTATATCCTTGTCTCGCGCCTGGTATTTCGAGGTTGGCTCTACAGGTAATTCCAAGTTGGTGTGGTGCATCGCTTGGGTGTGAAAGGATGTACCAAATATCGTAAGCATCTTTTCGGCGAGTATCGTTGATTGAATAACCTTTGGTAGCAAGTATGGCAGGTAAACTGGCAATGTTGATTTGATGCCCAGCAATTTCTATTTGAATGGGTTGATGCAAAGCAATACTCAGTCCAGCGGCAGCACTAAGTTGGTTTTCTTCATGGTCAAAAAGAAATGACATCATTGGATGTAACGGCGGTATTGGTATGAGAAAATCAACTGGAATAATTATTTCTCCGATAATTTTTTCAAGACGAAATGGTGTTTTTGGGTCTCGAGATTTAGCGTATCCAGCTTTTTCGAGCTTTTTTATCATGAGATTATACTCACCAGCTTGGAATTGCTTTAAGTCAACCAATAAATCTATATCGAGTGTTCCCAAATGCTCTGGTTGCCCTTTGACCAGTAAAGCTGGGACGCTCCCGCCGACAATCACAATTTTTTGCCAGTATGGCTCGAGCAGCGCCGCTAATTCTGCTCGTATCATTTCCGTGGCTTGGGTTTCGAGGCTTGGGTATTGTCTGGCATGGTTGGCTTTCATGTTTGTTCCCACAATGGCAGGATGGTGTGTTGCATCATGTACTCAGCAGCTTCAGAAGCTCGTTCTCCGAGGTCGTGCAAATCGAGGTACGTTTGAATTGGACTGGTTTGCCAAATACCTTGATTATTCTGATTTGCATCAAAAAAAATTCCTTTATCGGGTTCTAAGTAAATCAGAATGTTTTCTCCTCGAGTTACTGGTTTTAACTGCATAATAGCTTGTAATTGCTCGAGTCCTTTTTTCGTGGCATAAAGTTGTGTTGTTACAAATTTGCTGTACGGCATGATAAATTTTGCGGCATGAAGACCCGCCAGAACCAGTTCTTGGGATGAGATTTGTTGCAATGCCTGTTCAATACCTTTGTGATTCTCGAGTGTATAAAATCCTTGTTTTTTGCCTGTTGGTTTGTATTGCAAACGCCAAGCCTCGAGTAGTTTAAGTGGTTGAGTCAGCTGTAATGGCACTGCCTTTTGACTGATTGGGTGATTAAGCCAGCTTTGCTCGAGTAAGAAGTTTTTGACGTTATAGACTTGCCCAATGCTAACTTGGGCTGCTTTAGCTAAGGCGGTCAGTGTCCATGTTTGGCTTGGTTTTTGCAGTAGTACACGTAAAACCCGAGAACTAATTGGGTTGTAAATAGATCGCAAGTACCGTTTTTCGGCTTTTGGTGCAGGATAACCCAATCGTTCTATATAGGTATTCCCAAAGGCTATTCGGGCATTGCCTTGTTCATCGAGGTAATTAATGTTTTCTTGGGTAAGTATAGCTGCGCTTTCTGGGCTGATCCAAGGGGCAACCAGAATTTGCAACAAGTTCGACTGCTTGTTTTTAAGGATGTTCAGACTTTCCAGTTGTGCTTTTCGTGGTGACACATGGGGTAAGTCAATCCATTTGATTTGCCACTTGTATTTATCTTTATGAATGGTCAATGTTTCCATGTCCAGTCGTATGTCTGGTACTCGGCTTAGTAATTCTTGCAACTGTGTTTGAATATTTTTTTCTTCCATAATTTTCATTATAATAGCATATTTCAACATTTATTGAAATTATTGATTTTACTGAAAATATTAATTCTTTATTCACCAAAAAGAATCCGCGTATTATCAGCATTCCGTCAAGAATTTCATGGGCATATTCTCTCAACTGCGCTAGAATAAGCAGATGGAGCAAACAGCCACACTATCATTGCTTGGTGAGCCAATCTGGCGCATCGGACAAGAAACTGTGCATTTGCCAACCCGTAAACTAATGGCGATTCTGGCTTATATTGCTGTCGAAGGAGCGCAACCTCGAGCCACACTAGCCCAACTTTTCTGGGAAGTCGTGGATGATCGCGCTCGAGCCAATTTGCGCCGCGAATTATTTCGGCTTAACCAAACACCTGTTAGTGCTTTTGTTCTCGAGGAAAACAGTGTGTTGTCTTTACAGAATGCTCAGACCGATCTTGAATTGTTCTGGCATCATGTGCAGCGGCTCGAGTGGGCAGAAGCCATTGCGTTGCGGCGCGGTGTGTTCTGTGCAGGGTGGCAATTTGCCGAAGCTCCTGAGATCGAAGCGTGGCTCGAGCGGCTGCGTGAACAGCACAACAGCGATTATGCCAATGCCTTAGAAATGCACGCTGAGCAACTAGCAACTCGAGGACAATTTGTTGCCGCTTTGCAGTGTTTTGAACAAGCCCTAGCTTTAGATGATTTACGCGAATCGGCTTTGCGAGGCGCGATGAGTACGCTGCATGGCATGAACGAAACCGCTCGAGCTTTAGAGTACTTAAAGCAATTCGAGCAACGTTTACGCCTCGAGTTAGGCATTGGTGTTTCGGTTGAAACACTGGCACTGGCTTCGGAATTGCGTTTAGAATTACCCGTTGCCGAACCCATTCTCGAGCCAAAGAAAAACCTTGGACAACTCGAGACGTTATCCAAAGCGGCTCGGGATTTACTAAGAATCGCTGCTCTTGCCGAACAAGATTTCTCGCTTGAACTTGCCGCAGCTGTACTTGATTCAAAAGCCTTTGATTTTCTTGAAGCTGCCGATGAACTCGAGCAACAAGGTTTTTTAACAAATGGAATGTGCCTCAGCGAAAACATTCGCAACCGTGTTTTACAACAAGTTTCTAAACCAGCCCAAACTTTACTCCACGCCCGAATTCTAACCTTCCTCGAGTCGAGCGCTGGTCTGAACGCACTGCGATTACTGCACCATGCCAAAGCCGCTCATGACCCAAGCAAAATTATTCTCTGGGCAAAAAAAGCTGCCGAGGAAAACAATACCAACAATCCCACACTGGCATTAAGCTGTTACCAAGAAGCAATTGATTTAAGCAAAGACCCAACCGCACTCTACGAATTACACTGCGCCTCGAGTCGCCTTGAACGCCGCTTAGACAACCGCGCTGCATGGCACAAAAGTATTGAAGCCATGCTCTGGCAAGCAGGACAAAGCCACAACCCTGCTTTTGAAACCGAAGCCCTGTTATTTGAAGCCGAATTCTTCCTCGAGACCAGCGAATACCAAGCGTGCATAGAACGCTGCCAGCATTTACTCGAGCAACACCAACACGCTAACCGCACCGATCAAGCCAGAGCCAATTTTTATATCGGACGTGCCTTTGAATACTTACAAAAACCACGACAAGCACAAGGATTTCACAGCACTGCTCTCGAGCTGATACCCGAAACCGAACATGATTTCAAAGCCAAAATTTACACTGGATTATCAGGTTGTGCCAACCGCTTAGGAGACCTCAGCAAAGCCCAGAAACTCAATGCCTTAGCCGTAGAATCGTACCGCCGAGGTGGAAATTACAGTGGCGAGATTTCAGCCCGATTACACGCAGGGTCTTTATTAGCCCAAAACAACGAACGCAACAAAGCCACCATGCAATACGAACAAGCCTACACTCGAGCCAAAGAAATCGAGGATGTACGCTTACAACGCCATGCCTTATGGAGTTTAGCTGGCAATGCCATCGCCCAATACCACTGGCAAATTGCTTGGACACACACTGAAACAGGCATCAGCATCAGCCCAGACGATGCCATGTACGAAGGCATTTTCCGCGAACAACGCAGCACCATTCACGCATTTCTAGGCAACTTAGGGCAACAACTCGAGGAAGGCAAACTGGGATTAGCTTGTTACCAACGACTTGGAGTACTCAGTTATCAAATCGAACGGCTCGAGTGGCTGATCCATCGCTATTTAGATTTGGGATTACGCCCCGAAGCCTTAGAACGCATCGAAGAAGCCGAACAACTCTGTCAAAGCCCCGATCTCGAAAAATCACGCCCACTGATTCAACTGGCTCGAGTGCGCCATAATCTAATCCAAACAACACCAAAAGCAGCCAGTAAAACCCTCAAAACCCTAGAAGCCATCCTCGAGCAACACCAGAATTTAGCATCCAATGTCTACCCCAGCACACTGCTTCACGCCCAAACCTACCTTGAAGCAGGACAACCCACGCGAGCCAAGCAATTACTCGAATACAACGAACGCACAACATTACGC
This sequence comes from Deinococcales bacterium, assembly GCA_013298595.1. GTDB lineage: Bacteria > Deinococcota > Deinococci > Deinococcales > JAAFIG01 > JAAFIG01. Next base: position 12,094 of record JAAFIG010000019.1, on the reverse strand, counting down.
GAAACCCAACGAATAACACTCCTACTACAAACCGAAAATACCCTAAGCAAAGTACAACCCAGCACCCTCGACGCAGCCACACAACAACTCGAGCAAACCATCCCACCACTCTTTCGCCTAGGTCTACTCGATGAACTCGAGCAAGCAACCAACCAACCAAACCCAGCCATCACCCAACTCGAACAACAACTCGAGCAAACACTCCCCCTCGAGTACCAAAAACGATGGCGTGAACATCGGCAATCAATACCAGTCAAAACATAGCCCAGAAAATGGGTAACTCAGGTTGGGCGAGACAAGCGATTCTGCTCAAAGGCACACAATTAAACTCAAGAAAATTAAACCCGATAGGCATCAATTGAAAAACCAAAGCAACCCAAATAACCCTCCCCCGCGCCCTTTTTGGCGGGGGAGGGTGACGAGCCTAAGGCGAGTCGGGTGAGGGTGTGCGACACGATACTGACAATCCCACCCTCGAGATATGTTGTTATTTTTCCTCGCTAAACCATTTTATTGATTCTCAAGCAGGCGAGGCAAGCCCCGCCCCTACGGGAAAAACGTAGGGATATTGGCTCAAGGGTAAGGTTTTAGCTAGTAGCTACCCGCTTTTTTGCAACGCCTTTTGCAACGTTCAAAGTTGGATACTGCTTTTGACGGTTTTTTGACGGTTGTCAAAGTAACCTAGAAATACAGGAGGAATTTATGAAAATTATTCTACCCGCTGTTGCTTTGGTACTGGCTATCAGCACTGGTTGTAACAGTGTACAACCACCTGCTCAACTCGAGATTCAAGCCAGTGGTAATGCTTTTGTTGCTTATCCTCAAGGGTACGCTCCGGGTTTTTCGGATGCTGAGTACAACATTGTTGAATGCCATAACCCAGGCATTAACATGGTTTGTCCACCTGTACCAACGGGTAATGATTACCGTTTGAGTCTTCGCAATTTAAGTCGTGAAAAAATGAAACAATTGTACGGACAACAAGGGTACATCGAAGCCAATGCTTTCAACGAAAAAACCGTGCTTATTCCGAGCAATGCGATTCTTGAACTCGAGAAATTCGACCCGAAACTCCGCAGTATCTTAGGCTCGAGTGGTATGGAAGTTCATGCAGCTGCGTACAATAAATACGAGAAAAGTATTGAATACTGGTTAGAACAAAAATAAGTCTTTGGTGGCTCAAAACCCTCAGTGAAAAACTGGGGGTTTTTTGTTGCTCAAAAACGCTCAAGGTTTTGCAACGCCTTTTGCAACGCTGCCTTGTGCAAACTAAACAGCGAAACAGGAGGATACTATGCGATTTGAACTTAGGAACTTTGTACTCGGTGGTTTACTTGGTATTGGTAGTTTGTACACCCTTGCAGCGGTCAGTATTCCAAATACCTTCACAGCTGGTACGAGCATTAAAGCCGCTGAGGTCAACGCGAACTTTGCTGCGATAAGCGCTGGTATTAACGCACTCGAGACCAATAAGCAAACTCGAGTTATGGGGACTTGTGGGGCGAGTCAGGCTATTAAGGAAGTCAAAGCCGATGGCACAGTCACTTGTGAAGCGGTGGGTGCAGGTGGACTCTCGAGTGTGAACGCCAACTCGAGTTTAACAGGCAATGGCACAACTGCCACACCACTTGGTATTGCCAATAATGCAATTACTGCGCCAATGCTAAAAACCTCGAGTGCGCCTAGTGGGACAAAGTTTTTGTCGTATAACGGCACTGGTTTGGCATGGGCAGATGGTCCAGCTTTTAGTTTTGGGCAAACTGTTTCAGGGGCTGGTCGGGATGGTTTGGTGCTGCGTAATACCGACCCAGATGGTATTTATGCCAGCTTGATTGCTATTTCTGATACGGGTAGCAGTATTGTTGCACAAGCCGCCAATAACATGATTGGTGTACAAGGCTCAGGTGGGGTTGGTTTGTCTGGTACAGGCACAACCGAAGGTGTCAAAGGCAATGGAATCATTGGTGTTTCTGGTCAAGGCACAGTGGCTGGCATTGATGGTAACGGCGGCAATATTGGTGTCCGAGGCACTGGCACGCAAGCAGGTGTGTCTGGCAGAGGACTAGTTGGGGTGTACGCCAGTGGCAGCATTGCAAGTTTGCAGTTAGATGGTGCGATTCAGGTTGTTGGCAGCAACAAAGCCGCATTTATTCATACCTTTGCAGTCAATGGCACAACCGCCGAGTGCATTGATAACCCAATGACCAACAATACCCCAAGTGCCATGCTGATGCTGACTGCTCAGGGTTCAATCAGCACACCCTATTACACGTATTACTCAAACCTCGGTTTCTGGTGCATCGGAAACGTCACACCTATTGCACAGGGTACGAAAGTCAATGTGTTGGTCATCAAACAATAAGCCCTCGAGAATAACGGAGGAATCATGAAAAAACGTGTGTTGTTAATTCTGGCTATTTGCCTTGGTTTATTGGCATCTTGCAAAGGCGAAGAAGTGATTGAAAGCAAATGGGATGCCGCGAAGTGGGATTCGAGTATTTGGAAGTAACTCACTCTCGCTACTCGAGCATCATCTGTGTCTCCCGCAAAGCATCATCTGTGTCTCCCGCAGAGCATCATTATGTCTCCCACTCGAGATAAAGAGGTTTTTTATGAAAAAATTATTTATTTTACCACTGGCGGCATTACTCCTGAGCAGTTTAAGTGCTTGCCTAAGCAACACCTCAATCATTGGTGATGACGGCGATAGTTTAACGCTGACAGGGCAAATTGCTAATTACTCGAGGGGTGTGCAATCCATTATTGGTACGAATGTAGTGGCGGTGCTAGGGCAAGGTTCTACTGGTATTTTTTCTGGGACAAACTATTCGAGTGCTGCCATGCCAAGTTTAGCCCAATGGTTTGTTGTAACGAATGTGAGGAACTCATGATTCAACGTTTACTGATTATTCTCGCTTTACTATTTTTCTGTGGTACTGCATCAGCCCAGACTTATGCAATAGGTTTTCAAACTGGCGCTCCAAACGCATTCAGTATTGATTTCAATTTTGAAACAAATCCTATTGGTAGCACCTTTGGCACTCGAGTTAGTGTTGGTTTTGGTTCTGGTTTTGGTGCTCGAGTAGACGGGTATTATCGCTTAGGTTTTACTCAAGATAGCCGTTCAGGTCTGCTGTTAGGCATTAGCGTTGCCTATCAAACATTCACTTTGGATTTTAACAATCAAGCTGTTCGTTTCCAGTACATCACACCTAGTCTTTTTACAGGTATTCATCTCGAGGTTTTGCCGCAGATCAGTTTGACACTCGAGGGTGGTTTGGGTTTACCGATTCCAACAGCTATTTCCCAAGTTGATTCTTTGCTTGGTTTTAATGGTTTGTTATTCACTTCGCTTTTAGCTTCGTTTCGGATTCAACTTGGTTTTCGTATTTACTTCTAAAGGAGATATTATGAAAAAAATCCTTGCTGTTGCCGCCCTTGGTTTTGCGATCATTGCTTGTGAAACGCAAAAACCACCGCTTGTACCCAGTGTCGCTACAATCAACGGGTATACCTTTACCAACAAAGCCGCTGGTCAAGTTAAACTCAGTGTTTCGGCGTTGGATAATCAAAACCAAGTGCTGCCCAGTGGGCAAATCAGCAATGCCAGTGTTAGCAATTTAGCTGTTTCTAACTCGAGATTAGCGTTGCAAGCCAGCAGTGCAACTGTGACAGTTTGTGCCAATATCCGCGTGGACTCGAGTGGTGCTCTGCGTTGCGCGATTATTCTTGATAGCACAGGTTCGATGGCAGATAACGACCCTCCAACAGTGATTGGTGATTTTACAACGACGGCTCGGAATCAAGCAGCTAAAACTTTTGTGGCTCGAATGGGTGCAAATGACCAAGCTGCGACTGCTTCCTTTGACACAGGAACACCCGCAACCAGTCCATATTTAGCTTTGAAACTGACGCAGGATTTCACAGCCAATAAAACACTTTTACGAACTGGTGTTGATGCTGCAACTAAGCAAAACACTGGAACGAATTTGTGGAATGCTGTTTTTGATGCTGGTAATTTACTCGCTACACAAAGTAGTACAAACCGTATTGCCTTAGTTCTGACCGATGGTAAAAATACTTTTACCACTGGTAAAACCGTAGATGAAGCCATAGCCAATGCCACCAGCAAAGGCGTAAAAGTTTATATGATTGGATTAGGCACACCCGCGAGTTTAGATTCAGAAAATATGGAACGCATTGCTAGGGAAACAGGTGGTTTATACGCCACCACAGGTCAAACCACAGAACTCGGTAATTTATTCAATGGTGTGTTCAATTCCACGCAAGCACAAGGCTGCATGGAGATTACTTTTAATCCTGTACCAGCACCAGGAACTGTGGTTAGTGGCACACTCAATTTTAGTGTTAATGGCGTGGCATTATCCACCAGTTTTTCGATTACTTTCTAAAGTTTTTGAGTAAAATCTAAGAAAAACTCGAGCCAGCAGCTTAAACGACTGGCTCGAGTTTTTTACTGCACAATCTCGGTAGTTGAGACTGTTTTTGTTCGTGTACTAAAGGTTATTGTAAGGGTTTGCTGACCTAAACTAATTTTTTGTATTTGCGTCAGTGTTTGATTAGCATTTTGCGAACTGGTTTTTGCTCGACCATCCGTAAAATATGTGGCTTCACCTTCTGCGCGGCTATCAGTTAAGCGCTGCTCGAGACTATAATTAGGTAATTCAACCAAAAATTTCCCAGGGTTCGTGCTGCTTATAATTTTGAAAGTGTAATCGCTTGTCAGATTGCGTCCTTGATAAGTGTAATTGAGGTTGCCTTGCATTCCTTCGACTTGAATTTTAGCAATTGGCACGGCTTTAAAAGCACGAATAAAGTTTTCCGCAAAATTTAGCACTGGAAAAGTCAGTGTTTGTCCAAGTTCTAGTGTTTTGCCATAAATATTAGGGAATTGTTGTGAAAAAGCATCACGCATTAACTCGGTAAACGAATTACCCAGTGCGGCTATTCCAGGTTGAGCTTGTGTTGTAGCATCAAACTGAAAACTCGAGACGTTTAGTACACCTTCAGGAGTCATACTGGAACGCATTTCAAAACCAATTGGCTGTGTTGCTTGCGAGCTTTTACTCATAACAGTGGTCTCGAGTTGCCGAGTACCAGCAGCGTCTATCGCTACGACTTTTTCAGTGATTTCTTGGGTTTGGGTGGTGTTCAATCCAGCTTTTAAGGACTCGAGCAAGTTTTCAAACGCCTTGGGCGCAGGTTGCCCATCGGATGTCACCAAGCTTGAAGTTATCACTTCGCCAGTACTTTGGGTCACGGTACGGTACTTGGTGATAGTGTTTAAAGCTGGTTCATAACGAATGGTTTCGGCTGCCAAAGCAATCATGCCAAAAGTAAGTGTGGTTAAACCAAAAAAGATTACGCGTTTCATGGCTTTATGCTAAAGCGTTTGAATGAGAACTCGAGGTATTTTTTGCAACGTTACCTTTTACACACTTGAAGCCAACCACGCCAATCTTAGATAATAGGAGGTTTTATGAAAAAGGTTTTAGGTTTCCTCGGCATTTGGGCGCTGATTGCAACACTTATAGCTTGTGGTAATACGATGCCTGCACTTTTACTCGAGTAGCACACCCCTATTTCGGTGCTGTTAAGCAGCTTTGTCATTCCGCTTCTTTAGATGTTAGCCTTTGCTGTAACGCCCACCGGGTAACTCGAGTACCACGCCTTTCAGGGTTAGCATCATCAGGGCAACAGTGACTCGAGCTGTAGGGAAATTGGTGCGTAGACAAATATCATCGAGTAGCATTTCGTTCTCGAGGGCGTTGTAAACTGTTGCTTCATCGCCCTCGAGTGCAGGTGCGATTCTGGGCGGCGCAGCTTTCCAATGTAATGCCTCGAGCACATCGGCAGCAGATTCGATCAGAGCAGCGCCCTCTTTAATCAGTTTATGCGGACCTCGAGCCAGCGGATCGCCTGCGCGTCCGGGAACAGCAAAAACCTCTCGTCCTGCCTCGAGGGCTGCAACTGCGGTAATCATTGCACCACTATCTATGTCGCCTTCAACAACGACACTGCCACTGCTTAATCCTGCGATGATACGGTTGCGTGGTGGGAAGTTATAGGCGTTCGGTGGTGTGCCAATACTGTAAGCGGATATCACAGTTAATCTGTCGGAAAGAGCTTTGTTTTCGCTTGGATAAATGGTGTCCACGCCGCAACCCAGCACAGCAATACTCGAGCCACCAGCATCTACCGCAGCACTGTGTGCCACGGTATCTATACCTCTGGCTAAGCCCGAGATAACAGTCACACCAACCAAGGCTAGGTCGTGGGCTAATTTCTGGGTAAATGCCTTTGCAAAGGTGCTGGCTTTACGAGTGCCCACCACTCCAACACTACGCGGTATAACACCTTTGAGTGCCTCGAGAGGTGCAAGGTCGCCACGCACCCAAAGTACTGGTGGCGGGTCGTAAATGGCTCGTAATGCTTCAGGGTATCTCGAGTCGGATAAACCCAGTATTGTCAAACCGAGTTTTTCGGCACGTTCAAGTTCGGTATCAGCTCGAGCAAAAGTTGCTTCTGAACCAATAGCTGCTACACTGGCAGCATCTAAACCTGGGACATCTCGTAACTCGAGCAGTTTTGCTTTCAGCACTGCTTGGGCACTACCAAAATGTTCGATTAAGGCTTTAACTCGGACAGCGCCAAGTCCTGGTGTGAAAAATAAGGCAAGCGAAGCTCGAAGTTCGGTCATGGATTTTGTGCGATATGTTCCAAGTTTTCATCACGATTGACAACATGAAATTCATCGCTCCTTTCGTACCAAGACTCGAGTTTTTCCACAATTTCTTGTACCACTTCTCGACGTAAACGCCCATCAGTGGAAACTTGAATTGGGGCTTCGTCATAAAAAGGTTTTCTAATTTCAAGCAATTCACGAATTTTCTTTAACGGGTCTGGTACTTGTAAAAGCACTCGAGGGCTGCGTTTAGTACGCTCGAGAATTGTTTCTGGGCTTGCCGATAGTGCAACCACAGGACCTCGAGCCAGTAGTTTCAACCGATTTTCGGGATTATTAAATGTACCACCACCACAAGAAATCACTGCTTCATCTAAGGCTGTACAACGATCCACTGTTTCAGATTCATAAGCTCGAAATGTTAGTTCGCCATACGCTTCAAAAATCTGAGCCACCGTTAGACCAGCCACTTTTTCAATTACCTTATCGGTATCAAAAAAATGCAGCGCCAAAGCCCTGGATAACTCCCAACCAATTCGGCTTTTACCTGTACCCATAAAACCAACCAATGCCACCCAAGACACAGGACGGTCAAGTTCAATTGGATCACCAATGCGTGACATAGGCACCCCCACACTCGAGGAGTGAATCGGCTCGAGGTGGCGGCGCAGCAGCGCAATTAAGAAAGAAGAAAGGTTTCATGGCTGCATTGTATCTCGAATTGTGATGTAAAACGAGTCTTGACAGATTTAAGAAGCTACACAACCTTCATTCAGGCTCAAGCACAAAAAACAGAAACCCTTACTTAGCTCTACCTTTGGGACGACGACAAATCCCATAAAAACCCCGTAAAATACAAACATGACTGCTGTTCTCGAGGTGAATCACCTCTCTAAAAAATATGGGTCTCGAGCTGCTGTGAACGATGTTTCGTTTACACTCGAGGCTGGTGAAGTTGTGGGTTTTCTTGGTCCAAACGGTGCAGGTAAAACCACCACCATGCGAATGATTGCTGGGCTGATTAGTCCGACCAGTGGCGATGTTAAATTACTTGGGCAAGCTGTACCCGGTAAAACCCTGAAAAATATGGGAGCCATGATCGAAGAGCCTTCCTTTTATCCGTATCTTTCTGGACGCGATAATTTGCGCTACGCCGCCAAGCTACATGGCAATATCCCAGAAAAACGTGTCGAAGAAACCCTTGAATTAACGGGTATGAAAGCTCGAGGTTCAGACCGAGTGGCTAAGTACAGCCAAGGTATGCGTCAGCGCTTAGGCTTGGCTCGAGCCTTGCTTTCAAGTCCGAAATTGCTGATGCTCGACGAACCTGCCAATGGTTTAGACCCCGAAGGTATTGCCGAGTTACGCGAAGTGATTCGTGGTTTTGGTGAACAAGGCATCACCGTTTTTGTCTCGAGCCATATTCTTTCAGAAGTTGAGAAATTTGCACCCCGAGTTCTGATTATTAACCGAGGCACTTTGCTGCGCGACACCAGCACCCATCATTTACTCGCCCCAACCGCCGACAGCGCCGATGCTTCGTATCACCTCGAGACCACCGATGCTGCCAAAGCCCTCGAAGTGCTCCGCCGCGAATCTTGGATTCAAAATCTCGAGACAACCCAAGCTGGTGTGCGCTTACGTTTACCTCGAGCCGCCGCTTACCGATTAGCACCACTGCTGGTTCAAAATGGTGTGATGTTCACCCAAATGCAGCGTGATACAAGTGTGCAAACCGATCTCGAGAGTATGTACTTAGAAGTGATTGGCGATCAAGGGAATGCAGGAGGGGTGAAATAATGCTCGAGATGATTGGTGCAGAGTGGTTTAAAGCTTTTAAGAAAAAACGTTTTTGGGGCATGGTTATTTTGTTTGGTTTAATTGTTCCTGTTTTTCAATTATTCTCGGCTGGTTTTCTCTCGAGTCGAGTTACTGGCACAATCGTTGACCAAGGGAACACAGCAGCTCGAGCCATTGCCGAAATTGCTTCGCCGTATAGCCTGGCACGCAATGCTGTTGGTGGTTTACTACCATTAATGTTGTTACCATTAGCTGCTATTGTTGGTATTTTTTTAATTGGTGAGGAGCGCACCTTTAAGATGTGGAAGACCATTCTGATTGCTAATCCAGATCGCTTAAAAGTGCTTGCTTCTAAATTTATTACAGGCATGCTAATTCTTGGGGCTATCATTCTGGCTGGCATTGTTGGTGGTTTAGTGTTCGGAGCAATTGCTATTCCACTTGGGCTTGCCTCGAGTTTCGCTGGCGATTGGGGGAGTTTAATTCCAATCACTTTATTGCAATGGTTGGTTTTAGCCGCCCCATTATCGTTAGGGTTTTTAATTAGTTGGTTGTTTGCTTCACCTGCTTTAGCTGTTATTGGTGTGGTGGTTTTGCCAAGTTTAATCGAAGGCATTATTACTGCCAGTTTACTTTTTCAACTCAACCGAGTTTCTGCCTTAAATGCCGCCTTCCAAGCAGACCGTCTCAAAGAAACCTTAACTGAATGGCAACGCTTTTTCTTTACACCAAACCTGAACCTAGGGCAACGCCTGATTGGGCAATCCTTACAAAATTTTGGCTTAGAAAGTGGTTTACCTGCAAATATTTTACCAAGTATCGAATGGGATAAAATCTGGTGGTCAGTTGGAGCGGCAGCAGTCTACGCTCTTATTTTCGTTGCCATTACCACTTGGTCTTTCCGTACTCGAGACATTCACGAATAGCCCTTGCGTTCCCTAGTAACAGATGCTACACTCCCACGGCTGCCAAAGCCGTGTTCTCGAGCGAAATGCGAGACGAGTCCATTCAAAGAGTGGTTATCGAATCTCCCTCACGGTCGGAATCGTGAGGCACATGGAGTCCTTATGAAAAAAGATTTACATCCAAAGATGGTTCCTTGCAAGATCATTTACAACGGTGAAGTTGTCATGGAAACCTACAGTGTCAAACCAGAAATCAATGTTGATGTTTGGAGTGGCGTACACCCACACTGGACAGGTCAGCAACGCTTCTTAGACACCGAGGGTCGCGTGGAAAAATTCACCAAGCGTTTCGGAACCAGTTACCGTACCAAAAAAGAAAACGCTTAATCGTTGTTCTTATCAAAGACGCAGGCATACCAGCCTGCGTCTTTTTTGTCACTCGAGAACTCAGATTTTTCCCAGAAAAAACGTGATCGCAACAACAAATAAATTAACTAAGAAAAACGGTGCCGATACCAGCAACCAAACCATAAAAACGGGTACAAAAGTTGCTCGAGCATCCAATTTTTTGACTCGAGTATCTAACCAAAAAACCAGTGGGATAAACACAAGTGCAATGCCTCTAGCAATGCCATGCCATTCTTTAAATAAGTAGATTCGTTCTTGGCTCGAGAAAATTTGTAAGACTGTGTCAAAACTCGAGACGAGCAAAGCAATAATGGCAAAACGGCTGGCTGCATGTACATTGCCGTGACGTAGAAATGCCCACAACCAACGCAGCAATGCCACGCAACTGAGGGCAAATCCGAGGATGTACAAAGTTAATCGAAACTCTGGCATTAACGGGTGCTAACACCAAGTTGTTGATCGAAGGCTGTTATTAAACCTTTAACATTTAGCACTTTCTCGAGCGCTGCAAAGAACTTATGGTAAATCGCAGGGCGAGCACTTTCGCCCATGAGACCTAATCGCCAGATTTTACCAGCCGTTTCGCCAAGTCCACCTGTAATAATGACGTTGTGTTCTCGTAGGCTCGAGCGCACTGGAACATCTTGAATATACTCAGGTAAACGCACGGCTAGTACTGTTGGTAAGCGGTGCTCGGGGCGTTCGACAAAAGCAGTAAAACCGATTGTTTCGAGGGCAGCCAGAGCAGCCCCGCCAACTTCCTGAACGCGTTTAGCTCGGGTGGGCAATCCTTCCTCGAGTGCAGCGGTCAGGGCAGCATCCAAGGCATAATGCAATTGTACTGGCACAGTGTGATGATATTCGCGGCGATCCCAGTAAGCTTGTAAGCCTTCAAGATCGGCGTACCATAATGGCACTTTAGATGTACGATTTTCCACAGCTTTTATTGCACTGCTCGAGAATGCCACGGGTGCAACACCAGGAGGAGCGCTAAGACATTTTTGGCTACCTGTATAAGCATAGTCTATGCCCCATTCGGTCATATGATATGGCATCATGCCTGCGGTTGTAACAGCATCCACAGTCACTAACGAGCCGTAGGATTTAGCAAGTTGAGCAACTTCAATAGCTGGGTTCAAAACACCAGTACTGGTTTCACCATGCACCACAGCCACCAACTTAAACGCATCTGCCTCGAGTGCAGTTTTAACATCCTCGAGTTGAATAGCTTGTCCAATTGGAGCTTTGACCACTGTGACATTAGCTCCAAGACGCTCAGACATTTCTGCCATACGATACCCAAAGCTACCATTAGCACAAATCAGCACTTTATCTTGTGGCTCGAGTAAATTTGCAAAACCCGCTTCCATACCGAGGCTACCTGTACCAGCCAGTAAACATGTAAACGCATTAGCATCTGTGCCGTATAAGGTTCGTAAATTGGCTTGTACTCTTGCATTCACCGCGAAAACTTCGGGATCCATATGTCCACGCATGGCAAAGCCCAAGGCTTTCTGGGCATGAGGTTCAATGGGTGTAGGACCAGGGGTGAGTAGCACTTGCTCGAGATACTGAGTCATAAGGTTTCCTTTCGACTTGGCACGAATCCTCGAGTAGGCATAAAAAAACTTCTGACATTCTCGAGTTTAGATTCGCACAAGACCCTCCCCTATTCGGGGCTGTCTTGTGCGATCAAGCTCGTGCGGTCAGAAGCATCTGAAGTTATTGTAAGCACGAATGCAGTCAATGGTCAAGGGTTATAAAATAGCAAAGTGTTTCTCGAGGTGTGTAGCAGGCAATAATGCAAAAATTTGCACTTGATCTAGCCCAAGGGTTTATGCCAGCACCCGAAGCGCAGGTTAGTTACATCGCCAGAATTTGAGAGTGTAATCAATTAAGCAATAAGACACTTCAAAGTTATTAAGCTTGAAATTTCATAGTACAACATCAACGCAAAAGCTATTAATGCCTCTTTCTTATTGTCAGAAACACACAAAAGGTTCTTTAACTTATACCTCGCCTTATCGAGTCATTACTTTCTTATACCTGAGTTCACACACCCGTTATTTTTCAAGTCCCGAGCGATTCAGCACAGACCTTATCCGTCTTTCACGCACTTCTCGAAACTATGATCAAACACCTTGCTACCTGTTGACACAATATCAAACTAGTGATACATTCTTCGTCGCCTCGTTCGAGACCATCTCGAATGCGGGTGTGATCTTTGACAGTGTGGTTGTTGTTGACGAGACAAACTCGTTTTCGAGCCTTCAAT
>JAAFIG010000018.1 GCA_013298595.1 Deinococcales bacterium | reverse complement strand
ATCGAAACCACCACATCATCATCTTTACGACGAATACCAATCACACCTTGGGTTGCTCGACCTGTGGCTCGGACATCATCCTCAGAGAAACGAATGCTCTGTCCGTCTCGAGTGGCAAGCACAATATGTTCACTTGGTTTGACCACTGCCACTTCGATCAAATCATCGTTCTCGAGTAAATTAATGGCAATTAAGCCAGCCGCAGTGATATTGATGTAATCAGCAATCTCGGTTTTCTTGATGATGCCTTGCTTAGTGCAAAATACCAGCGAACCTGCAACGTTGAAATCTTTGAGGTCAAGGATACTCGCCACATTTTCTTCGTCTCGCAGCGGCAATACGTTACGCATGTGCACGCCTTTAGCATCGCGTCCAGCTTCTGGCAGATCAAAGATTTTCTCGCGGAAAACCCGTCCTTTATCAGTAAAGAACAACAAGTAATCGTGGGTGCTACCGACCAACAAATTAACATTGACATCTTCTTCACGCAATTTGCCAGCATTAGAACCACGACCATTACGCGATTGCACACGGTACGCCTCGAGTGGTGTGCGCTTAATATAACCACCCTTGGTCACGGTAATGACCATGTCTTCAACAGCAATTAAATCCTCTTTGGAGATATCTTCAGATAAATCTGTGATCACGGTACGGCGCTCATCACCAAACTTTTCTTTGAGGTTTGTAATTTCCTTACGGATTTCATTCCATAAAATAGTGGAATCGCCAAGAATACTCTCGAGGAAACCAATCGTACCCAGTAACTCACGGTATTCCTCGTTTAAACGATCTCGAGATAAACCCGTCAAGGTTTGTAAACGCATATCAAGAATGGCTTGGGCTTGAGGTTCTGAAAAAGCAAAACGAGCAATTAAAGCATCTCGAGCTTCAGCTGCACTCTGAGCTGCCCGAATTAAACGAATCACTTCATCTATGTTATCCAAAGCAACGACTAAACCCTCTAAAATATGCGCTCTGGCTCGAGCTTTACGCAAATCGTACTCGGTGCGTTTGGTCACAACCACTTTACGGTGGTCAAGGTAATACTGCATTGCATCTTTGATTGGCAGTACTTTTGGTGCACCATTAACAATAGCTAGGTTAATAATATTAAAACTGCTTTGCAATTGCGTGTGCTTATACAACTGATTCAAAACCAAATCAGGCAATGTGCCACGCTTTAATTCAATGACGATACGCACAGGATCTTTGCGGTCGGATTCGTCACGCATGGCGCTGATATCGGGGATTTTGCCATCTTTATAACAAGCCGAAATGGTTTTAATAAAGTTTTCTTTGTTGACTTGATACGGAATTTCGCTAATCACAATTTGCGAACGACCCTTAACCTCTTCGATACGGGCTTTACCACGCAAACGAATACTGCCCTGACCAGTAGCATAGGCTTCACGAATACCTTTTCTGCCAAGTCTGCCACCTGTCGGGAAATCTGGACCAGTCACATACGTCATTAACTCGTCTAATTCCATTTCAGGCTTATCGATTAACGCCAACAAACCATTACAAATCTCGGTTAAATTATGCGGCGGGATATTGGTTGCCATACCCACAGCAATACCCACAGCACCATTGACCAACATATATGGAAAAGCTGCTGGTAACACTGTTGGTTCTTCATGTGATTCATCGAAATTAGGACGAAACAACACCGTCTCTTTTTCGATATCCTCGAGCATGGTTTCGCCCGCTTTGGTCATTCGAGCTTCGGTGTAACGATAAGCAGCAGGTGGATCGCCATCTAAAGAACCGAAATTACCCTGACCATCCACTAGCATGTAACGCAAATTCCACCATTGTGCCATACGAACCATTGCTTCGTAAATAGGGGAATCGCCGTGAGGGTGATACTTTTTGATAACTTCGCCAACCACACCAGCACTCTTAGAATGCTTACGTGATGAGGTCAGGTTTAAGTCCGAGTGCATCGCATACATAATGCGCCGCTGAACGGGTTTTAGACCGTCTCGAACATCGGGTAGTGCCCGTTCGACGATGGTGCTCATCGCATAGGTAAGGAACGAATCTCTGACTTCATCGGTGATATTAACTGGGATTACTTCTGACAAGGGAAACCTCCGTGGTGTAACAGCCGATTATAACATGAAAAGAGTTCATTATGCAAATAGCATAAATCATCTGATTGTTCGTGGCAGAAGCTTAAAACCAGTATCGCAGCAAAACCCAGACATCACCAAATCCAACTCGAGAATAAGCAAAACCCAAATTCTCGAGCAAAACAAAAATGAGAAAAACTGAATTCTCGAGCTAAGTTCAAGGCTATTTTGAAAACAATATCTCCAGGAGTCTTGGCTCCAAGCGTATTTTATCCGTTATCCAAGCCTAGATCTTTTGCTTAACAACCATATTTTCTACAATACATTTCTCGACTTTTTTCTTGAATAATCTGATCGTAGACTTCTGGCAATTGATTTTCTGATGCTAATTTAAATACCCTAAATACCACAAAACCAGCACCAGCAGCTTCTTGATTACGTACCATGCCTCTGGCACCTCCACGATAAATTTCAATTACAATATCATCTAAATTGTATACATCTTTTGACCAAAATGTTAGAACGTTACCGTTTCCTTTATTATCAAGCAAACGAACGACTTTTTTTAGTAAAACTGTTTTAGATTTATAGTTGACAATTTTAATGTTAGGAGTGTCGTTAGTGGGCGCAAATTTGAGATTTCGACCAGATAATTCAATCAGAAATTTTTCAATTTCATCATCTAGTTCCTTCCACCAATCCTGATAATAATAGGGAAGTCTAACATCTTCAAAAATATTCTCTTTATTGCGAATAATGATTGCGATACTTCTACCACCAGCTGAATTAATTTCGTATTGGTGGATATTGTTTGTTCCATACTTATATTTATCAATCTGTTGGCATTTTGTTTGTTTACAAAAAACCGTATTTGCAAATAATTTTTGAGTTCCAATGGGAGAAGAATTGGCTGCAAAACAAAGCGAAAATATCACTAGAGTTAAAACTAGGCATTTTTTCATAGAACAACCCCTACAAGATAAACCTAAATTATTACAATTATGCCATGATTGACAATAAAAAATTTAACCACATTCAGGAATAATATCGGTTGATTACTTAGTTTTTCTAGATCATTCCAGTTTGTATTGCTAGTTTTGGTTCACTGGCTTTTAACTCGAGGTTTTCAATATACGACACTACCAAATAACGAAGTATTGTTCTTTATGTACTTTCCATGCCATTTGCTACCATCAGAACTTTCTAAGTACAAATCGTTGTCTTTACTCGCAAGAATCTTTCCCTCGAGTACAATGGCTTCACTTGCACTCATTTGGTAGGTGCCTGTTAAACTTCCATCTTCGGCTCGAGTTAATTTCATGTTTACGGTGGTGCCTCCTGTTTTTCCACTAAAGGCTCGAGTCCAACCTTCTTCACTGGTTTTAGGAATGTACTTTTGGATTTACTTTGGGAAACTTTTATTCAGCACTCTTATACAGGGCTGAGACTAAAATCAGTCCCTTTCCAAATGAGTTTATACAAGTCTCGCACTATCACTCGAGGCGAGCCTGAATCCTTTATTCCAACATACAAAACAATTCGAGCTGTTGTTCCAATTCGAGGCAGTACACAAGCAAAGCGCCATATCTTTTTATATTTTACAAGTTCTGGATATTTTTTCATTGCTCGTTGCAGTAACATATTTTTGCTTGGCAAAAAACTGTTATGTTCAAACCATTCGCCACGAACAAATTGATAAAAACTTAAATACTGATTTAAACCATTTGACGGACTTTCTTGTGGCGAAGAATCGACACCTTTGTACCGATTGAAATCGAGCCGACCTGAAATTGCAATAATATCAACTTGATCTTTGGATTTCCAAACTACGAATTCATTTATTAAATCTGAATCAACAGGATGTTGATTTGAAATGTAGCCATTCTTCACATCAACAAAAGAATCCTTAAATACCCCATCACGCATTGCTGCACTTTCGCCTGTTGAATTTGCAACAAAAGTTTGCCCTAGGTATTGTATCGGAATAAATAAAAAGTAATCTGAAACAGTATATTTACTATACTGAGCAAAAACTAAAATTCCTGAAAATACAATAATAGTAATACTAAGTCTCATTAATTGCATGTATTAAACCTTTGCAATTGCTGCTAACCAATGGAGGCTTCTCTTTTCAACAAGTTGCCATTCCCATATGTTGTCATTACCGATAGCTCCGTCTTTTGACTCTCGAGAGTTGAGTAATGAACCATATTCAGCATTATTACCCCAGTTTGCAACACCACCACTACCAGCGCTCAATTGGATATTCCCACCATACGGATCATCAACTACTAAACCAAATGGTGTAACACCTTGCAGACGAACAATATGTCCGTGAATACTAAAAATCACACCATTTCCTGCTTTTAGAGCATTTAACGCTATAGACTGCCACCAATCTCGCTTCCTGATACCATACCCACCTGTATCCAAAAAACTAACTTGTGCTCCTAATAACTTAGCTACTCCAGCCCAACCATCTTGTCCTGAAGATTCACGATTAAAGTTATTGATCTTTGTCTCTCCGAGATGTTCAAGATAATCTTCAAATTGTGGGAAATTTTGTGGTTCGGGGTTAGAAATACCTACTGTTTCAAGTGCCATCGCAAGTGACGTTAAATTACACATAATGTCACCAATACGGTTATCTTTTCTATTGTTTTTTCGGTCACCGGGTAAGCCCGTAGAGGCATTATCTCTTTGATTATGGTAGGCGACTTTATTTTGCAACAGGAGGTTCAAATGTTCTTTCTTTGTTGTCTCTTTCTCAGCAGCTATTATTTTTCTAGCTTCTTTTATTTGTACTGGTGTATATACGCGCTGATACCCATCTAATCCAAGTCGAAGATCAAGCTCATCAGCAGGCAAAGCATCTATTTCCGCTTCTCTGCGGTTAGCTAGTCCCTGTATAAAAACTTTCTTGCCACTCTTATCTTTCCCTTTGTTAAATCTACTTAACTCAATGGGTATACAATCGTAATCTCCCATATTGAGACGTTTAAGCAGGTCTGAGTTCTTAAACGCATCTCGTCCAGCATTAAATACAAAGCTGACCAGTACATCAAATGTTTGTTGATCCAGCGGCACTTGTACCCATTCATTTATGGGTGCTTCATAAAGAAGTATGTCAACTTTTAATAGTTGCATACCTTCTTCTGGTGTTAAAACCTTATTGCTATACTTATCGCTCTCATTTGGCTTAATCTTATGCCCATATCCAATAGTTGGGTTTCCTGTAAGGTCTACATACATTTTAGGTCTAAATGCTTCATGTTGGGCAATAAATTGTGTACCATTTGTACTGATTCTATGCGGACCTGCTGTTCGCACAGCCGCGCCAGCCCCTGTTGGCAATTCAGATGGCGATGCAGGAGTTATAGGTTTAACTTCTTGTGTCACCTTGAATTGAAGATTTTTCAAGTCTCGAGCGACCGTATTCCCAACTGTTGGCAGATGGACATTCCCAAATAACAATGTATCAGCGTTAGTAAATCGTCCGTGAAATTGAGCACCACTGGTGGACTCGAGGTAAATATCATCATCTTTGAGTAATTTACCTTCTATTTTCACAGTTTTATCAGTGTTGAGTTGATATCCGCCTTGTAGTGTCCCATCTGTTTCTCGAGTGAGATCTAATTTTATCTTTGTGGTTCCTTGTTGTGCAATAAATGTCTTGTTCCATGCTTGGTTTGAGAGTTTTGCTGGGTTTTCTTCAAGAATTGGTTTGGCGGCACTGGCTTTTAACTCGAGGTTTTTAATAGTTTTCTTGCCAATTACCACATTGCCAAATAACAAAGTATTATTCTCTGTGTACTTTCCGTGCCATTTGCTGCCATCAGCACCTTCTAAGTACAAATCGTTATCTTTACTCTCGAGAATTTTGCCTTCTAGTGCAATAGCTTCACTTGCACCCATTTGATAAGTGCCTGTTAAACTCCCATCTTCAGCTCGAGTCAGTTTCATGGTGACACTTGTGTTGCCTGTTTTGCCACTGAAATCTCGAGTCCATGCTTCTGCACTGGTTTTAGCACTGATTTTGCGTTGCACAGCTTTACTTTCAGCGGTTTTCGAGGCACTTTTCTTTTTGGTATGACTTCGACCTTGGGCAAAGGCTCTGCCTAGGTTTTGGGCTTCTGTCTCGAGGCTTGCATCTTTGTCCATACCGTCGGGTACTCGATTTTCGCGTTGCTGGATGACATGGGCGACTTCGTGAGCGATTAACTCGTCATCTCGAACGCTGGCATTTTCTCCAAGTAAGATATTTTCGCCAATTGTTGCTGCGTGTGCCCCTAAGTTTTTAGCTTCTTCTCGAGCTTTTTCATCGGTGTGGATGCGTACTGTTTCAAGGTTTGTTCCGAAGAATTCCTCGAGACGTTGGCGTTGGTTACTTTCGAGATTTGCTCCAATACCTAGGTTGCGGGTGGTTTGCGCCGGTTGTACTGCTTGTTGTGCTTCCATTGCAGCTGCTCGTTGGACTCGTTCTCGCATCTCTTGGTCTTTGCTTCTGGCTTGGTCAGCTATTTTTTCTCGAGTGGTGCGTTGGATTTTATTGTCTTCACTTGGTACGAATGCCAGTGCACTGGCTATCCATTGGCGTTGTTGTTCGCTGTGTAATTCCTCGAGTCTATTTTGTAATTGGTTACGAATTTCTTGCATAACAATTGGGTTTTTGACGTTGTAACAAATGCTTTCAAAAGCAATAATGTCTTCGTCACTGACCCAACCATCTAACAAATGCCCTAGGTGTTCACTGAGGGTTGAGGCGCTGAAAGTATGGATGTGAAATTTGTTTTTCTCGGCAAATTCTCGAGCTTTTGCGTCGTTGCCCCAATTGCTGGCTGCATTTTCGATCGCAAATGTGGTTTTACCAATGGTGTGGCGTAAAAAATTGCTGGCTCGAGCTGGTTTAAAAGCTTCACTCGAGATTGGTTTTCGGGCTTCAAAGGTGTCTTTGCCGATGCCTGCGGCTCGTTCAAAGGTTTTGCCTTCTTCAAAGAGTTCTTGAAAAGCTGGGTGTTCTTGGGCAACATTGCTGACTGGAAATGCCCGATGTTTAGCCACGGCATCCACTGCGACAGTCGCAGCGGCTCCTGTGGCAGGACCAACAAGTATACCCGTGAGGATACCCGTTGTTAAGGATTTTCCTGTACTCGAGCCACTATTTTGCATATCAAATTTAATTACTTCGCCTGTGGTCAGTCGGTCCCCTACGGTGCTGACCACATCTCCAGAAACTTGGTAATGTGTACTTTGTACATCGTGATCGCTTGTTTTATTGTGCTGCTCAAGATTTTTAACTTCATTTGCGTCTATACCTGGTGCTTGAAAGGTAATTACTCGAGCAACTTGATCGCTATATGTTGTGGCTGTCAATTGGGCTAATGCACCGCCTAGGCTATGTCCTGTTACCCAGGCTCGTCCATATTGAGCTGTGCGTTGCAAAGCTTGATCAATGCGGCGTTGATTGGCTTTAAATTGGGTACTGCCAACACTTTTTGGTGCTAAATCGGCTTGTAAATCTTTGAGACTCGAGAATTCTGTGCCTCGGAAAGCAATAATGGGGTGTGGGTAATCTGCATGGCTTGGGATAAATACTCGCATTTCAAAACCAAGGGGTCCTGAAATCGTGGGTTCTGCTTGGTAGCCAAATTCTTGGAGTAATTTTTTTTGTGTTGCAGTTAATGTATCTGAGTATGCCATGTCATGGGCTATTTGCTCGAGAAAAACTTCGTAATTGATGTCATGGATTTGTTTTTGTGTGGCTTGCTCTGTTTGGCTGGTTAAGGCTTGTACACCTTCACTGACCTCGAGTTGTTGTTCTTGTTTGCTTCGGTTTTGTGTTTGTTGTTTTGGCTGTGGTTTTTGTTGAGGTATTTCCGAGCTGCTAGGGTTTAAGTGTTCTCGCATGGTCATAAATACCTCTTTTTTACTTAGGATAAACGCTGTGTTTCGGTACGAATTCGGCGTTTGAGAATCGCGTAAACTTGCTCTGCGAGTTTATCTAAATCTGGGGCTGGTTGACTGGTCAGGTTTTTTTCCAACACCTTTGGATTTGTTTGCGCGCTGGCACTTTCGGTCGGAGCAGCGGCTGCACGGTTGGTTTCTGCAGCTTGTGCAACCATTGGTGCATTGGTGCTCATGGCAACAGGCGCACTGTAACTCATGGCATCACTCGAGGGGGGATTGAAATTGCTAACACTGGCAGCAACTGGTGCAACTCTAGTCGCAGCAGGCAACAAGGTTGCAGCTAATGCCGCAGGTAATGCTGTACCATTCCAATTGACCATATTTTCATCGGCACTATTGGTGTTGACACTGGCATTTAAATTGGTATTAGGTTGATTAGGTGAAATAGTTGGATTGCGAAACGATTGCTTTGCTTGCAAACGAGTCTGATTTTCGATTTGTAAAGCAATACCTTCTTCTGCTTGTAAACTCGAGTTATCCAGCTTACCAGCAGACATTGGTGCAATAAATCGGCTTTGTCGTTGTCGAGCAACATGGGTTAATTCATGGGCTAAAACCCCAAGTGTTTCTGGGGTATTTGGTTGCAATTGACTCGAGAGTAGTATCTGATTACCAACAGCCAGTGCGTCTGCTTGGTGGGCTTTTGTGATGGCATTACTGGTTGCATCTTGACGAATATCCACTGTGGCTGGGTCTATTCCTGTGATTGGTTTGAGGAATTGCCGAGCATCTTCAGATAGTAGGACTCGTCCACTGCTATCTTGCACTCGTGGGGCAATCAATGGTTGATTTTGTGGCTCGAGTGGATTGGTGTTGGGTATCAGTTGATTCGCACGTTGTATTTGGTTTTGTGGCAAGAGCACTTGGTTTGTTGGTTGTGCCTGCAAATTTGGTAGTAAGGATTGGCGGTTATTTGCCTGAACCATATTTGGCAATACGCCTGCTTGGTTACCGTCGAGAGGCTTGGTAGGTTCTGATGCTACTGTTGCTTGCTCTGTGGGTAGTTCAGGTAAAACTTGGATGCTACGTAGCATCGCTTGCCAATCAGCTGGGGTTGTGTCTGGTGATGAAGCAAATAATTTTTCGGCTGCGTTCTGGGTTGACGCTACAACTTTTGCTTTTGGTGGTGCTACGAGTCGGTTGGGTGGGTTATAGACTTCTTCGCCAATAATTCCAGCCTTGACCTCTCTTTGCACTGGTGGAACGACTTGGGCAGTAAGTGCGACATCTGTCAAAGGTTCAATTGCTTGTACATCTGGCTTTTCCACACCTAGGTCAGCATCTCGAGTTTGCAAATTTTGCTCAACACCTTGCAATTGCAGCGTTGGTTCAATCCCTCGAGTTTGCACAGTTGATTCAATTTTCTGAGCTTGGATAACATGGTCAACTTTTTGGGCTGGTGCAATCAATTCCGTTTTTTGGGCTGGTATGCTTGATTCAGTCACTCGAGTTTGACTATTGTCTCGAGCGGATTGAATTGTTGGTACCAACGAATTTGCTGCTTGTACTGTAGCTGAGGCATTATTTGCTTGCGAGGCATTATTCAAAGCTGGTGCAACCAATGATTCCACTTGGGGTTTTGTATCTGCTGCCACAAATTGATTACTTTGTAACATTTTAAGCCAGTCTTGCGGCTGAGAATCAGGTAGATCAGCAAATAATTTTTCGGCTGCGTTCTGGGTTGGTTCAATTTTTGGTTTCGGTGGTGCGATACGACGATTTGGTGGGTTGTACACTTCTTCTCGAGTTATTTGGCTCGAGTTCTGATCAATGATTAAACTTGCTGGGTTTGATTGAACTGCTGTTTGAATCAAGGCAGGCTCGAGTGTTATTTCTGATTTTTCGCTAACAATAGCAGTCTCGTCTGTTTGTTCTGTTGAAATGGAAGAAAGTTGTTCAGATTGGGTTTGCTCAAGTTGAATTGGTTCAGACTCGAATGGTTTTACTTGAGCATTTGGTGGTATTAATTGCTCGGGTATTGGTTGCACTGGTTGGTTTGGCTCGAGTTTGGCTGGTTTTGGTGCATTTGGGTTGATTTCAGGCTCGAGTGATTTTGTTTTTGCCAGTGGTGGCGTTGAAATAACGTTTGGCACAACAAACGATTGCGTCTCTGTAGCTGCTTGAATCCCCGCGTTTTGCAATAATGTAAGCCAGTCTTGTGGTTGAGAGTCAGGTAAGTCGGCAAATAATTTTTCGGCTGCATTTTGGGCTGGCGCAACAGCTTTTGCTTTTGGTGGCGGTATAAACCGATTTGGTGGGTTATACACTTCATCACTTACCACCATAAACTGAGTATTCACTTCAGCAGCTTCAATTGGGTCGCTGACAAGAGGCTCGGGAGTGATGCGAGCAATATCTTGTGTAACATCAGCAATTACTGACTGCGTTTGCACAGTTGCTTGTCCATCTGCTAAAAGCATTTCACTGGCTGGGGCAGAAACAGGTATTGCTTGAGTTGGCAAATCAAACGGCTTTTCGCCTTGCAGTTCAACAGATTCTTGTATATCCGCAGATCGTTGCAGCACTACAGCAGAGGCGTTTTCTGTATTTTGCTGTAGCGTTTGACTGCTATTCTCAACCCGAGTTTCCATTGCTGGTACTGGTTGGCTCGAGTCAGATTTTCCGCCAACTCTGCGTCTTATTGCATTTTGTTTAACTGATTCAGATGGTATTACAGTCAGGTTATTTGGAGTTGATATTTCAGACTCGAGACCAGTATTTTGCACTGTGTTAGCCAGATCATTTGTTTGAGAAAAAGGTGTTTGTGTATTCACATCAGGCTTTGCTTCAGCAACAGTAGGTTTAATAACAACACCATTAACATCCTGTGTTTCTTCTGATGTCATGGTACTGGCGCTTTGTACCATTTCTCGAGCTGAATTTTCAGATTCTCGAGCTGAATTTTCAGAAGCTGGTCTTGTTGGTTCTTGGCGGGCAGCTCGAGCTGTTTGAAGTTGTTGACGCAAGGCAGCATTGCTAACGGTGACTGAAACTTTTTCGCCTAGTTCGCGTAATTCTTGCATGGCGGCTCGGCGTTCAAAAGGGGCAACAACTTGAATAAACTCAGGTAGAATTGTAGCAACCTCTGAGACGCTTAGCTCGAGTGGAGGTTCAACAGCCTCGAGTGAAGTAGCCATTGCTGCTAACTCAATATTTTTATTTTGTGTTGGTAAAACTTCTGCCACAGATTGGATATTTGTTTCAATATCTGACGGAACAACATTACTTACACTTTGGTTGCTGGCACGGTTTTCTTGCTCGAGTGGTTTTGTTATGGCTACAACTGGTATTTGTGGTTGTAGCCTCGAGTTTTGCAATACTGGCTGGGGTTCTGGTACAAATTGTTGCTCACGTTTTAGCTCAGGTATTTGCTGGGCTATACGTGAAGCACGCTGTTGTCCCTCGAGTGGCATATTTTTAGCGACAATTTCGGGTTTAGAAGGATTAGTTTGCGTTTCTTCTGGAACTAAACCTAAAGCTTTTTGAATTTCCAGTGTCAACTGCGTTTGATCTTCTTGAAAATATATTTCATTGTTCAAAATAGTTTCTGGATTTGTGTCAGAGACTTCAAATTGTTCTTGAGATTCAACTTGATTGGGTAAAACAGTATCAGCCTCAGGGGGTTGTCTGAGGAGTGCTGGCATAGTATTGCGCCCCAAAGCAGCAGTGTACTGAGCTTCGGTCAATCCAGGATAAAACCGTGGTTGACTGAGTGCAGGAATAGTACGTAAAAATTGCTTCGCTTCAGCACCCGAAAGCGGGAAGCGAGCATGCCGCTGTAAACGCTCAAGTAAAAATCGGTTCATGATGGGGATGGTACAAGCTTAAAGCCTTGATGAGCAATTTCGAGGGTTTCTATCGCCAGTGCAGACTCACCTGCAACGAAATCTGGTCCTGTCCATGCAACAGGAAAAGCATCCGTAAAATCCCAACGGGCAATTATTTTATCACCAATTTCTGCCATAATTACGGTTATATTTCGTGTTTCAAATTGTCCAGAAACAATTTTTTGATGCCATTTAAAGAATTCCTGAGTTGTTGCAATACCACGTTTGAGAATCAAATTGCCGTACTTTGTTCGCGTTGGGAAACGGTGCACTTTTGAGTTCTCGCCACCTTCTTCAATTGAGAAAAGTTCAGTTTCAACTTTTAAACCAGACAATTCAGAAAAACGCATATTTGGGCTGTTATCACCAATGTCCACATAAAAATAGCTTTTTGAAAACGCTCGAATATTACCATTGCCTGGGTTTGCTTCAAAAGACGCTTTACTCATAACATTACTTCCTTTTTATACTTAATGGGTGTTTAGTCGGGCTACGATGCGAAGATAAACGCATATCTTCACGCAACAATCGCAGAACTTTTTCGGCTAAAGCTTCTATATTAATTTTCTGTGGCGTTTTGGGTTGACTCATGATTCGCTCCCTACAGATAAATCAAGTAAAAAACGTGTTTGGCATTGTGGACATTGTGTTTCAATCAGTTGTTCAGAGGCTAAATTGGCTTGCCCTTCGGCAGTATTCATTTGTAAATATAAATCTTGTAAAAAAGTGTAATCTGCTGCGTATAAACGCTCAATTAATGCCACAGGTACTGGAGAAAAACCACCTAAACGCGCCACTACTCGAGAAAGTAAAATAATACCAAGATAAGCAGGGTTTTGTTGTGTTCGTGCATCCGATAACGGGGCTACTTCGTCAAGTGCGGTTGCCATTCGCATTGATCCAATTTGATGTAATTGTCCGACATCATCGGTAAAACCATAAGGTAATGTAAAAGTTACTTCGTTGGGCATTTTAAAACTTCCTCGAGAAAGACTTGGCTCGAGTACCACAAAGGATGACTCGAGCCAATAAGCAAATTTCGCTCAAGGATTATTTGACGCGGAATGCTTCTTCGTATACCAAAACGCATTCTTCCATCACAGCATTACCACTTTGGGCATCAAATTGGAAACCTTTGAGTTCTTGTGGCCAGCAGCGGTTCAAGTTGATGCGTAAAATTTCGGTACCATCTTGTTTATAGCCAATGATTGATCCGTTGATACGGGCTTCGCCCATTCTGCCTTCTTCAACCATTTTGCGCCATTCAATGATCTTTAAATCAGGTGTTACACCACGTTTGAGGGTGTATGGGGTAAGTTCAAGCGGACCAGGTTCTTGGGTAATGGCTGGTTTACCTTGTGCATTGGTCGAGTAGTAGGTGACAAGCTTATTCTTTGTGCCACCACCCTCGAGTTTTGCGAAAGCTCCAACAACTTTGCCTTCAGATTGAAAAGTGAAATACGCTGAGACCAATGGATCTACAAGTTCTGACATAATTTTCTCCTAATTATTCACTTTGCATCTTTTGATAGAAAGTGAGTCTGACGAATTCTGCGGGTTTGACTGGGCTTAATCCGATACTAATATTGAGTTGACCTAGGTCACGTGCCTCCTCTGGATTATTTTTTTCGTCAACTTGCACATAGAAAGCTTCTTGTTGAGTTTTACCAAACAACGCACCATCACGCCACACTTGTGATAAGAATGCGTTGACATCACGTTTAACACGTTCCCAAAGATTGGTATCGTTGGGTTCAAAGACAACCCATTGAGTTCCATAATACAAGGATTTTTGTACATAGTTAAACAAGCGTCGAACATTGATATAACGCCAAGAAGCATCTGAAGACAGTGTACGAGCACCCCAAACGCGGACACCACGATTGGTGAAGGTACGAATGCAGTTAACCCCAATTGGATTAAGGGTATCTTGTTCACCAGTGGTGATTTCGTATACTGGATTTAAAGCGCCACGCACCACTTCGTTGGCTGGTGCTTTATGAACACCGCGTTCTCCATCAGAGCGTGACCATAGACCTGCCATCAAAGCTGATGGTGGTATAGCAATCGGCTTACCTTTACTATCTGCCACTTTCACCCAAGGATAGTACAAAGCAGCGTACTTAGAATCGTAATTGGTTTCTTTTTCGCGCCATTTTTTCACTTCTTGTGGCTTGAGTTCAGGCAAAGGATCAATAATTGCCATACGATCCATCATCCGCTCACAGTGGTTAATCATTGCCAGTTGCACAGCTTTGACACCATCACGATCAATTAAACCCTGCTCATACATCGCCATCAAATCAGGTACGGCAACCATGGTCACGTCTTCTAGCACTTCTAAACCCTCGAGACCAGAGCGATCATTGACATTCCCAATAAAAGTACCTGGTTGAACTTGGGCTAAGGCTAAAGAAGTATTGGTTTTGATGACATGGACTCCAAGTTCAGGAGCACGTTCAGCCAGTGTGGTATTGGCTTTTTCCTCGAGTACAACCGAAATAAATTTGCTAGTTTGCACAGCTTCGACAACACTACGACCTTTGCTGCCCTTACCTGGCTTACCAGGTACAAGATTCTCAAAGAATTCTTCAGTGTCATCCATTTTAATCCGCAAATTAAAACCACCTTCACCAGCGTCATCGTTAGTTGGTTGGGTAATTTCAATACTGATATCGCTTTGCGGATCACCTTTGGCTTGGAAAGTTAAAGCAGGTATTGCTTTTGAAGCTCGAGTTGCTACTTGTAACTCAGGTAACGCCTTATTGGCAACTGCAGTTTTATCACCTGAAGTTGAAGCATTATGTGGTAATCGGATCACATAACAACGACGACCACCATTATTAAAGTACCCATATACCGAATATCCTAAGTACGAACCATCCATGTAACCATTTTTAAGTCCATCGCTTTGGGTACCACCAAAGGTATCTACATATTGTTCCCATGATGTGATCAGAATTGGTTTATTGATCGGACCAGAAGCAGCAAAACCCACTAAAGCTGCCATGGCAGTACCAACACCTTCGATAGGACGCGGACCACTGTTAATTTCTTGAATATATACGCCTGGTGATAACATTTCTGGCATGAATTCCTCCTCTATTTCTTGTGCATCTTAGTTTACACTTCATAGTATATCAAGCTTTGCACGTTACATTGCAATTATCTAAATTTACCTGTTCTGAGCGTAATAATTTCAGGAACATTAGTAACAACATATTGCTCACCCACCAATCATTACTTTTGTTGCCCCAATCATAATAATTGAACCGTGCGCTGTAGCGTCACCCACTCGAGCTGCGGGCAAACCACCAATCATTACTTTTGTTGAACCTTTAACCACCATATTTGGACCAGGAAAACATGGTGTTGCAGGTGTTTGCACTGTGGCGGCAGGTTTTTTCTCAATCATCACTTTACATGGCTTGGGTAGTAACACACCCATGACACCATTTGGGCATTGGTGTTGATCTCCGACTCGAGCTGCTAAAGGCATACTTATCCAATCTTGATGGCTGCGCCATCAATTTCAACCATCGCACTACCCTTGATGGATATTTTCTTGGCTTCTAATGAAATATTTCTACCAGATGTCACCTTGATATCACCTTTTGCGTCTACTACAATAGAATCATCTTTACATTTCAACAAAATTTTATTACCATTTTTATCAACAATCAGGATATGGGGATCGTCACCATCATCAAACTCAACCATATGACCAGTTCGTGATTGAATACGACGAACCTTGGTTTTACCATTATCAACAGCCGAATCTTGTGCTAATGGCAATTTATCTTTACCATTCCACATACCGCCAAGGATTACTGGATGGTCAATATCGCCATGCTCGAAACCAACCAGTACTTCATCATTCACTTCAGGAATAAATTGAATACCTCGCTCAGCCCCTGCACCAATGCTGACAATCCTTGCCCAATTGCTGACTTTCTCCTTGGATAAACTTGGGAAAGTCACTTTTACCCTACCCCAACCTTTTTCGTCTTTATTATTCTCGACGATGCCCACTGCAAATCCAATGCGTGGTGTTGGCTCAGGAGGTGCAAGTAAAGCAAGCACTGAGCCAATATGTTGTGCCGAAACCTGAAAAGAGGTTTGATATTCTTGCTTTTCGTTTAAAACATGCCTTGCAGATGTGACAAGATATTCGCCACTAAAACGTGTACCCACATTATCAATTTTAATTTTTACACCTGCCATAATTGCAGGATTACCACCTGAAACGCCTTCGGCTTGCACATATTGCCCAGAACGCTTATCAACTTCACCTTGAGCAACTTTTTCCGCAAATTGCACTTCACGTATTGTTGTTGACAACAAAAAAGGTGCAGCTCCAAACACCTCTGCCATAGCCACATGATCTTTAGATTCACCAATAGCTGCTGCAGAAGTTCCTTTTTTCTTTTCTGCAACCACTTCTTCTTTTTTCTCTATACTCCAGCCGCGCACATTGACTTGAGTGGGTTGCCCAAGCGTAGATAAACGCGGACGAAACGCAGAAATACCGTCTTTACCCCACTTCAATGGAATAGTGGCAGTTTCCTTAGGCGCTTCAAAATGGAGTTCTTCGCCTTTAACATAAACGACATAGCCAAGCAAAGCTGCGCGACGTTGCAAAAAAGTTAAATTATTTTCATTATCCTGAAAAACATACAAATGCTCAGAACCACCTGAATCAATTTTGCTTGGGTTTAATTTTGCATCAGCTGCAACTTTTTTTGCAATTTGCCCATCTGTCATTTTTAAGAAATCTCGAGCAAAATACCCACGCTGCAAACGATGCAAACGATCAAATGCCCGAATCACACAAAAAGCTTTAGGGTATTCATAATATGGCTCGAGTTCAACAATTTCACCATCAAAAATAAGGACATCAGGAGAACCTTTAGCAACTTTCAGAATCTCAAGTTTTTTACCTGGCTCGAGATTCTTATCATCTATAGCTTCCATTTTGCTGGTATCGAGAATGGTGATTTCGGCATAACTTGGTAAATTTAATGTGCTTTCTACAAGCACTTGGCGCAAATTCATTGCCTGAGATTTAGGCAGTTCCTTACCATCTACTTTGATTTGAAATTCTACAAGGTGTCCGCTCATAGACCACCAGGAAGTTTTAATTGACTACCTGACATCAGATTTCTTACATTAGAAATTTTGTTTAAATCTGCGATTTCTCGCCAACGACCAGCATTGCCTAAGGTGTCATTGGCAATTCGCGCTAGACTATCCCCTTGACGAACGGCTTGTATAATACCGCCCGCAGCCCCTGAACCCCCACCAGCTGTTAAGGTTTCGTGATCCTTTGCTTCTTTTAATGTTAAATCAACAATGGCACGAACTGGTATACCACTTGGCAAAAATAAGGTGAATTGTTGTGAGATAGATTCAATCACCGAGTCAAAAGCCCAAGTATTACCCCAAAAGAATTTAACCTTTGGAGGACGACCATGTTTACTTTTTTCGCTTGCAAATCGTTTGTCTAGTTGCATCATTTGCCAAAGTCCGTCCGTTCGACCACGCACATCTGGTGGTGGCGCAGATGCAGTTGCTAAATGATAGGTATCAAAAACCAATTGCAGTTTTAAAGTTGCATTTTGCCCACCAGTAAATTGTAATTCACCAGCATTGGCTTGAGCAGAAGTATCTCCTGCCCAAGAATTGCTCTTTGAGAAAGTATATTCTTTAGGGTTAAATAAAGCTTCGACAAAGTCCGGAGCTGTACCACCTTTTTCCAAATTTTCAATACGGGCTTTTACTAAAGACATATACACCTCATTTATTCTGTGCGGTAAACAAAATCGCCACATGTAATTGGATCGCCAATAATTCCACTTGGATCTGTTTCACCTCGTTGGTAGTACAAAACAGCTAATGAAGACTTTGCACTTGCAGTTGTTGCCAGACGATCAGTTGCGACTGTGGTAACAACTGTTCCATACCCATCTTTGTCTGATCTTATCGAATCGAGTTGAATCAGCACTTTCGTGGTTATCACAGTACAATCACCGAAAACAATACGCCCAGCTCGGACGGTATCAGGTGGCAAGTTACCGAGTTTAACTGTGATTCGCAATTTACCATCATTATATGGCAGTAATTCGGCTGACCCCGCTACAGTGCTGAGTTCACCATTTTTAACAATTTTGCCATAAGGTCTTAAAGCAACAAATTGCGAATTGAGTCGTGTGGGAGCTAAGACGAACGAAGGACCACAAGACAATAAAAGAACTGTTAGTGATGTCATTAAAATAACAAAGGTTTTCGAGATTTTCATACAGCCTCACTTTCCAAAATTGTAGCATTCAAGACATGATTTGAAATAAGTAGTTTATAAGAGCCACTGCTTTAACCACAATCTGTTGGTTCAGATTGATTTTCTTTCCAGCCACACCAATTAATGCCTGACAAACCTGTACTAACACCAATTGTGCCACGAAATTGATTAGACTCAAAGCCATCAATATAAATATTCAAATGCTGATAATTTGGGTTTGACTTGAATTTTGCATACAATTGAGTTCGATTATCTGGGAATGAGACTTCACCCGAAAAGTAACGCTTATTTTCACCGTCACAAAAAGAACCTGTGACAAAATTATTTTTTTGTTGAGCCTCGAGGGTACATTTAACCCCATTGATACGAACATTCCATTTACCACTAAAACCACAGTCATCTGGGAAAACCGCATCCCTAAGCGCTCCACACCAACGACCATCGGATGATCTGCCCGCAAACGTATCGCGTTGTGCTGAATAGAATTTGAGATCTACACTACCATCTTCACTTTGCAAAAATTTCTCTCCAAGTGTAATAGGAATGTTACTTCGCTGTTCCCCTGTCAATTTATTGACATAGCGGATGTGGTTAAATGAACCAATCTCGAGGAAACCAAAATTTGTGTAGTAATAAACCCATTGTTCAACAGGTTTATTGTCAACTGGTGGTTTATCTGGTGTTGTCGTAATGAGCGGTTTTGGTGGTTTTGGTGGTTTATTTGCCTGCGTAACAACAGGTTTTTGCGGTTCTGGTCTAACAACAGGCGGCAATGTTGTTGTTGGTGTTGGTACAGCTGCAACAGGCAGTGGTTCACGAACTGTGACTGAAACCGATTTCGATTCCTCGAGATCAAAGTTCTTGGCTTTTAATGTATACGTATCAGAATCTGTTGGCGCAGGAACTGATTGAGTACCACTTGGTGGAACATCTGCCAAAGTCGTAATTTCGACTTTAACTGCATTTGCAACACGCCACGACAAGGTGATATCGCCACTTTCGCCTTTGACCACAACACTTGGTGAAACACTGAAAACAATACTTGGCTTAGCAGGTTTAATTTCAACCATAATTTTCTTAGGTAACGGTTGAGCTGCACCTGGTTCACCTTTTGCTTGCAGTTGAAACTCGTATTTTCCAGGCGTATCAAATGAAAACGGTGCATCTTGAGCAAGCAATTGACATGAGCGGTAAGTTTTTGCTCCTGAAGGTGCTTGCAATTCCAGTGAAACAATATTATTACCTTTGCACCTGAATTGAATAGATCGTTTATTGCCTTCAACTAAATCAAATTTTTCTTTACCAGAAGTCACGCCAATAATAGCGAATTCCTCGAGAGTCGCAATTTTTGGATCGCGCTTAGGTGTTTTGGGTAATTCTTTTGTGGCGACACCAAAACCGAACGCTGGCAAGAAGTTCTTTGCCACAATGGTGTACTTTGTGGTGTTTTGAATACCTGGGACAAGAAATTTACAGGTTTTACTTTTAATTGATTTATTGCCATCGTAAATTAATTCTATGTTGGCAGCACTACTGACATCACAAAGCACTTGGAATGATTGCCCTACTTTGACGACATCAGGAACTGTACGAAGACGATCAATACTTGGGTTACGCATGACAATAAATGCAAGTAATGCCAAAATAGCAGCTATTACAGGTGGCACCCACACAGGAAAAACAGCTAAATGTGACAGATTTGCATCTACGGTTTTTGGTATCACATCTCGGTGTAAGGTACTGTTGCTATCTTTCCATCGTTCCTCGAGTCCGACAGCGTGTGCATTAACTTTAAAGGGACGTTGAATCGTTCGACCAACCAGTCGCCAGTTAACCCAAGTATCCAAAGGTACACTTTGACTTTCACCTGGTGCAATGGTGACTTGTGGGGAAATGGGAATTCTGGCTTCGGGTGCTGCTTTAATTTTTTTAATTTCGTTTTCTTGTTCTTGACCCGTCAGTTGCTGGAGGTCTCGAGTGATCAGATTTGCTTTTCGCAGCATTGGTCCAATGGTGGATTCAACCATGGTTCGGAAAGCCAAGATAAATGGGAAAGCCAGAATTTGCCCCCAGCGCATAAAAACACCTCTTGCACCTGGTGGTAATTGTGGTCTTGGTTTTTCTTCGTTGAAGGCAAAAAAGAATTTATTACCTTCGTCTGAAGCGGATAATTGGACTTTTAATGGGATATTACTTTCATTACGAAAGACCGCCGAGTACTGTGTTTTACGCCGCGTCGAACGATTCCCAGGACGCATTTGCAATGAGGCTTGACCAAATGGCAAAACCAGCCAAGTTGCATGGGCTTCACCAAAATCCTCTGGTTTATCTAAGGAGCGTGCCCGCACAGTGACGTTGTAATCTCGAGCAACTGCTTCGCTGCTGCGTGGCACATGAACACTGATAACCACTGGGCTTTGCATACCCTTGTTAAGAAAAACTTCTTTTTCGGGGTAGGTTACCCATTCTTTTGGAACACCTAGAACCTCGAGTGAAAGGTGATCGGTGATTGCCCCTAAGTTCGCAACATTGACTCGGATTGGCATACCAATACCTGGGGTAAATTCGGCGCGGTCGCGCTCGAGTGTCACTGCGATACGGTTTGGTTCTGCCATGCTGCTTGGTTGCTCGAGCCGAATCCAGTAAGGTGCAACTTGCACAATGCCACGCCAAGGGAAAACGGTTGGTGTTTGAAAGGCTAAACGCCCACCAGCAGAACTACCACCAATCAGGAATGTACCGTTGCTGCTCAGGTCTGTGACTCGAACTTCACGCCCATTGTACTCGAGACGCAAATGGTTTCTGGAGACAGTATCGCTTTCAAGTACCAATGAATTACTTGGGTCGCGCCCTAAGGTTAATGAGCTTGGTGGGATTTCACGAACAAATAAAACTTGCCCCAAATTATCCACAACACTGATTCGTGGATTATCACAACGACCTGTTGGAGCTTCAAAGTTTGGGCTTTGCACTTCACGTTCATGCCCAAGTAACATCCGAGTTGCACGCACCGACGGATAATGACGCTCGAGGATAGCTTGTAAGGCATCTCGAGCTTCTTCGGCAGTTGGTCTTTCCGAAGGGCGTTTATGTAAGCAGCGTAGCACCAAAGACTCGAGTTCGGCTGGAATTTGAGCATCTAATTCACGTAAAGCCCTAGGTTGTTCGTAAACATGTTTGTTAGCTGCTTCGCCAAGGTCTCGGACTTGAAAAGGCACCGAGCCAGTAAAAGCATGGAACATTAGTACACCGAAGCTGTACATATCGCTGGTGGGTTCGGCACGAACACCAAGCACATGCTCTGGTGAAATGTACTTAGGATCATTGACCAACACACCATCTGGGTCGGACTGCGTGACAACTCTGGCTAAACCAAAATCTGAGATTTTAAGTACATAACGCTGCCCAACTTTACTGAGTAAAATATTTTCTGGCTCGAGCTGCCAATGCACTGCGCCTTTACGATGCGCGTAAGCAAGCGCTTCAGCTAGTTGACGCATCAGTTCAACAGCAGTATGCCGATCTGGATGGGCTTGTTCACGGGTTTGCAATTGCAACCATGTGTTTAAAGAACCATCAGCCACCCACTCGGAAACCACAAAGTAACGCACACCATCTTCGCCAAAGTCGAGGACTCGAGCAATACCTGGGTGCTGCAAATTGGTAATCGTCTCGAGTTCAGAAAAAAACAAAGCTTGCACAGCTGGATCAAAACGTAAACTCGAATTGAGTACTTTAACCACAGCTTTGCTGTTTTGATAACTCGAAATATATGACGAACCTGTTTTACCAACCCGTAATGCCTCTGTCAGTTCGTATGCGCCTGCTTTTTGTACATTTTGAATCATGCCACTACCTCAACCATATACCCAGTATGCGCGGGTTTATGAGTTTCTATAATTTCTCGAGCCAAACCAAGCACCCGAAGTTCTGTCCCTATTGGAAATTGAACCCGAAACACAAAGGGTTCTTCTGGATGTTCAACTATTTTTGGTGAAACATCTAAGACCAATTCGATTAAGCGTTGCAAAGCATACGGTGTACCACGGAAACGTTGCAGCGTAGCTGTTTCTAAAAGAATTTGCCGATGCCGCCACTCTGTCCAACGTGGGTCAGGGTCTAAACCCACCCAATTCGAGAGGGTTGATAAAAAAGAAGCAGGGCAAGTACGCGGATCAAAATACATAGCGATATGGTCTTGTCGCCACTCGAGTGGTTCCCAAAGAGTTTCAAAAATTTGTAGAAACCGATTGGTAAAGTCTGATTGATGAAAAATAACTGGCAAAAACTGTAAATACTTTGCCCGACCCTCGGGTAATGGTGCAGGGAAAATTGGACGCGGCAAACGCGGCGCAACATCTGAGGTATCAAACACCAAAGGCTCTGGTTCACTCGAGATGGGTTCTTCTGTTAACTCAGCAACAGGCTGAGGTAAATAATTAATGATGAATGGTCCAACCTGAATGGCTAAACCTTGCAAGAGCGGGTAGGGCTGATGCGGCAACAAGCGGCTACCTGCAATAAAAGTACCAAATTCACTATCGAGGTCGGTAATCGAAACCCCTTGATCAGTAAATAGCAACTCGGCATGGTACTTAGAGACCATTGGCAGTTGCAGAACCAAAGTATTATCTGGAGAACGCCCGATTTTCACCAGTGCTTGTGTCACTGGTAAAGTATCAACCGTTGCTCCCTGTAACTGCACAATCAACTGCCCGTTTCCCACAGCACCTATTGTAACACGAGACCACAATTATACGACCATATGATACCGCACACTTGGGCAATTACCATACCTAGATTTGGGGAACCAAGTCGCTTAACACAAGAAATCCTGACACAAACGCAATTTAGGTAAAGCGTTACAGTAAGCACAGCACAAAAACCCATAACCATGATAGCGTAATCAGGTGTTTTACTCACTTCATGAGACACTTAAACGCTTACTTCGAGAAAAAGGGGCATTTGATGCCTTAGACGTGGATATCACTTTTGAAATTCCAAATCGCAACTGGGTGTCCACGCTAACCAAACCAACCATTAATTTCTTTTTACATGATCTCGAGGAAAATACCGCTTTACGAAAAAGCAATTTTGCCCCAGCAGTTACAACAGGTCATGCAACCAGCAGTAAACAAGTACCTCGCAGAATTAATTTGCGTTACCAAGTCAGTGTTTTTAGCAGCGAAGTCCGCGATCAAAATGAATTAATCTGGCGCGTCTTAGCCTTGCTAATGCGTTACTTTGAATTACCCACAGAATTATTACCACCTCAAATAGCCGAACTTGAACTACCCGTCAACGCTCGAGTCAGCCAACCCGAAGATGGTCCACGCAGCAACGATTTATGGAGTGGTCTCGAGTTACCCCCTCGACCTTCGTTATTGTACTTGTTAACTGTCCCACTTGATTTGCAACGCACCATAGATGCTCCACTGATTCTCAGCCGCGATTTGACCTTAATCAACAAACCGAACCAAGCGATTGCTGGTGTGCAATTAACAATTGGTGGCATTGTTACTGATAAAAAAGGAGAAGTTGTAACCAATGCCAGTATTTGGCGAGAGAACAGTTCAGCAGCAGGCACAACCACCAATGAACTTGGACAGTACAAGTTAAATCATATTCTCCACGGTGAACTTGCCCTGCGTATTGCTGTCGGGAATAGCGCACCACAACAAGTTATTTTAACTGTCCCATCAGACTCTTACGATATTAGCCTGAAATAACTTACTTGCAAATAAGTATATGCTTTTTGAGACACCCAAAACCTATGAAATAGCAACAAAACTATACTTTATGTGTATAATGAAACTCAGGAGAAATTTACTATGGAACGAACTCGTCGTCCAGAACCAATACACAGCCTACCCACCAGTAAAACTCCTGAAAAATCAGTGCAACGAAAACCAATTCTCATACCTCTTAGCAGTATCAAACCCATCCAAAGAATCAGCGAAAACCCAGAATTTCAAACAATACGAGCCATCGAAAACCTCAGCACAACCCAAACTGTGCAACGAACCCAACAACTCGAGCAACACTTAATTCGGCAACACCATCACCAAACCCAGCAAGCCATCCAACGAAAACAAGCCCTACAAAACAACACCGCTCGAGACCCGCAACTCTTGCAGACCGAGTTGGCTGTCATGCGAGCCAGTGTGGATTTACGCCAAGAATACACTGCAACTCGAATACAAAAACAACAGCAAAACAATGTGGTTGCTCTCGAGCAAAGCATTCGCCGACCCGAAGTGCCATTGCAACGCGGTAAACAACCCACTTTAGCAGGGGTAGCGGAGCATTTCATAGCCGAAACAAGCAATATGAAAGCCGCTCGAGAACCCCAGTACAATGTCTTACAGCGGGTGAAAATTGCTGGTGGCACCTTAGTGCAGTATGCTCGAGCCACCAATTTCCCTGCACCAGAATTAGCGGCTGCCATTCAACGATTTGTAGACCCAGTCGAAAATACCGCCGCTCGAGCCAGTGCTTTTGCAGCTATTGGCACAGCCCCTAATTTAAATCTCGAACTGCAACGAGCTTTAGCTATCAGCGATCAAAACCTTGAAATGCAGCGCCAAAGCGCCCAAATAGACCATGTCCTCGAGCCAGAATCTCAGGCGGGTATCAGCGACCGTATCTCCGCACAACTTAGCGGAGGAAACCCATTACCAACACCCATTAGGAAACAACTTGAACTGCATTTCAACACTGATTTATCTAAAGTTCGCGTGCATACCGACAGCACTGCCGATCAACTTAGTAAAAGTGTGCACGCTGTTGCCTTCACCACAGGGTCACATATTTTCTTTCAAGAAGGTACTTACAACCCTGAAAGCAGCGATGGTTTTGAATTGCTCGCTCACGAAGTCACCCATACTATTCAACAAGATGCAGGGCAAGTCAGTGCTGGTATCGACAAAAACCCAGCTTTGGAAAGTGCTGCTCGAGAAGAAGGTAAGAAAGCTGCTAGTAATAAAGGCAACCTCGAGCAAGCCGCCACTCGAGAAACAAAACAAACACCAAGCAACGATTACCAAAAATACATGGGTTTCCCAGCCGCACCACGCAGCGCAACTCATGAACAGTTTATGCAGGGTGCTCGATCTAGTACTGTAGAAAACCTCTCTGCTCGAGCCAGTAACCTACATGACCCAAGCACAGGCAAAGCTGTTAGCCCACAATGGCAAGCCTTAACCAACGCTGTACACGGCGAACAACCCGCTTTCCCACGGGCAACACATCTTGCACCTCATCTCGAGAAAGATGGAACCGCGCAAAATAAGCAAACCGAAGGCATTTACAACGCCAATCTGCAAAGTGATGCTCCGAGAAAAATTCAACGCAAAAGCAGCCAAACTCGAGAAACCAGTTTTACCTTGCAGCGCGAAGCACTACCAATTCAACGTTTTAGTATTAAAGGTGCAATCTCAGATTTCCTCGGAGTTATACCTGGGTATAAACAAATTTGTTCGGTGTTTGGTAAAGACCTAGTAACAGGCGAAAAAGTCGAACAAAACCCCAACGCCATCCTCGATGCCCTCGCCAACCTTGTACCAGGTCCGATCAAAGACATGGTCAAAGCATTACGCGAAAGCAATGCTATACCCAAAGCATGGGCATGGTTCAAAAAAGAACTAAGCAAAATCAACATTGGCGAAGCTTGGCAAGGCATCAAAGACGGTATCAGCTCCTTCCGTGTCTTTAACCTCGGCGAAGTCAAAGACAAAATCAAAGCTGCCGTGATGAAACCCATCAGTCAAGTTAAAAACTTGATTGTCGGCAGCATCCGCAAACTCGCCGAAATCGCCCTCGAGGCAGTTGGCGCCATGTTTGGCGGCACAGGCAAACAACTGATAGACGGCTTAAAAAGCGCTGGCGATGTCATCATGGATGTCATCAAAAATCCAGGCAAATTTATTAAAAACCTTGTTCAAGCCCTCAAAGGTGGTGTTAGCAATTTCGCCGCCAATGCCAAAAAACACCTCACCAACGGATTAGGACAATGGCTAACAGGCGAAAGCGGACTGGCATTCCCCAGCAACCTCGATGTCAAAGGCGTATTCACCCTAGCCCTGACTGTACTTGGAGTCACTTACGCTAATTTCCGCAAAAGCCTAGTGAAAAAACTAGGCGAAGAAAAAACCAAGATAGCCGAAACCAAAGTGGATTTTGTACAGAACATGATGTCCAAAGGCATGATGGCTGCCGAAGGAATGCAAGCCCACGAAGGCAGCGTTAAAACAGAAATCGTCGAAGGAACCAAAGATTTTGTTAAAACCAGTGTTATCCAAGCCGCAGTAACAAAACTTATCACTATGTTCATACCCGGAGGAGGCTTAATCCAAGCCTTCATGACCGGATTTGAAATGATAAAATTTGTCATCAACGAAGGCTCGAGAATAGCAAGTTTAGTCAGTTCAATTATGGGTAGTATCTCGAGTATCGCTCGAGGAGATGTCGGCGGAGCGATAGCCAAAGTCGAAAGTAGCTTAGCTAAAACCATTCCACTTGCCCTATCGTTCCTCTCGAGAATCTTCAAAGTGAGCGGAATTGGGCAGAGAATCAAAGCCATTATTGGCAAGATAAAGGGCAAAATAGATGGTGTTGTCAAAAAAGTGATGGATAAAGCAGCTGCTGTAGTCGCAAAAATGGCAAGTGCAGTTGGTAAAGGTGTAGACAAAGGTAAAGAAGTAGCAGGTAAAGCAGTCAATGGTGTTAAAAAAATAATAAACGGTGTATTCGGAGAAAAGAAAGCATTCAAAGCTGGTAAAGAGCAACATCAAACATGGGTGGAATTTGCAAATAATCGCCCCACCCTTAAAGTTGCATCTGTTCCTCTTGAGGCTCGAGAACAACTTAAAAACATTAAGAAATTAGCTAAAGGTAATACTGCTCTCGAGACTCAAATAACAAATCAAGAACCTCGAGTAAGCCAAATTGTTCAAAAATTAAATACCGACATGAGTGCATTAGAGAGTCGTAAAAATTCTCTTTCAGAATCAGATTATTTGCGCGAAGTAAGACTTCTTGTAACAAATGCTCAGAATGGTATTGCACCTATTTTTGCCGTGTTATTCGATGCGGCTGGAGGAGGTCAACCACCTGTTGTTGGTTTACATCCGATTGAAGATAATCGTCCTGATACGAGTGGTGAAAAACGTGAATCTCATCACGTACCTGCTGATAAGTTTGCTATTGGAATGCGAAACCACTATGTGGCGCTAGCAAATGCAATGCCATCAACAGGCAAATTGGGAATCCTAAAAACCCAACTTACTGCTCGAGCTAATCTCATTCCACAAAACGGCAATGGGTTATCAGCTATTCTCATTCATAGGGATACACATCGTCTAGCAGATCAAGCAGTTCATTCGGAATTAAGTGCTGCTCCAACATTGCGTTTAATTGTTGAAAAAGCTAAGAAGTCAGCAGAAAAATTTCAAATAGTAATTTTTGTTAATGGCGGCAAACAAGCCGCTGTAAATCCTTCTCGAGTTCATTGGGAATCGTTTATTAGTAAGCATTTTCAAGTAATTAAGAATAAAGCGGCAGGTATGGATGTATCTGTTGAGGTAACTGACCATACAATTCGAGTAGCTCAAAAATTCAAATCTGCGACGAAAAATGCTGATGAAGTAGCCGATCAAATTAGTTCAGACCTATCTAGTGCTGTTACTGCTGATCAAATTTCAGTAAAAACCGCTGATGAAATTAGCAATGCCATGCGTTCGTCATTTACTTCAGCTCTTACAAATGGCATTAGCGCAGTAACTAACGCACTTGCAAATAGTACAAAAGATGGAGATAAAAGCACACATAGTCAAGCACTACGTAGATTACGTACTCAAGCTTCAGAAACTTGGTCTAGCTTTACAGCGGCGGTACGAGTATGACCCGTATTGAAGAGATAAGAAATGAATTCACTGAATCTATTCAGACAGGTATTCCTCATCTGTTTCCTGTAAGTCTTGATATATCAAATACTTTATTTATTGAAATTCTTAAACAAGGAAATTGGAGCTTAATACCTATACTAAAACAACAAGGAACCAATTTACTTTATTGCCTCAGAATTATCCCTTGGCTT
This sequence comes from Deinococcales bacterium, assembly GCA_013298595.1. Lineage (GTDB taxonomy): Bacteria > Deinococcota > Deinococci > Deinococcales > JAAFIG01 > JAAFIG01. The sequence goes on along the minus strand of JAAFIG010000018.1, from coordinate 54,572 downwards.
CCAATCGAACAGTGGTCAATTGTTCAACTAAACCCAGATACTAATGCAAAAATTACTTTGGGTAAACAAAAAAATAACTTTATTCCTAGTTTAATGTATTTCTTTGGGGGAATTCGATTTAGTGAGAATTATCAATTAGAATTGCGAAGAAAACTACCTGAACTTGAACGATTAATTAGATCATTGGCAGGAATGCTTAAAAATGAAGTTTTGAATGATGAAATACTCACCCTAGTCTCAGGTGAAATAATTGATAATTTAACTGTAAGAGATCAATATGATCTTACTTTTATTTTAGCCTCTGATTCTTCAAATGAAAACAAAATGTTAAGACGTGAAATAGAAGCTGTAAAATCAAATCATAATCATATTTCAACTAGTTGGAAATATGATTATGGTTATCTTAATTCTTTTGCTTATAATTTTTTCACCAACCAAGCCAATAAAAATATATTTGAAGTTGATTGGAATACAGCAATTGATATAACATGGGAATCATTCTTTCAAATTTCTTTCTTTGATGCAGTAAGTTATGAAGTAACACAATTACCATCAATGAGTGAGAATTGTAGGTATGCTGTCTCCCAAGCTGCGGGCAGTTTTTTTCTCGAGAACGATGGAGATTATGTAGTTCCAAAACACATGCGTGAACATCCACTGTATATGGTTATACAAGCAATTGAAGAAGCTGGTTACGACGGTTATGTGGGAACAGAACATCTGATGCTTGCCGCTCATTTTGACATGGAAGAAGACAGCCCTATCTATGCTTGGAATGCACTGGTCAATTGTGGGTATTGGTGTGCAGAAAATGCAGGTGTTACTTCTTTAGGCGCTCTTGAAGCAGCCATATTTATATCTGAAAAGAATAATTGGGTTGATGCTCACGCTGTTCTAGTTGAATACCTTGATTTGTACAATAAATATTTGACCTAAATATGTGAAAAGAACCACATAAAGTAGTGAAAGCTTACTATTGTAGCACTCGAGGTAATGGTTTAACTGCGATTCTTATTCATAAAGATACACACAGAGAATGCAAACTAGGTAATGCAGTGCATAAAACCTTCCTTGCAGACGCTATCCAAACACAAATTCAAAATGATTTACAACCCAGTGAACAACGAGTAGTCATGGTTATCACACCAAAAGGTAAAAGCAAACGACTCGAGGTTAATCCGCAAAATGGAGCGTGGCAAGCCTTTATGAAAGGTGTTTATGAAATCAGTGGTGTTACTCAAGCAACACCTCAAGGTTCTAATTTAATTGAAGTAACCGCGAATGATAATGCGCTCGAGGAAGTTGCTGTAAATGTGACTCGAATGCTTAGGAATGCGCCAGCAGGGGTTATGGTACCTGTGATAAATCAAATGCGTATACGCTAACGAATTAACAGCTAATGCCTTCACGCAAGCGCTAGGTAACGGAGTTTCCGCAGTGCAGGCAGCCCTTGCAAATAGTACTAAGGATGGAGATCACGCAGTTCATGCAGGTATTCTTGGACAATTACGCAGTAGAGCAACTTCCGTTTGGCAAGCTCAAGTAATTCGGGCGATTCCGGTAATTTCATGATGAACGATTCACTGCTTCATATACTCAATACTTTTAAGCTATCACAAGAAGCTAAAACTGTGTTGGATGCAGAGTTTGGTGTTTCAGAGGCACAAATTGCGAGCTTAGTACAGTATGGTTTTTGGCACGTTGGATTCTTTGCTCAACAAGCAGTATGGGCAGCGGAGGATTCAAATTGGATTGGCGTGCGAATACTCCCAAACACAATGCTTGAAGACTCTCCTGTTGTATCTGTTCAGCGATATGGTGCAATTACTATTTCCCCTACATTAAAGAACCTAATTCCGAATTGGATTATCTATATACAATTAGCAATAGGTAATTGGCAATTTATTTATGAAAAATGGCATCTTGTACAAGTAGAACTACGACAAGCGCACCTAAATCTAGGTGGTGATGTTAGATTTTTTGACAGACTTGACGCATTTTTAGGTGATACGGAAAATATTGTTATTCTGAATAATGCTTCACAACAAAAAAGAGCTTCGTTGCTGATGGGTATTGATCCAACTTCAGAAACACAACAATTCTCCAATCTGCTTTTGTCTCTTATGAACGATGAAGCAGTCTTGCCAAAATACGATGATGTGTTTCATGGATGGAATGATGCAGCTCGAGCCATAATAGCTACTAGAGCATGGAATTTACGAGTTACTGAGAAAAAGCCTTTGCTTGCTACAATTGATTTTATGTGGTTTGGTGTTGATAAAGCAGCACCTTTTGATTATCCGTTATCTTCAGCCGAACCCATTGAACCTTTTAGAAGCTATCGAAGTCCACACCATACAATTCACAGTCTTGCCTTATCAGTTTCTCAGCCATATACACACTTAAATGAACCGCCAATACCTATGCACATTCAAAGCGATCCATTATTTACTGCTGTTAAGACCTTAGGCGAGCTTTCGCATGTCTCCTCTTATAGAGGCGTTGAGCATATGGAAGCGGCTACAAAACTTGATATTGACTTAAATGATGGAAAACGCAGTTACGAAGCTCTCATTAGTGCTTCTTTCTGGTCAGCTATGAATCTTGGTTTCCCATATAAGCAAAGTTATGACGCAGCACTACACCTAGCCCAGAAATATGGTTGGGATGAAATGCTAGAAAATCTTGAGTTAAATAGTTTTGAAATACAGTAACGCTGTGAAAGACAATGCCATAACAGAAAAATATGATTCTCGAGTCTCGAGATTTAGAACTAGTCGTTCTGTCCTCGAGTTTCGTACTATTAAACGCAGAAAAAAAGTCATGGACAAGGCTGCTGCTGTTGTAAGTGCAGTTAGTAAAGGTGTAGACAAAGGCAAAGAGGTTGCAGATAAAACAGTCAATGACATTAAGAAACTAATAAACGGTGTGTTTGGCAAGAAATCATTTACCGCAGGTAAAAAACAACACAGTGTCTGGGTAAAAGTAACCAATAGCCGACCAGAACTTTGGATTGCCTCCACACCTCGAGAAGCTACCGCTCAAATAAATGCACTTGAAACAGAAGCCAGAACCAAGAATATCCTGCCATTAGTAGCCAGTTCAATTGCACAAGCTCGAGCTAAAATCAATAGTGCAAAAACAACACTTGCAAAAAAGGCTGCTTCTGGGACGGTTGATGATACAGTAATGAATCGTCATGCCACTGAAGCAGTCAATGGCGTTGAATTCAGCGTCAGAGATATTTTTGACCAAGTTGAAAAACACGGCGCAAGCACGACACTCAAATTGAACTTGAATTTCTCACAACTAAAACATGAGTTTTGGTCAGGTGGTCGCCCAGCCTTTTCTACTGCAACAAAAAATGCACTTGGAACTTTAGCAGACGGTGAAGATCGTCGTCATACACAAGCGTTCGATGATATCTTCAAAAACACATTAGCCCAACCGAACGGCAAAACTTATGCAGAAGCACAAACATGGTTAGCAGCAAAAGGGTTTAATCCCGCCAATTCTGATCTACAAGTCATTAAGAATAAGTTAAAAGGCTATTTAAACAAGGAATTTAGTCGTCTTGAGAATCTATGGGTTGGTGAGAACCGTGAAAATCAAACTAAAGGTAGTAATTTTGGGGCTGCTGAACGCGATCTGAAAACATTAACACCTGGAACACCTGAGTATGAGACTGCATTAGCACGACGTTCAGCAGCAGTAGTTGACCCCGCTAAGGGTACAACAGCAGGTAAGAAAATTGGAACAACAGAACAAGCATGGATTGATCGAATTAATGCAGCAAATACCCGATTACCAAATCTCCAAAATGCACATGCAAGAGGCTCTTTTAATAATCGTTCACCATTATTTAATATAGCGATTACAGACAGAACACAAACTGAAATAAGCCAACGCGGTTTGGGTGATTTTAGTAAAAACATGAATTCATCTGAATTTTCTAAGGTCAATAATGCGCTTAGTACAGCGGCAAAAATAATCTATGAACTCAACAGAATTTTACAATGAGGTATTGTAATGCAACAGATTGTCGAAAAAATCAAACTGGCTTACAAGAATAATTTCTGGGACGAATCCGTCGCTAATTTGTTTTATGAGCTTTGGTCAGACCCACCACTTGAGTTCATAAAAGATATAGAATTATTTATTTCGCAATCAAAGAATGAAAAATTTACAGAGGAATCTTTACGAATGCTTGGTTTCTATCGAGACTTAGTTAGTATTGATGAAGTAAACCACATTAAAAATACTCTTCAAAAAATTGTAGGAAATTTGGAATGTAGCGATTTAATTCGGGAACAAGCTATTTCCCAATTGGGATTATATGGTGAGTGGCCGGATTTGGCGTTAAAGAAAATCATTGAAAATGATTCCCCTGAGAATTTAAAAATTTTTGCATTTATAGCTATACTTCAACAATTAAAACTTCCACCCCAAGTAATTGATCTCGAGTCACATTTAGCAGCCACAGGACAGGTGAGTCCATCTTTCCATCGAATAAACCAAGTTACACAAGCTCGTGCAGATGGTCATTTCGATCACTTAAACCCTTATGGACTAGACCAGTAACACATGTTTTACAATACCTCGAGTATCATGGGTAGTATTTCCAGTATCGCCCGAGGAGATGTTGGCGGTGCAGTAGCCAAAGTCGAAAGTAGCTTAGCTAAAACCATTCCACTTGCACTATCTTTCCTCTCAAGAATCTTCAAGATTTCAGGTATTGGACAAAAAATCAATGCCATTATTGGCAAGATAAAAGGCAAAATAGATAGTGTCATTAAAAAAATTATAGATAAAGCAGCATCGCTCGAGGCTCATCTCTTCTCGAGCATCTTTTCTTATTTTATGTAATGATTGCCATGTTGTTCTCGAGGTATTATGGCAAAATCTAAGGTGCATAAATCTGAATCTGTTTATTCGTCTTCTCAGGCTTTTCATGATTTGATGTTGACTACCGAGCAGTTAGCAGTGTATATGAAATTTCCTGATACGACTGCTATTCCAAGGTTTGAATTTGAGGCTTTGCAACGTTTTTGTTCGCAGTTGAATCTAAGTTTGTTTGAGCAGCATTGTTTGCTGCTATTAGCTGGTTTGAATATCTCAACAGATGTTGCTACTGCAATGAGTGATGCTGCGGTTGGTGAATATCCAACGTTTGGATATTTATTGCGGTGTTTGTCGAGCAATCCTGCTCGAGATCAGTTGTCTATTGCGGCGAGTGGTGCTTTGCGACGTTTTCAGTTGGTGCATTTTGCAGATTCCAATAATGTGCAAACAATTAATTTGCGTCCGTTGGTATTGGATGAATGGGTGTTTTTGTGTTTGTTGGATCATTGTGAGCCTGATGCTGTCTTACTGAACCGAGTTGAACGTATTCAAGCTGTAGATTTAGCATTTACGCAACTTCAAGAGGATATTGTGGCTCGAGGGGCTAAGACGTTGCAAGAGCATGATGCTTTGCAGATTATTGGTTCGGAAGCAGAGTTGCGGTTGCATATTGCGCTTGGGTTATCTTTGGCGTTGGAGCGTCCTTTGTTCCAAATGTATTTTGAGCAAATTGATTTTGCCGTACTGGATGATATTGCAATGCGTTGGAATCGGTTTGCAGCCGTTAGTGATGCAATTTTACTGATTGATTTGGGTATCAATACAGTTTCAGAGGCTTCGGTCGAAAATCCTAAGCAGCGTATTGCCGAAGCACTTTGTAGTCGGATTCAGTCCAAACTGATTATTTCGGGACGCAATGCCAGTAATGCTCGTCCTTCGGCGGTGCGTATCGAGATTGAACGCCCTAGTGGTCTCGAGCAACGTGAGTATTGGCAGCAGCGTTTGGAGCGCAGTGGTGTCAAAGTTTCTGGTGTTTTACAGCAGCAACTAAATCGTTTGAGTTATCAGTTTGATTTTCCAATTGCTTTGGTTGAAAAAAGTATTCAACAAAGTTTAGCTCAAGATGATTTGGCTGTAGCATTACCTCAGCGTTTATGGGATAACAGTTTGGGTTTGGTACGTCCTAAGCTCGAGGGTTTAACTGAACGGATTGTGCCTGCTGAACGAGCGGATTGGTCTAAACTTATTTTGCCCGAACACGATTTGAATACCTTGAAACGTTTGGTTAGTCATGTGCGTGAACGGCAACGTATTTATGATGAGTGGGGTTGGCGGCGAGAGAGTTCTCGTGGTTTTGCGATTAGTGCTTTATTTGGTGGCTCGAGTGGGACTGGTAAAACTTTTAGTGCTGAAATTATTGCTAAGGAATTGGGTTTGGATTTGCAACGCATTGATTTGCCAAGCATTGTTTCTAAGTACATTGGTGAATCCGAGAAGTTATTAGCTAAACTTTTTGATGCTGCCGAGTATGGTGGTTGTATTTTATTGTTCGATGAAGCTGATGCGATTTTTGGTAAGCGTTCTGAGGTCAAAGACAGCAACGACCGTTATGCTAATCTCGAGGTCAGTTATTTGCTACAACGCATGGAATCGTTTCGTGGTTTGGTGATTTTGACCACGAACCAAGAGAGCAATATGGATAGTGCTTTTTTACGGCGTTTGCGTTTTGTGGTGCATTACCCAACCCCTGATAAGGAAGCTCGAGCCAAATTATGGCAGGGGATTTTCCCACCTGAAACACCAACAAGTTATCTGAATTATGAACGCTTAGCGCAGTTAGATGTTTCGGGTGGCAATATTCGTAATATTGCTTTAAATGCAGCTTTTAATGCCTCGAGTGCCAATGAATCGGTGCAAATGGTTCATATTCGACAAGCGGCTGTAGAGGAAATCCGTAAAATTAAGCGTTTACCTCGAGCTGGTGAATTTGATGGTTGGTAAAAATGATTGTTGTTTAAGTAGCTCCTTGGAATGTTTTAACGTTGCTAAAACATTTCCGACTAACGGGAGTAAGGACAACGTATCTACTGCTGTAATGGTAGAAATGCTGCTTTTTGAAAATTCTAAAATGAGCGACCCCGCCCATGAGGTGCGTCTTAGGTTTAAGAAAAGCGGTAGATTTAGTACGACAACATGTTGCTATTACCTGTTTTTGGATCGAAAATCATTAAAGCAGCATTCATACTGATAAGCAGTAAATGGCTGTTTGGAATGGCAAAAACTTTTTGGGTGTTACTGAGTAAGCCTTTGCTGAGTGGACCTGATTTTGCTTGGATTAAACTACGATCTCCTGAGTTTGCATCCACTCGAATCAATTTAAAATCCCGACCAATTTCTTTGATTGTCCAAAAACCATCTGTATTACGAGCAATACCAAGTGTACCAATGCCAACATTGCCTTTGCCTTTGCTACGAGCTGCAATGGCATCTTTATGGGAAATTAATTGTCGTGCACCTGTCTCGAGGTTGATTGCGAGTAAATGTCCTGTGTCTGCAAAGCTTGAAACGCTGTATAAAATATTTCCTTCAGTAATCATGTGGTTGATTTCTTCTCGAGGTGTTTTGTAACCGCTGCCTATTTCATCGTTGAGGTTCAGGTCATAGGTGCTGAATTCTTGGCATTGACCATTCTTAATTCTGATAAATCCATAACCAATACCCTGTGGGTTGTCATTAAATTGTAAATACACATGCCCAAAAGCATCTATAGCTAAGGTATAGGCTGTTGGGTTGGCATTGCGTTGATTCTCACCACGTTTTGGGCATAGCGTCTTAGAGTCCAATTGTTCTTTGTCTCGTAAACCACTTGGATGGTTATCTGATGCAAAATTACTTGCCCAGAACAATTTGCGGTCACCCGTGGTTGCGTCAATTTCAATTAATTCCATGCGGTCAAAACCACTTCGCATCACAGCTAAATAGTTATTATTGGGTAGTAACTTGACATCCTTTAATTGGGTTAGTTGATAGGCTGGCGTAATTTCGCGGCTACCCAGAGTAGCAGCGTAGCGTAAGGCAGTGCCTCGAGTTTCGTTGGGATTCAAAATACCTGAGATTAACTCGCGGTCACCAGTGATTAAGTCAAATGATATGAGTGCACCAGTATTGCCCAAATTCACTGAAGCAATGAGCTTATTACCTTGAACAAAACCACCTGTAATTGCGTCGTTACTGCCGCCTTGTCCAACAACAACACCTGACCCAATGGTACCTGATTGGGTTGGAAGGACACATTTTGCATTATCGGCACCTTGCAGGCAATCCACCATTTTTAGTGGTGTGCTTTGTGCTTGCACCACCAGTAACATCATGAGACCACAACCGATAAAAACACTTGGTACCTTGATCATGCGTTGCCTCCTTGGAGCCATTTTCACTATACATCACGAATCACTTTACATTCCCTGCGCTCATTGCAGTACATACGGTAGACTGGTGTTATGTTGGATCGAGATTACTTAGGTGTTGGTTTATCATTCCCATTAGCGGTAGATACTCGAGGTAGGGTAGCAATGGCACGGTATGAGCGTGATATCGAACAGGCTATCCAAATTATTTTGTTAACTCCCAAAGGACAGCGGGTGATGCGTTTTGATTTTGGTTGTCAGATTCATGATCTGATTTTTGCTTCTAATGATGCAACAACATTGGGTTTGGCATCGTATTATGTGCGGGAAGCTTTGGTGGCGTGGGAGCCGCGTATTCGTGTTTTAGATGTCTCTGCTAGTGCCGATCAGGATACCGATGGGCGGTTACTGATTCAAGTGAGTTATGAAATCAAAGCCACTCACGATCAACGCAGCCTCGTGTTTCCGTTTTATAGAATTCCAGGAGAGTAAGGAAAATCATGTCACTGAAAGATATTAATCTTGATGATCGCAGATTCCAAGACATTGTTGATGAAGCCAAACGTTTGATTCCTCGTTATGCGCCAGAGTGGACAGATCATAATGCCTCTGATCCTGGTATTACGTTAATTGAATTATTCGCTTGGATGACCGAAATGATCTTGTACCGAACAAATCGTGTACCAGACAAGGTGCTGATTCGTTTACTCGAGTTGATTGGGGCTAAGCTTGAACCCCCTCGAGCTGCTCAGGCAGCCATTACGTTTTATGTTTCAGCCTCTCAGGATACGGATATCACCATTCCCGAAGGTATTGAAATTGCTACGGTTCGCACTGAGAACAGTGATTCGATTATTTTCAGTAACGAATCGGCATTTCAGATTCATCCGCCGAAAACCTTAGCTGCCTTCACCAACACCGATAGTCGTTGGGTGAATCATGATTTACGACAATTAGCCTTACCTGGAACGCAAGTAGCAATGTTTGGTACTCCACCTGCTATTAATGATGCTTTTTATATTGCGCTCGAGAACGACCTTAGTTACCATGTACTCGCCATGCAGTTTCAAGTTGAAGTTGCAGGTGGTGCTGGTGTTGATCCGACTTGTCCGCCAATCGAATGGCAAGTTTGGCAGGGTAATATTACAAAATGGGTCAAATGCGAAGTTGAGTACGACGGCACAGGTGGTTTTAATACACCTGGTGAGTTAATTTTACATTTACCTAAAATGACCGCTGGTGCTTTTCAAGGCATGAATGCCTTCTGGATTCGTGTGGTGATGATTACACCAACCAGTGAAAGTGGTTCTTATAAGGTTTCGCCTGATCTTGAAGGGGTGACGCTTGAATCTCGAGGTTGTACGTTAATTGCCCGCCATGCTGTCTCTGTGCGTAACGAATACCTTGGCGAAAGCGACGGCACACCAGGACAAGTCTTTACTCTCAGTCAACGTCCTGTACTGGCTCGAGACCCAGCTCGAGATTATGTATTGGTTCAAGAACCTGGTTTACCCGAAACCGCTTGGCAGGAAGTCAATGATTTTGCTGATTCCAATGCAAATGATACCCATTATGTTTTAGATTCACTCGATGGCACCATCACCCTTGGACCAACTTTGCCTCAAACCACAGGGCAGGTTTACTCGTTTTCACGGGTCCCAGCCAAAGGTTCTTCCTTGCATTTTACTCGTTATCAACATGGCGGTGGCAGTATTGGCAATGTGCCAAAAGGTGCTTTGTATGTGCTGAGAAGTTCTGTGCCATATATTGCTCGAGCCATTAACCGCAGCCCAGCCACAGGTGGCGCGGATGGTCAAAATCTCGAGGATGCAAAACGCCAAGCCCCAGCTTTGTTACGTGCCAGAAGCCGCGCTGTTACCAGTGACGACTTTGAATACCATGCTGAGCGTATCAATGGTGTAGCTCGAGCCAAAACCCTTGCGCCGAGTGAACATCCACAACGACCAGGTGATCCAAAACCAGGGCAGGTTATGATGCTGATCATTCCTGAGGTACAAAATCCTACGGGTCGAATCAGCCCTGATGATTTAACCTTACCTGCCGATTTGCGTGCAGCAGTGTTTTCTACCCTAAACGACAAACGTTTAGTTGGTACACAACTCGAGGTTCGAGCACCACAGTACATTTGGATTTCAGTACAAGCTAAGCTGCGTTTAACCGCTCGAGCCACCGATCCAATTGTTGCTGTTGAAACCCGTAGCCAAGCCGAAGCGCTTTTGTATCATTACCTCAACCCAATTGTTGGTGGTTCACAACAACAAGGCTGGGGGTTCGGACGCGATTTACACACCGCCGAGTTATATGCCTTATTGCAACGAGTGCCGGGTGTTGAATTTGTAGAAGAGGTGCTGGTTGGTATTTCAACCCCAGGTGCCAGTACCGCCCCAACCCCTGCACCTGCCCGTTTAACCTTGGCTCGAGATGCCATTATTGCTTCAGACGCGCATCGGGTGGTTATTTTATAAGAAAAATATAAGCTGCCCCTTGTCTGATTAGTGTTTTTCGTGTACACTTCGTCGGTTTGCTTTGTTGCAAACACACCAGACTCATGTTGGTGCAACTCGAGGCAGGCAACGTCCTCGAGTGCTTTAAGCCACGTGTTTCAAATCTAACCTAGAACGTTGCCTCGGAGAAAAAATGTCGTATCTTCAAATGAAGCAGTTGCTCGAAGCCGGAGTTCACTTTGGTCATGAAACCAAGCGTTGGAACCCTAAGATGAAGCGTTTTATTTTTGCTGAACGCAATGGAATTTTTATCATTGATTTGCAAAAAACCTTAAAACAATTAGATCGTTCTTTTGATTTTGTCAAAGATGTTGCCGAAAAAGGTGGCATTATTTTGATGGTTGGTACAAAAAAGCAAGCTCAAGAAATCACCGAACTCGAGGCTAAGCGTTGCGGCTTGCCTTACATCAACGTGCGTTGGCTTGGTGGTCTGATGACCAATTTCCGTACAATTCGTGGTCGTGTTGAACGCATGAAGAGTTTAGAACGTGAATTTGAAACAGGCGATATCATGGCACGCCCTAAAGCCGAACGTGTTCTGCTTGCCAAAGAACTGAGTGACTTGCAAAAGAACCTCGGTGGTATTCGCAACATGACCCGTTTACCAGAAGCCATTTTTATTATCGACCCAACCAAAGAAGCCATTGCTGTGAAAGAAGCTCAAAAGCTGAATATTCCAGTGGTTGCTTTAGCCGACACCGATTCTGATCCTGATGTGATTGATTACATCATCCCAGGTAACGATGATGCTATTCGTAGCATTCAACTGATTGCCCAACGCTTCGCTGATTTGATTATCGAATGCCGTGGCGGTGGCGCAATTACACCAACTGTTGCCGTTGAAGGTGTAGAAGCCGAAGAAGAAGTCATGCCAACCGAGTACGAAGCACCAACCAAAAACAGCCGTTTAGCAAGCGAACTGGCTGAAACCACAAATTAAATAGCCCAAAGCCATGAGCTATGAGCTATGAGGAAAACCTTAAAGCTCATAGCTTGTTAACTGCAAGCAAAAGGAGTGAATACTTATGATGGAATCAATTAAGAAATTGCGTGAAATGACCGGCGCTGGCATGATGGATGTCAAAAAAGCGCTAACCGACGCAAATGGCGATGAAGACAAAGCTGTTGCCTTGTTGCGTGAACGTGGCATTGTCAAAGCTGCTAAAAAAGCCGACCGCGAAGCTACTGACGGCTTAATCCGTGCTTTTGTGACTGCTGACGGAAAAACCGCTGGCTTGGTTGAAATTAATTCCGAAACCGATTTTGTGGCACGTAACACCGACTTCCAAGCCATGGTGGCAGAATTTGCCCAACATGTTGCCGAAAACGCAGGTGTGGACGGCATTATCGAAGTGGATATACTGTCTAGCCAAAAATTCTTAAACCAAGAAATCAGCCTTGGCGATCACTTAGCTGCCAATATCGCTAAAATCGGTGAAAATCTTGTACTGCACCGCGCCGCTCGTTTCTCGAGCAGCAACGGCATTGTGGTTTCTTATGTGCACCAAAACGATAAAATCGGCGTGTTAATCGAACTCGAAGGTGGCGACATTGCCCTAGCTAAAGATGTTGCCTTGCATATTGCTGCAGAACGCCCACGTTACTTGGGTCGTGAAGAAGTCAACACCGATGACCTCGAGAAAGAAAAAGAAATCCTGACCAATAAAGCTTTAAACGAAGGCAAACCAGCCAATATCGTTGAAAAAATTGTGGCAGGTCAATTGGCAAAATTCTACGAAGAAAACGTTTTACTCGAGCAAAAGTTTGTCAAAGACAACGACAAGACCATCAAAGTCCTTGTTGGTAATGCAAAAATCGTGCGTTTCGCCCGTTTTGAAATTGGTAATAAGTAAGCTGTATAGTCGTTGGTAAGGGGTAAATTATGAAACATCACAACACCATTTTTTGCTCCTCACCTCGAGCCGAGGCAATCAGTAATTTTTAAGAACGGGCATTGCCCGTTCTTTTTTTGTGGCAAAACAAATCCATACCTGCAAAGCTAGGAGCTACCCATGTACAAACGAATCCTTTTAAAACTCAGTGGTGAATTCCTTGCCGATAGTAACGGTTTTGGTATTTCACCAGAAGCCACCCTTGAACTTGCCACCATTATTGGTAAAGCTCGAGCCAGCCGTCCTGGTATCGAAATTGCTTGTGTGGTCGGAGCTGGTAATTTATGGCGTGGTGCTCGCAATGGTAAAGGCATGGATGCTGCCACCGCCGATTACATGGGTATGATTGCCACCAACATGAATGCACTGGCATTACAAGACGCTCTAGGGCGTGCAGACGTAGATAGCCGAGTGCAAACCGCTATTCAAATGCAGCAAGTTGCCGAACCTTACATTCGTCGTCGTGCCATTCGCCACCTCGAGAAACAACGAGTCGTGATTTTTAGTGGTGGCACAGGTAATCCATTTTTCACCACCGATACCGCCGCAACCTTACGCGCCCTCGAGATTGGTGCGGATGTCGTGCTGATGGCAAAGAACAAAGTAGATGGTGTTTACGATTCCGACCCACGCAAAAACCCGAGTGCCAAGAAATTTGATACCCTCAGCCACACCGAAGTTGTCGAAAAACGCCTCGAAGTGATGGACATGACCGCGATTACACTGTGCATGGAGAAAAAACTGCCAATCATTGTTTTTGACATGTATCAAGATGGTAATCTCGAGAAACTCTTTGCAGGCGAGCGAGTTGGCACACTCATCCAAAGTCCGTAATACACAAGCAAAATCCGTCTTTTATCGCTCCCAACCCTTTGGATGGTTGGTGTACCACGTTACCAAGCTTTTAACACTTTGCTCGAGGCTGCGTTGTGGTTGCCAACCAAGTAGCCTCTTGGCTTTGCTGTAATCTGCCACCATTCGATCTGCTTCGCCTGTACGCCGATTTGGATCACTTGAAATAACAAACGTTTTACCTGTGATTTCTTGCACTTTATTGACAATCTCGAGCACACTATTGCCTGTGCCTGTGCCAAGATTAAAGATTTCAGTACGTTTTTCACGTTGCAAAAATTGTAACGCTGCAACATGGGCTAAACCAAGGTCTACCACATTGACATAATCTCGGATTGGGCTTTTATCTGGGGTATCAACTTCGGCGTAATTAAAGGTAAATTCACGCATGCCCATTGCCCCAAGCACCGCGTTTTGCATCAAATGAAAACTCGGGCGTTTGCTATCCCCTATTGCACCATCATCGGTTGCACCACAAACATTAAAGTACCGCAACGCCACATACTCGAGTTTGCCTGTTTTACTATACCAAGACAGCATATCTTCACAAATTTTTTTAGAAATCCCATAAACACTTTCGGGTTGCACCACAGGATGCGCTTCATCTATTGGCAAATACTGTGCGTTGCCATACACGGTACAACTGCTCGAGAAGACAAGTTGCCGCACATTAGCGTGCTGCATCGCTTCGATTAGGCGTTGCGTACCAACAATATTATTGGAAAAATACTCGGTGGGTTGGTGCATACTTTCACCAACGTTTAACAAGGCTGCAAAGTGCATCACAGCAGCAATCTGATGACGCTGAAAAATCAGGTTTAAATTTGCATTGGCAAGATCCGCTTCCTCGAGCAGCACTCGATCAGCCCCAAAACGTTGTTGCAATAACTCGAGTGGCGCACGATAACCACGCACAAAATTTTCAAGACACACCAAGTCAAAACCCGCCTCGAGTAGTAATTGACTGGTAACTGAACCAATGTACCCACCTGCTCCTGTGACAAGTATCTTCATTGACTCGAGTATACCGCTGATTGGTTATTGTATTGTTTGTATCAAATGCAGTTATTTCATGGTTTCCAAGGCAGTTTCGATCATGTTATCGCGTCCTTCATCGGCAAGTAAACCATAATTCCAACTGGCATCTATATCCGGGGTGACCTGAAACGGTATTGCACTCCCATCTCTACGAAAGGCTTTAGCCACTGCCATTTGAACACCTGTGCCATCCAAAAGCGTGTACCTATAAACAACTGTGTTACTTACACCTGTAGTCAATTCACCAACAATTGCACCACGTTTGGTTGCTTGAATATGGTCACTAAAGTATTCACTACATGATGCACTCGAGTTATTAACCAGCACAGCCATTTTCCCAGCCCATTTCCGAGGATTTTCGATGGTGTAAGCAATTTCGGGTTCCTTATTATCTGGTTTAAAAAATGCTTTACCTAAATCAAAACCAATTTGAAAATTGACAGCCCGACCCTTGTAGGTTGTCACCACATCGGATGTAAATGCACTTGCCGCTGTTGGACACTCATAGGCACTGCCACCAGGATTACCGCGTAAATCCACAATTATCTGTGCAACACTCTGTGACTCGGCGGCTCGAACCAATTCAAAGACTCGTTTAGCCACCAAGCCAAGTCCTGTAAAGGTTGGAATTCTGAGCACAGCAGCTTTTGGATTGGTGTTCTCGAGCAAACGCAGTGTGGGTAATTCAGCCGAGGTTAAAGGTTTTGGTTGAATCGTCAGAGTTAATGTTCCTTCATTCCGACGACGAATAGTCAAACTGATTGGATTACCACTGCTTTCTGCTTGGGCAATGGCGTTACTACTATCTGATAAACCAGCAGGCAAGTTTTTTCCATTAATTTGGGTAATTCGATCTGCAATTCTTACACCTGCCTCGAGCGCAGGACTACCCAATTTAACTTCGATAACAACACGGTCTGTACTACCTCTTATCCGAGCCGAGTATATGCCTAATTCTGGTACAGTTGCACCTGCACCTTCACTTTGCCGACGTAAACTTTCCATTCTTTCTGCACTGATAAATCCTGTATGACGCTCATTTAAGGATCGAATCAGGTTCTGGATACTAAAACTGCCTTTTACATATGGGCAATTAATACCATCGGAAGCACAAACTGCTTTTAATTCATCTCGGAATCGCCCCACTGTTGTCTCGAGCGGTTCGGCAATTGCACCATCAAAATTGTCTATGACATACTTTCCCGCTTGTTCAAACAAAGTTTCGGCTGGTGATAATTGCGTAGTTTGAGCAAAAGCAGTTGAAGCAGCAAAAAGTGCCGTCAATAAGAATTTTTTCATTAGCCATCAAGATACAGTGTTTTCATCTCGAAATTGTGTATAAATTGTTGCATGTCCAACTCGAGCTTCGATATGATTATTGCTGGTGCAGGCGCGAGTGGTTTGATGCTGGCATATTTTTTACCTGTCACAACTCGAGTTTTGTTGGTAGATAAAGAAAAGAAAACTGCGAATGACAGAACTTGGTCGTTTTGGGAAGCTCAAACCAACCCATTTGAAAGCATCGTTTTTAAGCAGTGGCAAACAATTTTTTTTCATGCCGAAGGTTTCTCAAAGCAATTTGATATTACACCATATGTCTATAAAATGATTCGTAGTGCCGATTTTTATGCGTTTATACAAGCTGAATTAGCCAAACGTCCAAATGTCCAATTTGAATACGGGCAAATTGAATCGCTTGAATCGGATACACTCGAGGCTCGAGTACAAGTCAATGGCAAGCTTTTCCGCGCACCTTGGAGTTGTAATAGTGCCTTTCGCCCAGAACCACAAGCGGGTTTTCATCATTTGTTACAACATTTTAAAGGGTACATCATCAAAACCAATCAGGATACATTCGACTCGAGTAGTGCAACTTTTATGGATTTTCGTATCCCGCAAAATAACGAAACCCAATTTGTGTATGTACTACCGTTTGATGCCAGAACAGCCTTAGTTGAGTACACCTTATTCTCGAGCACACTGCTCGCCGATGGTGAGTACGATGCTAGTTTAAAACACTACCTTCGGCACTTCCTGTATCTCGAGCCAAATGATTACACCATTCTCGAATCTGAATTTGGCATTATTCCCATGACCGACGCACCATTTCCAAGGTTACACAGCCCTCGAGTGATGAATATTGGTGTAGCAGGTGGACGAGCCAAACCCAGCACAGGTTATGCCTTTCTGCGTATTTTACGCCAAACCCAAGCCATTGCTGCACATTGGCAAGCAACCCAATCACCGCTGTACCCAGAACCCATGTTTGACCGTCATGCTTGGATGGACAGTGTTTACTTACAAGTCCTCGAGCAAAAAAGACAAGGTGGTGCAGCGTTCTTTAGTCAATTATTTCAAAAAAACCCTGCGCCAACCGTACTTAAATTCCTAGACGAAAATTCTTCTTTACTCGAGGATCTTCGTTTAATGAGTTCGGTTAATATTCCTGTATTTACCAAAAGTGCTTTTGAAATATCGTATCAAATTGCGCGACGTTCACTGATGCGAATTGCACCCAGCACAACACGATAAATAGACCAAATCCAAACGCCTATAAGCACAGGAATGCCAATCAGTACAAAAGTCAAGATGAACCCGATAATTGAAATCGCCAACGACCACCAGAAGGTCTCAGCAATCCATTTGGTGTGCGACTCGAGATATGTGCCAGTCACATCGGGTTTTTTAACATATGCCATAATGACAGCAATAATGCCAGTTAGCCCACCCGTTAATACGGCTACACCCATGAGAATATGAGCGATCAACAAAAATGTGTAATCAGAATCGAGTGCGCCATCTGAACTCGAAGGCACCATTGATAATTTATTTTGCGCTGGTGGATTTGGCGCTCGAGTTGAATCGGGCATTGACACAACTGTGGCAATTGGTTGCCAATCGGTCATGCCTTCTGTCCAAACCAAAGCATCTTTTGGTAATTCACCATTGCGTCGAAAATTCTCGAGTTGCGATACCGAATAAGGACCACGCTGCGAGTTATCCGCAAAAACCATGTAAAATCGTTCCATTGCATCACAATACGATACGAGTTAGAAAAAAGTTCCCACTTTGAACAAAATGCACAACTCGAGAATTTTTAACTGTTCAAAACATGAATTATTGCTATTTCTCATCGAATAGCGCAGTGGTGTGATACGTTAAATACAACAAGGAGAAACATCGTGAAAAAACCGTGGATTATGGGATTATTGGCTTTTGGTTTGGTATCGGTTGGCTTTGCAACACATACAGCAGGTACAATTTTTAACACTTCTGCCGAAGTGGTCAGTGAAACAGAAGGAACACTGCTTCAAGGCTACGTCAATTTATTTGTTGAAGAAGGTGACTCAGTAGCCCAAACCGTCACTCTGGAGGTTGGTAAAACATACCGCATTAAGGCAGTTGGCGATGAGGAAATCCTCAGTGACGTAGATTTAGTTGTACGAGACAGCTTTGGGCGTATTCTGGAAAAAGATACTGATAAAGCGTCCTCACTTGCCGAAGTCATTATAGAACCAAGAACCAAAGGCAACAAAATCGAAGTTACAGCCGTAGAAATGCCTGATTCCAATGGGTATGCTTCTTTACTCATTTTTGAACAATAGTGTATTAGGTTGATTTTTGGGATCTGAGAAACTAAATACCGTTTATTAAAAGTAAAATTACATAGGTGTTTTATCTGTTTGATACGATAAAACTTTAATCTTGCTAAAATAAAGTTATGAACCCCATAGATCAGTTTGTTAAACGTCTTAAAGGGTTACCGATTAAACGTCCGGGTATGGCATTTGGGCTTTGGGGCGTAGCAGGTATTGGTAAAACTTATGCTACGCAAAATCTTTTGCGACAAATTCAGTACAAACACCTTAGCCTCCATGCCACAACAAGCCTTCCAAACTTAGCTCGAGCTTTACCAAAACCTAAGAAATTACCAAATTGGGCAAAAACAATACTTGAAAAAATCGAGCATAACCAATACATAGAAATAGAACTCGGTACAAGCGCATTTTCTGCAGTGCTCTCTGAAAATGCGCCATTTGTATTGCATTTAGAGGATATCCACGAAGCCAGCCCCGATCAACTCGAGTGGGTTGTAGCACTCGCAAAAGTCGTAAAACGCTTAAAAGGTGTGGCTTTGCTAATCACGAGTCGCAATGCACCACCCGAACCATTTGAAGCCCTTCAACTCGAGGCACTTGATTTTGAAAGCACCAAAATTTTACTCGAGCAAGAAGCTAGGGCTGCAATTCCACTCGAGGCAATTGACTGGATTTATGACAGATCTGTTGGAAATCCATTATTTACGCTTGAATTTTTTAAGTATTTAGCTCGTCTTGGTTTTATTTGGAACGATAGTCAACAATGGCGTTGGCGCATGCCAGCACAAGACATGATGATAATGCCTGCAACGGTTGAAGCACTAATCGAACAAATGCTCGCTCAGGCTGTCTCGAGCCAAGTCTTAATTGATGTACTAGCGGTCAAAACCATGCTTCCCAGAGAAATAGATGTTGATTTGTGGGCAAGTGTGGTTGGAATTTCGCTAGAAGTGCTGAACGAAGCCGTAACAGAACTGGCTAAACGGGGCATTCTGATCAATCACGAATTTGCCCACCCGCTCTTTGGCGAGATCAGCGCCCAGAAAGTACCACTCGAGAAACGCCAAGATTTTGCACGAAAAGCCTTGGATTCTTTGCAGGACAATCCTTTACTTGCCGTTTCATTTCTTGAAGATGCGGCACTGACAGCATTAGAAAGCAGACAATGGACTGAACGTGCCATCACCCAAGCCGTCAGTACCAACAACTTCGCGCTGGCTTACGATCTGAAAATCCAGGCGCTCGAGTGGTACGAACCAGACGCACAACAACAACTTGGTTTAGAAGTTGCCAGAGAGGTACGGCTTTACAATTTACCCAAAGCCATCAGTCTATTTGAACGCTTTAAGCCACAAACCTCAGATGATATTTACATTCATGCCGAAGTCTTGGCTCGAGTTGGTAAGTTAGAAGCAGCTAAACAACTGCTCAAGAACATGCCAGAGTCAATCAAAACCCAAGCCACTTGGCTCGAGCATCTGGTGATGGTTCATTACAATGCCGAAGATTATGTTGGGGTAATTGCCAAGTGGGACGAGTTTGATCAGCTTCGCTCGAGTAAAAATCCAAAATTTTTACATCAAGTCGCGCAAAGCCTGACAATGCTCAGTCGGTTTCAGGACGCTGAACCGATCCTCGAGTTTGCCTTACAGCAAAACCCTACTGAGGCATTAAAAGCCGATATTTTTTTAGCCAAAGGAATTCTGGGTGATTTTGTCAGTGATCGAAAATCAGCTGAAAAACATTACCAAGCAGCTCGAGAAATCTATCAGCACAACGGAAATTTTCACGGTTTGGGCAGTGTCTTATACCGACTTGCCACAGTCAGTTATTATCATGGTTCACTGAGTATTGCAGTAGGATATTTTGAACAATCCATTAAATTTTTTACCGACGTTGGCAATCAGGCACAACGTTTACAAAGCTTAACTGCTTTAGCAGCAACCCATATTGAACTCAACCAATGTCAAAGTGCTGAACAAGAATTGCTCGAGGCAGAAAAACAACTTCGTGGAACATCTTTTCGATCAAAATGGATTCTGGCTTGTATTAGTCTAAGTTTTTTGTATCGAGGTTGGGAAGTACCATATGGGGCAGTTTTGGCTCTAAAATATGCTCGAGCTGCCTTGGTGACTGCACGTGAAATAGATAATCCTCGATTGATTGCCAATTGTTTGCATCATTTATCAAAATCAGAAACGTATGCAAATAACCCAGTTGAAGGTTTGCGCCTTGCCGAACAAAGTCTTACGTTGGCAATGAAAATAAATTACCCTGCCATGCTATCTTATGCACAACATGCACGCTATTTGGCTTTACGCTCATTAAACCAATTCCATGAAGCACGAAGTGCATTACATACTGCTGAAAGCAAAATCAGAGATTTAGGAAGAATTGTTGATGCAGATGCTTTTGCTCTTGAATATTCTTGCATAACAAACGACTGGGACAAGGCTCGAGCCTTATTGCACGAAATGCAAAGCAGTGAAAATTACTTTTTTGCCGAAATTGCCTGCCGCAATTTCCCAGAGTTGGTTAAACGAACTCATGAAATACAATTTATTCCAGCATTGCGATTGACCACGCTTGGAAAAATCCAAATCTCGAGCACCCCCATTCGAGGTCGTAAACGTCAAGAACTACTGATTTTGCTGCTCGAGGCGAGACTGACTGGCAAACCCCAACTCGAGAAACTCGAGCTTTTAGAAGCACTCTACCCGCAAGACGATGAAGACCGTGCTGCCTCGAGCTTAAAAGAATTGATTCGTGGAACGCGCACCAGTTTTGGCAAAGAAATCATTCAGACCACCCAAAATGGTTATGCCTTGGGGCAGATCAGCAGCGATGTTGAAGAGTTCTTGAAAAGCGGTGACACCCAACTTTGGCAGGGCATGTACCTGCCAAATCTCGAATTTGAAAATTCGCAAAATGTTCGTGATTTGCTCGAGCAAGCGCTTTATAACCGCATGGTTCAAATGCTCGAGACAGATGTTAGAGAAGCCAGTCGAGTCAGTCGGTTTTTGCTTGCCATGAACCCTTATGACTTGGAGATTTTAAGGATCAGTTTGTACGCGCTGCGTGCTGCCCGAAATTATAAAACTTTAGAACGGGTGTACGAAAACGCCAAAGGGTATTTGCTCGAGGTGGGTGAAACGCTACCTGAGCACTGGCAAGATTTTTTAACCCAACACTTCAAAGCTGCATACCCCCCTCAAAACCTGACTACAATCTGACCAGTCATGATGCAAAGTAAAGCTTGAATGGGGGTCAAGTATGAAAAGGACAAACCCTTTATCAGAAAAACTGTCAGGTTTGTCCTTTCGGGTGTGTTTGCAATGCTGCCGTGCCGTGCCCAGCGAATCGAATGAACATTACTGTATTAACGATGGCACAAAAATGCTCGAATGCTGCCCAAAATGTGGCTCGAGCATCACCAGCCCTTACGCGTTGTTTTGTGGGGCTTGTGGTCATGCGTTTCGGAATGAACAAGCAAAACTTAACGCAATGCTGCAAAACCCCTTCAAAACCTGACCGCAATCTGACCAGTGGTGTTGCAAGCTAAGCATAAGCTCGAGGAAAACCAAAAGGCTGAGCGTCAAAGGCATCTGGTTAAAGCTGGTCAATAGGTTCGGAAAGGAAAACGTATGAAACCATTTATAAAACACACGGTATTCATGACGACAGGAATTTTTGGTTTAGACCACACACCAAAACCAACCATGATTCGATGGCTCTGCATAGCACTTCTAGCAATCACAGTGCTTGTCGCTTGCGGCAGTGGCGATACTAAACCCCCGCCAGCAAAAGACGCGAAATTCGACACGGCAACATTCGATACCAATACATTTCAGTAACACAAGAGGTTCACAATGAAGAAACTTGGCTTGTTGATAACGTTAGCCTTATCACTCGGCGCTTGTACCAGTAACACAAACCCAGACGTGGGTCAGGAACTGATTGAAAACGGTGGTTTTGAATCCAACGTGCAAGGTTGGGAAAAATTCGACGAAAATCAGGGTATCGCTACAACAAGTAATCAAAGCACCTGTATCAAATCTGGGCAAGCATCTGCAGCGCTATCTGGCGTGCCTGATACTGCCAATTACGCTCGAGCTTTTTTACAGCAAGTCATTCGCATTCCTGCGACTGGCACGGCGACTTTGCGTTATGCAGTACGCATCAATAGCCTTGAGCCTAGTGGGTCGGATGGCGATAAACTCGGTGTGTACATTGATGGTTCGTTGACCGAGAACATCAAAACCAGCAAGCCACGAAATGTATACGACAGCTATTCCCGCAACCTCAGTGACGAACGCGGAAAAGATATTACGCTCAAGTTCGAGGTATTCAACAACAAAACTTTGAATACAACATTTTGTCTGGATGATGTCAGTATTCGCTGGGTTCCGTAAGACGAACTCGAGACAAAGTGAACTTTAAATTCCTTGTACTAATCAACCAATCTCAATAATTAGGAGTCACCTATGAAAACCCAAATCAAATCTTTTACCCTCGGAGCTTGTTTAACCCTCGCGTTACTCGGGGCTTACGCATTGGCAGTCAACATTCCCAATCTGTTTGAAGCAGGTGATGTCATCAGAGCATCGAAAATGAACGCGAATTTTGCGGCACTCAAAACATCTGTGGATACGCTCGAGACCTCCTCGAGCGCTCTAAAAACTTCCGTGGATGAGCTTAAAGCTCGTCCAGTGCCACCGAAAGTTAGTATCGCGCCAGTGGATGATCGCTTTGCGGTGATCTATGAAAATGGTCAAGGCACACAACGCATCTCTGTTCGACCCGATGGCACGGTCTTTGCACAAACTGATCCGAATACGACCGTAACCAAACCTGCGGTTGGGAAATATTGCATTTTTGTGTCATCTGGCGTTGCCTTCGGCACTGTGGCCAGTTTAGAAAACTCGGGCGGCAATCCAAGCTTCAACACTATTCGAGTTTCAACAACGGTAACAACAAGCTGTGGTGAACGTTCATTCGCTGTGGAAATTTTTGGACTGGTAGTTCAATAAATCCATCGGCATAGTAGTGGTTTGTGACCTCAATGCTGAAAAATCTCACCCAAGCTTCTCCAGTCTCCAATGAGCTATTTTGCGAAAAGAATCCTGTTGTGACTTAGCTTGTCCGTACTGGTAACTCTGATGGAACATTTGTAGAACGCTTCAAACACATCCCATAACAAAATCCCACCACTCGAGCGAAGACCACAAATCTTCGCTCAAGACTTTATACTAACCCTATGGCAAAAAATGTTCTTGGCACTGAACTTGAGCTTTGTTGCAACAAACCCTTAACTGGTTACTTCCGTGATGGATTTTGCCGCACTGACCAAACCGACCGTGGTTCGCACGTTATTTGCGCTCGAGTGACCACAAAATTTCTCGAGTTCAGTAAAGCGCGTGGTAACGACCTCAGCACACCACGCCCTGAGTACAACTTTGTAGGCTTAAACCACGGCGATTGCTGGTGCTTATGCGCTTTGCGTTGGGCACAAGCACTCGAAGCTGGGGTTGCACCACCTGTCAAACTGAGTAGCACCAATATCAAAGCCCTCGAGTTTGTGCAATTAGCTGACTTAAAACAACATGCTCTCGAGTTGAATTAAATTATGAAGAAGTCATCCAATCTCGGCGCAACAAACCATAGCGTTGCCAATCATGAAACCGTGTGTATAACCACTCAGCATCTCGAGTTAAGCTTTCGGGTTTGAAACCAAGACGTTCAATTACTTTTCTCGAGGCAGTATTTTCTGTGGCATGGGCAATACCAACTCGTTCTAAATTTAACTCGAGAAATAGATACTCGAGTAAAGCTTTGGCGGCTTTAGTGATGATGCCCTGATGGGTGAATTCTTGTCCGAGCCAATAACCAAATTCGGTATCGCGGTGCTGCCAATCGATGTAGTGCATTCCGATTAATCCTGCTAGTTGGTTGTGCTGCCAAATCCCAGCGTTAATCCCATCAAAGCTCTGGAATTGCTCGAGGCAACTGAGGATAAATTGCTGGCTATGCTCGAGTTGCGTGTTGTTATCTACCCAAGGCAGAAATTGTCGCAAGTGATCTCGGTTCGAGTCCACTAATGCAAAAACCTGAGCTGCATGTCGGGTTTCGAGTAAACGCATTTCCAGATTGTCATCAATTTTTCTCGAGAAATAAGCAGTACCTCTCCCCTGCCAATCCTTAGCAAGTATTGACCAGATTTGATGTGAAAGCCGTTGACCACGTAAAACCCGATCTTCTCTGGCAACACCCTCGAGCGTAAACCCGAGTTTTTCGGCGATTCGCGCACTGGCTTTGTTATTTGTGGCACAACAAAGCTGCACTCGATTCAAACCCAATTCCACCAAAGCGTAATCGAGCATTTTCGTTACAACTTGGGTCATGATGCCACGCCTTGTGAAGCGTTCAGCAATCCAGTAGCCAATTTCTGCTTTACGATGTATCTGGTTAATATCAAACAATCCAACATTGCCCACAAGTTCATCGCCAACCCAAATACCAAAATCGCAGCCTGAACCTCGAACAAATTTTTCTCGACTACGCCGAATAAAATCCTCGAGTGTCACCACACTACATACATCCACAAAATCTAAAAATTGGCGTAAAAAAGCCCGACTGGTATGAATAGCATCAAAAAGCAATTCGGCATGATGCAATTCGTAATGATGTAACTCGAGATTAGTTGCAACAGACAATGAAAACATAGCAGCAGTATAAAAGACAAAACCAGTCAGCTGCTGACCACCCCAGAAATCTCATAGCCTACAACTGATAGCCCGTATAATGCCCTTCATGCAATCCATTCATACATTCCTAGGGGAAAACACCGCCGCCATGCTCGCCCATATTGAAACCTTGGTACGTCTTGAATCACCATCCCGAGATGCTGCTGCCATTAACAAGGTTCAAGACGCTATTCAAGATTTACTCGAGCCGATGGGAACAGTCGAACGCCACCATCATGAGCTAGGCGATGTGTTGCATGTGCAAATCAATGGAACATCCAGTGAGCGCGTGGTATTGCTGGCTCATGCCGACACAGTCTATCCACATGGCACTTGGCAAAACAATTGGCGGGTCGAAGGAGATCGAGTCTATGCCCCAGGTGCTTACGACATGAAAGCTGGCATTGTCCAAGCTATTTGGGCTATCAGAGCAATTTTTGAAACCGGTCGAGACCCTCGTTGCACCATTGATTTCTTAATCACCCCAGATGAAGAAATTGCCAGTCATGCAGGCAGACCCTTTATCGAAGAACTTGCTAAAGGGGCAAAAGCTGTGCTGGTACTCGAGCCACCACATTTAAACGGCGACCTGAAAGTGGCACGTAAAGGTGTTGGAGGCTACCGCGTGACCATTCGTGGCAGAGCAGCCCACCAAGGCACAGAACCCGAAAACGGACGCAATGCCATTGTTAGCACCGCTCATTTCATCCAAGAAGTGGTTAAACTCCAAGACCTTAGTAAAGGCACAACCTTAGGACCTAATGTCATCAAAGGTGGCAGTGCCATGAATGTTGTAGCCGACGAAGTGTACCTCGAGGTTGATATTCGCGTCTGGACATCAGAAGAAGCTGAACGCATAGATGCAGCCATTAAAAAAATTGTGCCACTTGAGGGAACAACGTACGAAATTCTTGATGGACTTAACCGCCCAGCGATGGAACCCTCCGATGGTACGTTTGCCTTGCTCGAGAAAGCCCAGAAAATAGCCAATGCCCTTGGTTTCAACCCAGGCGCAGCTCGAGTTGGTGGTGGTTCAGATGGTAATTTCACTGCAAAACTAGCCCCAACCATAGATGGATTTGGTGCTTTTGGCGCAAATGCCCATCAAAAAGAATTTGAGTACATAGACATTCCAAGCCTTGCACCACGCAGCGCCCTGATTGCAGGGATGCTACTCGAGATCTAACCCTGTTCAAAACCGTCTTTCTCGAGTACACTGCAAAAGTTGTCGAGGCAAATCCTCGAATCCAGAATGGGAGTGAACCCAGCATGAGCGAAAAAAATATTGATAAATTACTCGGTTTAACAGACAGCAAGTACAAACTCAGCGTGGCAATTGCTAAACGTGCTTTGCAACTCAAAAGTGGTGTCAACCCAGTGGTTGCTCCAGACCAACGCGCAGGAATTCGTAACTTAATCACCCTTGCAATGCGCGAACTTGCCACAGACAAATTGCAAATGGGCGCAAACCTGATAGACCAAGTGCGATTAGATAAGCATTTAGCCCAAGAAAAGCAACGCCAAGCCGAAGAATTGCAACGCCAACAAGCGGGCAGTTACCAAATGCCTGAATTCGACAACGATTAAAGGCTACAAAAATGACCGTCACAACTCGAGTTTTAATCTCAGTTGTGACGATTTTGTTTGTCAGCGTTCTTGGATTAATATTAAAACCTAGACCTAAACAATCTGAATGCACTCTCATCTTACAAAAGCTGTTAATCCGCTGGAATGTTGCTATAACTGCAAATCGTTACGATCTTAACCCGACTAAGATTGAAGCTGACTTGGAATCTTTCGTGCAGCAAAGAGTCAAAGCAACAGGTGCACTCGCAACTGACAAACCAGAAACAAAGAGTAAACTTCTTTTTGAATCCCCACGTGAACCAATGGCACAACTCAAACCAAAATTAGAGCCAAACCTTATCAGAGATGTTAATTGGACTCAACTCGACCAAGAAACAATCAACCAAATCAACTTCATGGCGTTTACATTGACCAAAAGCCCGAACAAATTGAACATGGATTTATCAAAAGCAGAGCAATCGTGTCTCGACAAAATTCCGTTTGCTATACAAATTGCCAAGACAATACCACGCTAATCCCCTCGAGTTGCCAGTTGTTGTTTAATGTCATGAATAGCTGCGACGGCATCCACTTTGCCATTTTCGATAAACACTTGCCCCGTAAAACGCCCAGCGTAACAACTGCCGATGGCGTACAAACCAGCTACATCCTCGGTTTCAAAAGTGGGTTTAACAGCAATTCTCGAGTCTTTATCGGGTTTTACTCCAGCTGCCTCGAGTAATTCGGTATTGGGGGTGTAACCCACGAGGACAAACGTAAAATCGGTTGGAATGGCAACTTCACCACGTGGAGTCTCGAGAATCACAGCTTCTTGGGTGATTTCTTTGGCAACGGATGAAAATTCTGCTTTGATACTGCCTTCTTTAATCCGGTTCTCGAGGTCGGGTTTCATCCAGTATTTGATGGTGTTTTTAATATCTTTACCACGGTGCACAAGCGTGACATTTACACCGTGACGATATAAATCCAGTGCAGCATCGGCAGCACTGTTGCCCCCACCAATCACAGTGACATTTAAACCCCAGAATGGATGGGCTTCGGTGTAGCCATATGCCACATTCTCGAGGTTATCGCCTTTTATCTCGAGCCGATTTGGGTTATCGAAGTAACCTGTTGCCACCACGCAGTAACGACATTCAACAGCGGTCATCTCCCCTGTTTTAGCTTCAACCTCGAGGGTAAAACCAGCAGGAGCAGGATGAATTTGTACAACTTCGGCGTACTGTTGCAAATTGAGATTCTCTCGAGCTGTCACCAAACGGTAGTACGACAACGCTTCTTTGCGCGTGGCTTTTTCGGTGCTGGTGACAAAAGGATGATCGCCAATCTCGAGCCGTTCAGCAGTGGTAAAAAAAGTCATATAGGTTGGGTACTCAAAAATGGCATTGACCACACAACCTTTCTCGAGCACAATGTAACTCATCCCTTGGCGCTTGGCTTCGATAGCGGCGGCTAATCCCACAGGTCCTGCTCCGATAATGGCTACGTCGTACATCATGTGGTTAGTGTAACTCGAGCAAGTTTGGCGCATGTCCTGTAAGCTCGAGTCATGAATATCGTGATTTTAGCAGCAGGAACTTCGAGCCGAATGGGGCAGCATAAATTGTTGCTCGAGATGGCTGGACAAACATTGTTGCAACGGGCTGTGCAAACAGCTTTGGCAGTTCATCCTACTCGAGTGCTGGTTGTACTTGGACGCGATGCAAAAAAAGTTCAAGCAACACTAGGCAATTACACTGTGGATTGCGTGGTTAATCCCGATTACGAAACTGGTGGAATGGAATCTAGTTTTCGCACTGCCATTGCAGCACTTGAACCTCGAGACACGATTTTTATGTTGGCGGACATGCCACTGATCTCAAGCGAAATGTTACTGCAATTAAAAGCGGCTTTTCTCGAGAATCAACCACTGATTGCCGCCTCGAGATTTGCTGAAATAATTGCACCACCGCATCTATTCTCGAGTGAGTTACTGCCTATACTGGGAACAATTGGGGCAAAACCACTGATTCTGCGAAACCTCGAGCGTACCATCTTTCTCGAGTGGGAAAAAGAAAAATTATTCGATGTGGATACCCCAGAAGATTGGGCTAAACTTGAGGCATTACACCAACTCGAGAAAAAATAAAGTGGCAGCCGTTAGCTGCCACCATTTAAAACCAAGATTTACTTAAAGTCAGCGCCGAGTTTGAAATCGGCTGCTTTCAAACCTAACTCTGGAAAATCCGGCGCGACATTGTCGAATAACCAGCGTTCCTGTAAAGTTCGAGCTTCTTTACCAACATTTGCTTCTACAAAATCCAACCAATCTTTATTACTGACATTACTAAATTTGTTCTTCTCAAGGAAATCACGTAACAACTTCCAAAAAGCATCCTCGCCAATTTTGGCACGAAGTGCATGCAGTGTCATTGCACCACGTTGGTAAACACCCGCATTGAATGGATCATCACCTGCTTTGACTTTCCCTGGAGGTGTGACAACATCCCAATTTTCAGGACGACTTGGTACACGTGCCCCACTTAATGCAATTAATTGCAACTGTGTTTTGGATGAAATAATGACTCGAGTAAACTCCAAAGCATTAATCTCATCCGCCAGTTGTACAAAACTTAAACCACTTGATGGTACTTTAGCCACGATTTTTTCTCGAGCAGTAACAGGTAGCGTCCCGTTAAACATACTATCTAATGCCTGACTAATTTCCGTGGCATTTAGTTTTTTGCTACCAAATCGGTTGCTCCGCAAACCTGCAACCAATTCTGCACGAGTACGAACAGAAACAAAACGACCATTCACAGCTGTTGGATAAAAATTTTCAAAATTATCATCAAGATACGTTTTACCAACTTGGTTTGCAAAGCGACTTGCTGTGTAGACTGTGCCTAAGTACTCGGCAAAACCTTCGTGCATAAACATGTCTTCATGGTTTTTAAATGTCACCAATGCACCAAACCATTGATGAGCGTATTCATGTGCAACAACTTCGGTAGTAAATATTAAATCTTCACCCTGACCAAAACTGGTTGGCATACTAATCAGGCTTTGGGTCTCGAGGGCAAAACCAAGGTCGTTATCAGAGGTCACTGCCCCAGCTTCAGTAAATGGGTATGGCGTTAGAAGTTTCGAGTAGAACGTAATAATATTGCCTGTTTCAGCAATGGCTTTACGCATCACATCTGACGTACCTGGCGCAAAATAATGCCGAATTCGCACATTACCAGCTTTGGGTTCTTCCTCGAGTTTCCAATTGCCCACAACCATGACCACAAAGTACGTGGATGTAGGAGTGGCAATACGGTATGAACTGCTGGCTGTACCATCGGTGTTTTCGGTTCTCGAGATAAATTCGCCGTTAGCAACGGCTGTGTCTTTTTTATCGCTGGTGAGTTTTAAACTAAATGTAGCTTTATCGGATGGATGCTCGTTGACAGGCGACCAAGTAAACATCAGGCTTGGTTCGGCAAGCACAGTTAAACCTGCGGGACTAAGTAACCATTGACCAAAATTAGCAGCAGCCCCTAGTTTAGTTCCTGGTTTGCCACTGTAGACAATACTGACTTTGAACTTTTCACCTTTTTTCAAGGTTGTACTGGGCGAAATGGTCATCTCAGGGTCGGCTTGGGCAAACCGAGCAGCCGCACCATTGACCACAACATTACTGACAGTCATTGAACCAAAATCAAGATTAAAACTCGAGAGGTCTTGGGTGGCTGTGGCTTCCATTGTGGTTGTACCCACCAGTGTGGTTTTATCTGGTGAAAAACGCAGATCTATAGTGTAATCAAGCGCATCATAGCCGCCATTGCCCATAAAACTGTATAAGGAATCACCTAAGGAATCGCTGCCTGCGGTTTGTGCCAAAGCTGTTGTTAGCATCAGGCTCGAGAATAGGGTTGTTGCTAGTAGTTTGGTCAATAATTTCATATTTTTTCCTTTCAAAACAAGGCTAACAAATCTATGACAGCTTGCACCTCTGCCCAAAGGACGACGTATCTTAACGGAGTTACGATGATTACCTTGAGGTTTATTTCACTCTTTCCATCTCGAGGAGCGCTGGTTGTCGATGCCCAGTTGATCGAGCACTCGAGCACTAATAAAACCAAGTAAATCTTTGACCGATTGTGGATTACCATAAAACCCTGGGTTGGCTGCAAGGATTCTCGCACCTGCGTCATGGGCTTTGAGCATGGCTTCGAGCATTGGTCTCGAGTACGGGGTTTCTCGAGGTACTAGCACCAGCGGACGGCGTTCTTTAAGGTGAACATGGGCAGCTCGAGTAATCAGAGTATCTGCCATGCCATGTGCAACTTTAGCAAGTGTACTGGCGCTGCATGGGATAATCACCATACCTAGGGTACGAAAAGACCCACTGGCGATACCTGCACCAACATCGCGGTCATCATGGACTTGTGTGACAAATTGGGCTAAGTCTCGAGCATTCATGCTGAGTTCCTCGGCAAGCACCCGTTTTGCCCCTTCAGAAATGACTAAATGTGTCTCGAGGTCGGCTGTTTGGATGGTCTCGAGTAAATCCAGAGCATATTGAATGCCGCTTGCACCTGTTATACCAATCACTATACGTTGCATCTGGTTAGTCTGACACAAGTTACAGGTTAGGATAGACTGCTGGTATGCAATTACTGAAGATGGATTTCCCCAGTAGCCCTGACCTCGTGCTGCGTTTACTCGAGGGGCAAATTGGTTCAGATGCTGTGCAAGTTGGCACTGCTAAGATTCTTCAAGGCGAGCGTGTACCGCAGGCAGGGTTCTCGAGTCATGCTCAACATGAGTTATCGGTTATTCTGTCTGGGCGGCTTAAAGTGCAAAGTGGCGATTGGTACGGAGAAATCTCGAGTGGCGATATCACCATTATTCCTGCTCAAGAAGAACATAGCGCGGTTGCTCTTGAAGATACAACCTTATTTTGGGTTTGGTTTGGCACCTTGCACGGGTAAACTTCACGTATTTCACTTTCTCGAGTTAAACTAGGGTTTATGGCACGAAAGTGCTGAAAGGCTTGAAGTGATTAACGAACTTATTTTAGCGTCGAGTAGCCCTCGTCGCCGTGAACTTTTGGAACGCCTCGGGATTGTATTTCGTGTCCGAGCCGCTGATATTAACGAAGATATCGCCGAATCAGACCCTGCAAAAATGGTGGAAAGCTTAGCTCGAGAAAAAGCCAGTGTGGTTGCCAGCCTCGAACCCAGCGCTGTTGTGCTGGCTGCCGATACAACTGTGGCACTCGAGCAGAGTATTCTTAATAAACCCAGTAGCATTGCTGAAAATGCGGCTTTTATCCGTAAACTCTCTGGTGTTTGGCACGATGTTTTCACAGGTATTTGTTTTGTCACACCAAGCCAAACTGTGACAGCTATTGAATTAACTCGAGTAAAATTTCGGCACCTCAGCGAAGCAGAAATCCTTGGTTACGCCAACAGCGGTGAGGGATTAGATAAAGCTGGTGGTTACGGAATTCAAGCCCTTGGTATGGCATTGGTCGAACGCATTGAAGGTGATTACTTTAATGTGGTTGGCTTACCAATAGCGCGGATGCTTGCAGTAGCCAACAGCATTAACCTCGAGCTACGCCCTTGGGTGCACCCATGAATCAACGCATAGGTTTGTTATTTGGTTTTTTGCTGGTCTTTTCTTTAATTACCACTCGATTTGCACCACATGCTCCATTGGCATTATCAAGCGCTATCACACCACTTTGGACAGTGTTTACTACTGTTGGCTTAAATCTTCGTCAATTTCTCGAGGCACTGATTTTAGATCAGGATTTACGCAAGGAAAATACAGCTCTAAAAGCCAAAGTTGGTGAACTCGAAGTTAAAGCTTATTCACTCGAGCAGGAAGTACAAAAACTCGAGGATGCCACAAAAATTAAACGCACCATCAGCCCAGCCGCGTTTCTACCAGCTCAGGTTATTCAAGTCAATTTTAATGCCTTAAATGCCGAAATTCGTATTGATAAAGGCAGTTTAAATGGGGTTAAAGAAAAAATGGCTGTTGCTACCCCACAAGGTTTGGTTGGTGATGTGATGCAAGTAGATGAGCGCAGCGCGATTGTTCGCACAATCCTTGACCCAGATTTTCGAGTCGGTATTAAAGTTGGTAAACTCAATACTGTTGCCATTGCTAAAGGTGTGACAGGACGAATCTTACGGGCTGAACAATACAAAAACCCAAAAGCCAAAAAAGGTGATACGGTTTGGAGTTTTAACAGCGCTGGCGGAGTCTTTCCGACCATTCGGATTGGTACTGTTTCCTCGATCAGCGAAACTCGAGGCGATAGCATAGGGCAAACCCTTGAAATCACCCCAATTGTAGACATTACTTCACTCGAGCAAGTGTACTTATTGAGGCTGCCGTGATGCTGCGCCGAATTATTTTTGTACTGGTTATTCTTGGATTGCAAGGCGTGCTGGGTATGCTGATACCCGCATTTATCTCGCCCCCAGATATTTTATTATTAGTTGCCTTATTTGTTGCCACTCGAGTGCCGCTGTTCTGGGCACTGATTATTGGCTACAGCATTGGTTTACTACAAGATATTCTGGGTGTTGGGCTACTGGGTTTTCATGCCGCTGGCATTATGGCAGGTGTTTTTGCCTCGAGTTTTGTCCGCCGTGGCTTATCTGCCGAAACCAGCATTAATCATGCCACAGCCGCCTTTACTGCCTTAATTGCCAAGTGGTTAGTATTTATTGCCCTTAATTATTGGACCCGTCAGGGTTTAATTGGTTTTGAAACCATTCTTTACAGGTTCATACCAGAAATTGTGATCACTTTGATGGTTGGTCCACTGGTTTTTGCTTTTTGCAATTGGGCATTTGGTAATAGTAACGCCAACGACGAACAATTACTCTAAGTATCTACCGCTTTTCTTAACCCTAAGACGCACCTCACGGGCAGGGTCGCTCATTTTAGAATTTTCAAAAAATGGTAACTCTGTTCTTGCTTCGCAAGATGCTCGTAAAATAGCACCTTGCGGGCTACTCGCGCTCATTATAGCGGTAGATACGTTGTCCTTACTCCCGTTGGTCGGAAATGTTTTAGCAAAAAACATTTCAAAGAGGTACTTAATCATCAGATTTTTCATTTTGTTCTGTTATGCTCGAGTCCATGACCAAACGAACGTTTGTTGATTCACCAATGGAACGCGCCCTTGTCCTCGAGATTGTTCGAGTCACAGAACAAGCTGCTTTACAAGCCAGTGCTTTTGTTGGCAAAGGCGACAAAATCGCCCTCGATGCGGCTGGCACCCAAGCCATGCGAACCACCCTTGGCGAAACCCACATCCGAGGCACAGTGGTGATTGGCGAAGGCGAAATGGATGAAGCCCCGATGCTCTATATCGGCGAACAAGTTGGTTTGCAATTACCAGAATCATTTGCCGTTGATATCGCCGTAGACCCCGTAGAAGGCACCACCGTAGCAGCCAGAGGTTTACCAAACAGCGTAGCAGTGATTGCCTTATCCGAAAAAAACGGTTTACTCGGCGCTCCAGACATGTACATGGAAAAGTTGGTAGTCGCCCCACCTGCTGTTGGTAGAGTCAATCTCGAGTGGCATCTCGAAGCAAATTTAAGTGCCATAGCCCAAAGCCTCGAGCGAAGCATCGCTGATTTAACCATTGTTGTTCTCGACCGCCCCAGACACGAAGATTTAATCAATCGAATCCGAACAGCTGGTGCTCGAGTTAAACTCATTGGCGATGGTGATGTGATTGCGGCATTAGCTGTTGCCATGCGCGGTACAGGCGTTCATGCCCTGATGGGTTCCGGAGGCGCACCCGAAGGCGTTTTGACTGCCGCTGCGATGAAATGCCTAGGTGGAGAAATCCAAGGAAAATTCCTGCCTGCCAATCAAGCCGAACTCGAGCGTTGCATCAAAATGGGCGTAGACCCAAACAAAATTTATAACACCCAAGAACTCGCACCGGGTAAAGAAATAGTTTTTGCAGCCACTGGTATCACTGATGGCGAACTGTTACAAGGTGTCAGGCACTTTTCAGGTGGTGCCAGAACCCACACCATCGCAATGGGTTATGCAACAAGGGTAGTACGATTTATGGACACCGTACATCTTGAAGGCGAAGGAGCAAGGGTCAATATCCGCGTCTAAAAAACTCGAGGATTTCTTGTTGAATCTCGGGCATATGCGTTTCGTTGATAAAATGATCGCCTTCAGGAATAACAACCAAACGCGTTGCAACTCCAGCCTGCTCGAGTGCGACCTGAAAGACTTCGGCTTGTGGCAACGGCACAAGCATATCTTTTGCGCCATGCACAATTAAAGTAGGCGCAGATTGACTCGAGACAAGGTGCAACGGACTGGCAGCTCGAGCAAAATCTGGGTAGGTATCGGCTCGAGCACCAAGCAACCAAGCAAATGCTTCATCGGCATACTCAAGTGCCCAATCAGAAGCGTTACAAAAATCAGTTGGTGGACAAATGCAAGCAACAGCTTTTAATCCACTCGAAACATCCGAACCGAGTAACGCCGCAAGATGTGCCCCAGCCGAGATTCCCCAAGCGTACACTCGAGTAACGTCAAGGTTGAATTGCTCGGCACGATCTCGGATAAATTGCACTACTGCTCTGGCATCTTCAAACTGAGCTGGGAAAAAAGCTTCTTTGGCATACCGATAATTGGCACTGACCACACAAAAACCAGCATGAGCAAGGAATTCGGTTTCTGGCAAGTACTTACCAAACATGTTCCAGCCGCCACCGTGGAAATGAATGACCACAGGCAACGGCACAACACTTTCTGGACGCATGATGTCGAGTAAATGCGCTCGAGTCGTTTCCGAGCCATAAGCTAGGTTGGTTTCTACAACAAAATCATTCATGGTTTGTTATCCTTTAATTCTACAGCATTGAAAACTCGAGATGCGCTAGAATACCGACGTGAGTTAGTAATTTAACCACCACCAAGGAGACCATTTTGCAAGCACTTGAGCAGCCGTCATTAAACATAGACTTGTTATGCCGTGAAGCTCAAGCATTCTCTATTACTGAAAGCCAACACGCAGAAACAATGCTGTTTGGCGTAACAGATGGAAAAGCTATTGGCACGTACCTTGAGCATAAATTCCGATTGCATCTGCTCGAGAACTACCAATTTGAACAAGGTAATTCGGCAAGTGGCATTGATTTCCCAAGTCTTGGTGTTGACATGAAAGTCACCAGCATTAAGCAACCGCAATCGTCATGTCCATTCAAATCCGCAAGACAAAAAATTTACGGACTAGGTTATGGCTTAATTGTTTTTGTGTACGACAAAACAGATAATCCCGAAAGCAAAACTGGAACACTACACATCACCGATACTGTGTTTATAGAAAAAGACCGAACAGCCGATTTTCAAATGACCAAAGGTTTACGGCAAATCCTAGAAAACGAAGGCAATACCGACGACCTGATGGCATTTATGGCAGAAAAGAACTTGCCCGTGGATGAAATTGAATTGCAAAACCTTGCCGAAGAAATTCTGATTCGTAAACCAGAACAAGGTTACTTAACCATTTCAAATGCTCTGCAATGGCGACTTCAATACGCTCGAGTGATCGAAAAGGCAGGAACGGAAACTGGACTGGTTTCTGTGTACAAAAACCCATGAAAAACGCTTTGAACAATCAACGCATAGAATTTGGCGATTTTCAAACACCAGATAATCTTGCTCGAGCCATCTGCCAAAAACTATATGCCTTGGGGATTAACCCTGAAGTGATTCTTGAGCCAACTTGTGGCGTTGGAGCATTTGTTATGGCAGCCGCACAAACATTTCCTAAAGCACAAAAAATACTGGGTTTTGAAATCAATCAAATATACTTAAATAAGTTACAACAGCGCCTATCGGAAGTACCCAATTCCTCTCGAGTTGTTCTCGAGCAAACAGATTTTTTTAGTACACAGTGGCAAGAAAAAATTGTGACCATCCCCGAATCCGTTTTGGTACTTGGTAATTTCCCATGGGTGACAAACACCACCCAAAGCACAATAGGTGGGCTGAACTTACCAAAAAAATCGAATTTTCAAAAACACAACGGATTTGAAGCCATCAGTGGCAAAGCCAACTTTGATATTTCCGAATGGATGCTCTTAAATGTATTACGTTGGTTTGAAACTCGAGCAGGTGATATTGCCATGTTGGTCAAAACATCGGTGGCACAAAAAATCTTGGCACACGCTGAACGACAAAAAATTGCACTACAAGAAGCATTTTTAATAAAAATAGATGCCAAACAACACTTTGGCGCTTCGGTAGAAGCCTGCTTACTGGTGATGCGATTAACGCAAAATCCACAAAACACCAATTACGATTACACCATTTTTGAAAGTCTCGAGTGTACCCACGGGCAACGGGTCGGACATCGGCGAGGCTTAACTGTAGGCAACCTAAATCAATTTGAAGAAACAGCTTATTTACTCGGGACTAGTCCGCAAAAATGGCGTTCTGGAATTAAACACGATGCCGCCACAATCATGGAATTAACCCAAACTGAACGTGGTCTCGAGAATGGACTGAGCGAAATAATAGAACTCGAGAAGACGCACCTGTACCCGCTACTTAAAGGCTCGGACATTGGCAGTGAGAAAGCATGGCGTAAAAAATTTGTTTTGGTGACTCAGCAATATGTCGGGCAGCCAACCGAGAACATCCGAGAAACTGCGCCTCTAACTTGGGCGTACTTAGAAAAACACCGCCAAGCACTCGAGGCAAGGGGCAGTACGATTTACAAAAAGAATCCACCATACTCAATTTTTGGCATTGGGGATTATGCTTTTCGCCCTTGGCGCATAGCTATTTGCGCCTTGTACAAAACCCTACGGTTTAGACTTGTTGCCCCAATAGAAAACCGCTCTGTGATGTTTGATGACACGGTGTACTACTTATCTTTTGAAACCCAAGCCGAGGCTGTGGAAGTTCTCGAGAAGCTGAATTCAAAACCAGCCATTGGGTTATTAACTTCCCTAATATTTTGGAATGAGAAGCGCCCAATAAAAACAGGGATTTTGAATCTGCTTGATTGGAC
Source organism: Deinococcales bacterium (assembly GCA_013298595.1). Classification (GTDB taxonomy): domain Bacteria; phylum Deinococcota; class Deinococci; order Deinococcales; family JAAFIG01; genus JAAFIG01. The sequence continues at coordinate 17,037 of JAAFIG010000018.1, read as the reverse complement.
ACGAATAGAAGTGGCAGAAAGTGTGACGGAAACCCAACACATACCGCCAAAAAATTTAGTCAATTCAGTACAAAATGCGTTAGACTAACAGCGTGCATAAAGGCTTTGATTTCTCAACCTCCGAAATTTTAGACTGGGAACTCGAGGCAATTCAACGCGCACTTTGGCAACAAGAAATTGATATTGATGACCATGCCCTTCAACGAGCGCGAGAACGCGGAATTACTGCTGTGCAACTTCTGGAAGCCATTGTTTTTGGCGAAGCAACCACCAAGGATTTACCAAACAATGTACTTGGACGTGTTCCTGGAGTAAACTTTGAGTATCAGTTAGGTACTCGCTGGATTCGGATTAAAGTAGCATACTTCGACAGTTATTTTGTTGTTACTGTGCATCCTGTGTAAAGAGGTTCTTATGACGGCATTGGCTTCTGAAACAAAAATAGATTTTCAAACCAATACACCAGAAGGCGTGGTTTTCGTTGTGCATGGTGTACCAGCCCGAATCAGACACTCACCAGAAGGGCAAGAATTTCGTACATTTTCAATGGCTGTTTCTTTGCGACTTGATGAGCTAATAAAAGATGTTTTAACTCGAGATGACACGCCTAGAACAGTTGAACTCGAGTTCTGACACTATTCGAGCCTGAGCTTAGCACGTAAGATTTGTCCGAAAATAACTCCCCTGACTTGAAATGTTCAAATCATTTTGCATTGCATGGGAAAAAATCCAACTTCAAATTCTTAATGCCTTTATTGGTTTGGCTAACTCGAGGCTTGGGTCAGTTTCCCATAGCGTAAAATCAGCTTTGTACCCTTGTTTGACTTGCCCATACCAGTTTTCCCAGCCAGCAGCTTTGGCAGCCCCAATCGTGTATCCCTCGAGTGCTTCGAGTGGCGTTAAGCATTGCTCTGGCATAAAAACATTCCTATCCAAGCCAAGGCGTTTGACGGCTGCCTCGAGTCCAACCATTGGTTCTGGAGTAGCAACACTGGCATCCGAACCCAGTGCGAGGGTTGCACCTGTCTCGAGTAAAGTTCTAAAAGCATACGTGGTTTTGGCTCGAGTCTCGCCAAGCAGCCCAAATACAGGTACGGCATCGTCTACAAGGTGAATCGCTTGCACACTGGCAACAATGCCGAGTTTTCCAAATCGTGCAATGTCTGATGGTTGCAAATGCTGGGCGTGTTCCAACCGAAGGCGCACGCCTCGAGCATCTGCCAAAGGTTTTAATTTCTCGAGAACATTTAGCACTTCATGGTTTGCCTTATCACCTATGGCATGAACCACGGGGCAGAAGCCCATCTCGAGGGCGCGTCTGCCTCGCTCGAGAATCAGTTCTGGTGAGTCGGCGATTACGCCTGTTTCGGTTGTACCAAGGTACGGCTCGAACATCCAAGCGGTGCGTGAACCCAGTGCGCCATCGGCAAAGAATTTTATGCCACTTATCTTGACTAAATCGCCTGTGCCGCCGCGTAAACCTGTGGCTTCGACGTGTTCCAAATCGGCGTGGGGAATACTTGCCCAGACTTGCAGTGGTAAAGCCCCGCCTTGCTCGAGTTCTTGAATAGCTCGTAAACTCATGGCTGGCTCGAGTGCCATTGTGTGAACCGATGTGTACCCCCATGCCTCGAGTTGGGCACAGGCTCGAGCACAAGCGGTCACACTTTCCTCGAGTGTCGCGGCGGGAATAGCTTGACGCACCAAATTCATGGCACTTGGCTCGAGGAGCATACCTGTTGGGTTCCCGCTTACATCGCGGATGATTCGTCCACCTTCGGGATCTGGTGTGCCCGCGTGAACATTGGCAAGCTCGAGGGCTTTGGTGTTGACCCATGCACTATGCCCATCTCTTGAGCGAATGTAAACAGGTTGATTGGGGGCAACTCGGTCTAAGTCTGCTGCTGTTGGATAGGATTGCTCACTCCAACGATTGGGGAACATGCCACCGCCTTGCAGCCAAGCCGTACCACCTGCTCGAGTGGCGATTAACGCTAAACCTTGCTCGAGAGTCTGACAGGCGGATAAATCCAGTGCTGCCAATGCAAACCCATAACCTGTTAAGTGAATATGCGCGTCAGTCAGTCCAGGGGTTAAAAACGCATCGCTGTACTCGAGAATTTCAGCTTTGGGGGCGATCGCAAGACAATCTGCTTGAGAACCGACAAAACGCACTTGACGATTGGACACTAAGACTGCTTCGGCTCGAGGTTGGGCTGAATTCAGGGTGATAACGTTTGCTAAAATAACTGTTTCCATTTTGTTAGTATGACCTATTTGGTAGAGTGAGTGCATGACCAAATCCCCTAACCCCGAAATTATTGTCACTGAACTCGAGGATGAACTGGTGCTGTTAAACCCACGCACCCAAGCCATGTTTACCTTAAACGGCACGGGTAAAATTATTTGGCAAAACTTAGGCAAGCATTCCGCCGAGGAAATCGCTGTCAAAATAACCGATGCTTTTGAAATTGATCTCGAGACAGCCGCAAGCGATACAAAAAATTTACTCGAGACTTTAGAAGCAGCTGGCTTATTGGTATGACCGAATTTGATTTTCTATTGCTAGGGCGGCGAATTCATGGGGTTGCTTCGGCTCAGGTTCTGGCTTTATTACAAAGATTATTTGATTTTCCTAGCCATGCCACTGCCCTTAAAAGCAACTGGTCAGTGCAGATTTCAGCAAGTGCTGATGCCATTCCAAAACTCGAGAATGCGTATCAAGCGGCTGTTCATAATGGGTTTGTTGCAGTCAGCACAAAAGAAGATAGCACTTGGATTCAATCTGAGGAAAATGCGGCACAAGTAACTTTTCTTGCAACTGGAGCAAATATAGTGCTGCACGGCTCGAGTCAGGGTTTACTGCCTTGTGTGATGGTGGCAGTGATTGAAGCAATTCGGGCTTCGGGTTTGCTACCAATGCACACTTCAATTGCTAGTAAAAATGGCATTGGTACTGCCTTTACAGGTGAATCTGGGCGTGGCAAAACCACAACGCTGATTCATAGTGTCAAAGCTGGTTTTCAACCCATTTGCGAGGATTTCGCGTGGCTCGAGCCAATTAGCTTAGAGGTTTTTGGTTGCGACCGTGGTTTGCGTTGTTTACCAGATACTTTCGAGCAAGTCAAACAATTTTTTCCAGATGTTCAACCCATTGCTTTTGAAGTGGATAAACATCTTGTGCCATTTGAACAACTTGCCCCTCGAGTCTGGAGTTGCCGTTTAGAACGCCTTTGGACACTCGAGCGGGATTTGAGCCAAGCCACTCACCTCGAGCCTTTACCAGCCTCTCAGCGCGTTATGGCAATGTATGGTGCGACTGGTATACCGCTCACAGCCGAGACTCGAGCACAAAGTAGTATACAAATGGCTGGTTTAGCTAAGCGCCTCGAGATTATGCGTTTACACATTGGCAATACTGCTTTGCCGTTTTAAACAAAAACCGCCTTGCAAATTCCTCACAAGGCGGCATTGTTGCATCTAAAACTATTTCAGTGGGTAGCCATCGGCTTCGAGCACAGCCGCTGCAACTTCGCGGCGCAACTTAATAATATTGATGGTTTCGGTTTTGGTAAAACGCTTCAAAGCAGCCATGGTCATACGGAATTCGTCTCCTTCAAGGAAACTCGAGATGGCTTCACGTCCAGCGCTCATGGTTTTATCGGCAGCTTGAGCAACCAAAATTTGTGTCATTGCAGTTGCTACACTTGCATTTTTTCCACTCGAGATGATTTTCTGAGTGCGTACCACGGCACTTTCAGCAACATAGGCTTGAATAATCATATCAGCGGTTCGCATCATGGTTTCTTGGTTCTCGGCAAGTTTAGGACCAAATTTCATTGCGGCGCTACCAGCCACAGCCAAAGCCGCTTTTTTCAGGTTAGCAACCACTTTTAACTCCGCAGCCAGTGGCGCGTCGGATTCCTCGAGATCAAAGTTTGGCTCGAGTAATTCGGCTTGTAATTTTTGGGCAGCTTGTAACAATGGCAATTCGCCTTTCATTGCCATTTTGAGCAGTTCGCCTGGAATCAGCATTCGGTTGATTTCGTTGGTACCTTCAAAGATACGGTTAATACGAGCATCGCGGTATGCTCTTGCCATTGGGTATTCTTCGGAGTAACCAAAACCACCAAAGACTTGTAAACCCTCATCGGCACATAAAGACAGCACTTCGGTGGCAAAAACTTTGACCATACTGGCTTCGACACGGTGTGTTTCGATGGCTTTGAGTTTGTCCATGCCTTTTTCAACAGCGGCATCTATCGCCCCTGTCACACGGTATGTAATGGTTTCTGCTCCGAAAATAGCAGCTGCCATTCCACCCAGTTTCTCGAGAATCGCACCGTAACTAGCGATGGGTTTCCCAAAACTATGGCGTTCCTTAGCGTATTTTGCACTGTGCTCGAGAATAACTTTGCTGCCACCTGCGCCACCTGAACCGAGTTTGTAACGCCCAATGTTGAGGATATTAAAAGCAATTTTTGCACCCCAACCAACTTCACCTAGTAAATTAGCAACTGGAACTTTGACATCCTCGAGAATCAGTTGTGTGGTGCTAGAGAGGCGAATGCCAAGTTTTTCTTCTTCTTTTCCTGTGCTGACACCAGCAAAATTGCGTTCAACCAAGAAAGCACTGAATTTGTTACCTTCTGGGGTTGACACATGGGCAAAAACGGTGAAAATATCAGCAATACCGCCATTAGAAATCCACATTTTTGTACCGTTTAACACATAGTGGTTACCATCTTCGGATAGAACAGCTTTGGCTTTAGCTGCTTGGGCATCTGAGCCGCTACCTGGTTCGGATAAGCAATAAGCACCCAGCAATTTGCCATTTGCCATGTCTGGTAAGTATTTTTCTTTGGTGGCTTGGCTACCAAAGTACACCAATGGCAACATGCCAATACTGGCATGAGCACCAAACGAAACTGCAAAGCCACCACCTCGAGAAAGGGCTTCTCCAACATAGCAAGCCATGGTTTTACTTAAATCCAAACCACCAAATTCTTCTGGCACTTCGATTAAGTAAAAGCCTTGTTCGCCACATTCGTGTAAGATTTTCTTGAGCAGTTCGTTATTGTGATGCTCGAGTGTTTCTTGGTTTGCCACCACTCTGGCTTTGACAAATTCTTCAACAGCTTGGTACATCTCACGCATATCGGGTGTGAATTCTTCTGGGGTGCGAACTTCGGATGCAAGCGCAGCTTCAACCAAAAACATACCGCCTGGCTTAACAGTTTTTACAGCTTCGGGGCGTTCAGCGATCATAAGAAACCTCCATACCTCGGTAAGAATGGTCTGACTCGAGGGTTTTAAAATTATTGTACTTAGTCTAACAAAATCAAATCGAATTGTCTAGCAGGTTGAAAACAAAAACCCTTCGCAGTAAAAAAATGCGAAGGGCAAGACCTCGAGCTGTTAAAAAATTAGTTATCGTTTAATAAAATCACGCCAGCGGTTCCTGTTGGATTAATGGCAATACCTGTGTACTTTTTACCATCGGCTAAAGCAACACCTGTGGCACCTGTATCAATCAAGACTGTTTTTGTACCAGGAGCAGTAATACGTACTCGGTAACTACCAGCGGCAACCTCGAGATACCCACTATTCTCTTTGTAGTTAAAGTTGGCTTTTGTCGCAGTGACATTGGCAATATCGTCGGCTGCACCTGTCACGTAAATATCCACGGTTTTAGCGGCTACCAAAGAAGCTCCATGCACAAAACGAATCTTGGTTTTACCAGCAGCAGGAGCAGGTTCGGCATCATTCAATAACAATGGTTCGAGCGGGCGAGCATCAGCTCCAGTGTCATCGTCCGTAGCTAATGTACCCACGGCAACCACTGTGTATTTAGCAGCGGCTGCCAATGTTGGCGAAACATTGATTGGGCAAGCTGTGTTTGCAGGAGCCGCACAAACTTTGATATTTCGCACTCCAGATGCAACGGCTGCATATTCATTATTCGCACTGGGAATTGCACTTTTAAAAGCAAATGCTGCGCCAACTTGGGCTGAATCGACTAAGACTGCCACTTCTGGTGTATCCACCGAAGCATGAACAGCGCGAATATTTGCTTTTGCGGGTGGTGTGGGATTACACGCAGCCAAAGCGACAATGAGTGAAACAGCGGAAGTTGCAAGACCAATTTTCATAAATAACCTCCAAAAAGTTTGAACATGGGGAGTATAAATTGGTTGTACAACTCGAGATTGCGCTGTGGATACCAGTATGACGCTCATTTACAAAGGTAAATGTTTGCTTAACAAAAAGCCAACCTTTGCGCCTTAAATCCGAAAATCATGAGCACAATTGTATTTCTTAATAACAGATTACTGTTTTTTAGTATACTAAGTCAGTCTAATAAAAGTTACATTTGCAAATGAGTATAAAGATGAAGTTTATTTTTGGGGCTTTCATAAACCAAAAAATTCACAATTGAAGTACCGATTTTGTATCTGTTAAGCTAAAAACTGTGACTTTATTAACTGCGTGGAAATTTCATCGTTGGGCACTCGAGCGGTTCTTAGCCGTTTGCCAAGAACTCGAGCCAGAAGCCCTAACCAAAGACCTTGGCAATAGTTTTCCCAGTATCCGCGATACGTTGGTGCATTGTTTTATGGCAGATCATGCTTGGTTTCATCGAGTTCAAGGTTTAGCTTTTACTCGCCCAGAAGCACAAAACTACCCAAGCGTACAAAGCATTATTGACCAATGGCAACCCTTTCTCGAGCAATGGGAAACACTGATTACCCGCTCTTCACTCGAGCAAATCATTGTTTATAAAACCTTTGATGGTGCGGAATTTAACAATAGCTTTGAAGAGATTACTCGCCACGTTGTTAATCATGGTTCGTATCATCGTGGACAAATCGCCATGATGCTGCGTTTATTAGGGCATAAACCACCAGCGACTGATTGGATTTTATACTCGAGAATTTCACAAGGTCAGACTCAGTAAACGCCCAGCTCCTTGGCAAGATTCGGTTTCTACGCAACCCAGCCCAAAAATCCAAGTGCTACCAAGTTTTTCAAAACTGCGAGCAAACCGACTCGAGATAAATGAAAAAGCAAGCTGAAATTGCTGCCCATCACTCGAGAGGTACACTCTGTTGGTATAGCCGCTGCTATCGGCTGTAGTAGTCAGTAATGCCACTTGAGACTCGAGCCGCAGAATATCGGTGGGCATTTCGTTTAACGCCAATGGAATGCGTTGAGCAATACCAAGCGAAGTTGCTACAAACGCAGCCTCTGGCAAACCCACATTGGTTCCTTTAGCCGCCGCTGTATAAAATAATTTGTTTTGCCAAGTGGTAATTCGACCTAAACGCCCGCGCCAATCCGTAGGTAAGGTTGGCACCATACTCTGACCTGCAATATCAGCTGATACAAAAACACCATTCTCGAGCTTAGCAAAACCAGTTTTACTGGCATTATTGACCACTTCTTGAACAGCAAACAATTGATTATCCACACTAAAAAATCGTGTGAATGTCAAACCAAGCAAAGCCGCCGATGTCACCGATTTCCAAGTCCGACCACCATCGCTAGATTCGAGCAAACCTGGTTCTATTGTGGCATCATACCCGCCAATACTCGAGTAAAGTTTTCCTGCAAATTCGATTAAGTCGTAGGTATGCACCCCGAACGGAATGGTTCGAGTTTTAGACCAACAAGGTACAGGAGCCAAACAACGTGGCTCGAGGGTGTAAAAATTGCCCAAACTCCAATCCTCAAGCGGATCAAAACCCGGTATCAGAACTTGGTTTTCGGTTTCAATAAAACGATGAATTTGTTCATCATCCACAGTAAATTCTTGATTAAAATACCCATTGCTCGAATAGGAAACCACCTGAATTTTTTGAACATTTGTACCCGTATTACGCCAAGCATCACCAGAACCAATTAAAACCCTGTCTTGGATACGTTGTAAGTCCCAAACATTTCTCGAGAAAGGGTCTGGATGCGCTAATGGATTCTCGAGTACAAGCATTTTGTTTGTCACATCCATTGGTACAAGTGGCGAATGACAAGCCATCAGAAAAAGAAAAACCAATGCTAAACGCCAAAACATAGCCAGAAGTATAGCAAAACAAACCTTTGTGCTTTGTTTACATCCGTCCCGCTTCGATAATGCTTTTCAAAAATCCTCGAGTCCGATCTTCTGTTGGATCGCCAAAAATTCGCTCAGGTGAACCTTCTTCATGCACCACACCTTGATACAGAAAACAAACTTTACTCGAGACTTCCTTAGCAAATCCCATTTCATGGGTGGCAAGCAGCATGGTCATGCCTTCAGCAGCTAGGTCACGCACCAAATCCAGCACCTCAGCTACCAATTCTGGGTCAAGAGCCGACGTGATTTCATCCAGCAACATCAACATCGGCTGCATGGCAAGCGCTCTGGCAATTGCCACTCGTTGTTGTTGACCACCACTTAACTGATCTGGGAAGGCTTTGGCTTTTTGCTCGAGTTGTACCCGTCTAAGTAATTCAATAGCCCTTGATTCAGCTTCTTCTTTGGATAATTTCAGCACCTGACGCGGTGCGAGACAAATATTTTCCAGTACCGTCATATGCGGAAATAAATTAAAACTCTGAAAAACAATACCAACATCGCGGCGCAACCGATCCACATCCACACCAGCGCCCGAAACCCGATCTCCCAAAATCCGAATTTCACCACCAGAAATTGGCTCGAGACCATTGATGCAACGCAGTAACGTGCTTTTACCACAACCCGAAGGTCCGATCAGACAAACCACTTGGTGTTCCTCGACCGATAAGTTAATACCACGTAAAACATCGAGCGAACCAAAACGCTTAACCACATTGTTAATCTCGAGGAAACTCATTTCGCACCCCGAGTTTTGCTTGCATCTTTCTCGAGTAATCTGTCTACCAAACGCGCTTGTGGAATGGTAATCAGGACAAATAAAATTGCCACAATGGTCACAGTGCTCAGGTTAAAATTATTACTAGCAAGAATTCTGGATTGATTAAAAGCATCTATCGTACCAATCACATTAACCAATGCCGTATCTTTTTGTAAACCAATAAAATCGTTTAGCAATGGCGGAATGATACGCCGAATAGCTTGCGGTACAATCACAAAACGCATGGTTTGCGTAAAATTGAGTCCTAAACTACGCGCTGCCATCATTTGCGAAGGATGAATACTCTCGATGCCAGCTCGGTACACCTCGGCAACATAAGCACCATAGGTTAACGTCAGAGCAAAAATCGCATACCAAACAGGTGGCAAATCACCAAGAATCGGAAAACCCGTCAAAGGCAAACCAAAACCAATCAAGTAAATGGTAATGACACTCGGCAAACCCCGAAAAGCATCGGTGTACAACGTTGCTAACAAACGAATTGGCTGACCAGCCGCACCAGGCACCATTCGCGCCAACGCAATCAGCAAACCCCAAATTAAAATAAACACTTGAGCAACCATAAAAATAAAAACATTAGTCAAAAAAGCACTAACCACCAAACTGGCTTTTTCCCACATCAAATCAAGTTTAAAAAAAGTATTACCAACAGCAATATCCTTAGCAATCACAAACCAGATTCCACCAAAAAACAAAACAACAAACACCGAATAACCAATGGCATACCAAGAAAAATTACTCGAGTTCGCCGTAGCCACTCGAGCCGCAATCAGATTCTCGAATTGCAAAGCTGTTCTGGCTTGGCGAGCTTGCAAAATTGCTTTTACAGTCGGAAAAAATAATAGCAATGGCACCAATGCAAGCACAGCTAAAACCAGCCAAGCAAACCAAGGCAAATCAGAAACTCGAGCCAGCATTGCAGACCAATACATTTTTTTCTCGAGTGAAACTGCCACTTGTTCTTCGGTCACACCAGCCATTGCTAACGCCAATTGCCACAACACAAACCAAGTCAGTAGTGTTGTTAAACTCGAGATCAGCAGTGCTGCTGTCGAAAGTGGCATAGCACTTTTGGGAATACTAGGAGCGCGAAAACGATCTGAGTGGGTATTCATAAATTATCAATCTAGGTTTTTGTAATTTTGGAAATTTTAATTTCTTGTGTCTATAGCGTATTTAAGATTTGCAACAGAACCTTGTTACTCGCAATCTCGAAAATTGACTAATTATGTTGACCTCTCGTAAACGCAAAGGGGCGAGGCAAGCGATTCTGCCCGTGAGGTGCTCGTTTAGAATCAAGAAGCCCCGCCCCTACAGTCAGAGAAAATACAACTTAGGGCTTGAAGTAGGTGATTTTCAGTGGGTCAACGCCCCATTCTTTAGAAAGATACTGCCCGATTAGTTTACCGACTGTGCCATCTTTGAGCATATCTTTCATCATGTTATCAATGGTGGGGTTATTCTTGTTGCCTTTCGGAAATAATCCACCATAGCTTTCCCCTGTTTTGTACTGCCCAATTACTTGGAATTTACCGCTCGAGGTTTTGGCTTGTGATAAAACAATGCTGGTATCAGTCATGGCAACATCCACTTGCTTAGCTTGTAGTGCCACAAACATACCTGGGGTATCTGGGAAAACTTTGAGGTTCTTTATTTTTAACACTTCTCGAGCAAATTTCTCGCCAGTTGTACCTTGCTGTACACCAACTTTTGCGGTTTTAATAGTAGTGGCATTGAGCACTGTACCTTTACGCACCATCACACCGATATCACTCGAGAAGTACGGGGTGCTAAATTCCACCACTTTTTTGCGCTCATCAGTGATTGAAATTTGGCTAAGAGCAAGATCAAAATTCTTGGTTTGACCAGCCACTAAACCATCCCACGCGACATTTTTAACCACAAGTTTCTCGAGACCTGCGCGGTGGGCAATATTGGCTGCCATGCAGTACTCAACACCGCTTTTAACCAATTCTGGTGAGTCACCATTATAAAAACCTGGGCTTGGCAAGTTTGTCGCAACGGTTAATTGCCCAGCTACAGCGGGTGTAATCTTAAACTTCCCCATTGCTCCCGTAATGAGGCAATCTCCGTACTTGACCATACTTTGTGCGCCTGTTAAACCAAATCCGAGGGCTGTGACGGCTGCTGCTACACCAAACGCTACTAATACTCGTTTCATTCGTGCCTCCTGTACTTTTAACTGATGCTTAGAATACCACTCAAACCAAACGAAGTTGCACTGTCCAATCAGCTCCGCTCGAGATTCCATATAAAGTGGCAAAACTCTGGCAATTGATCGCTACTGCTGCGTGCAACAAACTGTTGACATACACTAAGGGCTGACCATGTGCCACAGCTCCAAACGAAGCCACAAAAGGTAGTACCCCGCAAAAGCGCTGAGCGTTTTTCTCGAGGATTCGCACTTCAATTTGGCTTTGTGGTTGTATTCCAATTTGCTCGAGCAAAGTTTTTGGAATGTTTGTCCAGACATTACCAAAGTTGATATCAAGCACAGGAATTACGCCGTGCAAAGCATCGTGTTGCAATTTTGGTTCGGCAATTTCAAGCTGTGTGATGCTTGGTACAATTGCGCCAATATCGGTAAACTCGAGTTGCCCAGAGGCGAGTTTAGCCCCAACAAAAGCGTATAAATCCCGACCTAGAAAAGTATAACTTTCACTTGAGCCTGGAAGCCTATGCAGTGTTTCATCAATTTCTCGCACTTCTTCAATACTTGGCTCGAGCCATGTCAGTAAGCCATTATCTGGGCAAACAATAATTTGTCCGCCACTCAGTTTAGCGGCTAAGCTTTTACGGCTGGTACCAACACCTGGGTCTACAACAACCACAAACACGGTACCATCGCGCCAGTAACCGTGGGTTTGGAACAATCTGTACGCACCTTCCCACACATCGAAGGGTTTGACTTCATGGGTCAGGTCAAGAATGCTTAAACTCGAGTCTACCTGCAATGCCACGCCTTTCATGGCTGCCACTGCTCCGTCTCGAACACCAAAATCCGTCATTAAAACCAGCGCTTGACGATTCGTCAAGATTTCACCTAGATGCCAGCGCTAACCACATAAGAAGACGCAAAAGAAATTCGGGTTGCAAAAACAACATCTTAGGCATTGTACTGGATTCAGGCTAAACTTGCGCGAAGCACAGTCAACAATTCATCTTCGGTTGCTTGCACACCATCGGATTCAAGAACAGCTTGGACTTCTTGCAGAGCAAAAGCTCGAGTTTCGACAGTAGTAAAAACAGCAGCTAAGGTTTTAGCATCCTCGAGCCGAGCCACACGATTGTGTTTACGAATAGAGGCGTAAGCGCTGTTGACAAAACCACTTAAACCAATCCCACTGACCCAAGGTAATGCCTCGAGATGCGTGGTCAGAACCGTATCTTCGGTTGCAGTGGTGGCATTATCGGATAGCGCAGCAATCAGAAGGAGTTGTACTAAGTTCTCAGCTTGGGTTTGGCTTAAAGTCATACTTAACATAGTACGATAGTTCTGGTGAAACAGTTTCAATCTCTTGATTATTCTTCTGTTGGCTCGAGATTATGTGTTTGCCAAGTGAGTGGTTGTAAAAAACTTGGCACTGATACCATTTGGCTAGGCTCGAGTTGCGAGGCTGCTGGTTTATTGAGGATTTGTAAAGCAGTCTCGAGTGGTTCGTCACGCCCAGTTTGAAATAAATTCCATTGAAAAATGGGTTGGGCAATATCGGCAGTCACACTGGCTGGTAAACTTGTGCCATCTGTCCAGAAAGCTCTGAGTGTAGGAATACCTGCCGAGCCACCATTGGCAAGGGCAAAACGAGCGGTGTTGCTATTGCCAACACCTGCAGTTGCCGAACCAATTACGGTACCGCGCTTATTTCGTTGCATGTAGGTTGCAAAGTATTCGCAACCAGAAGCACAATTTTCATCGACCAAAACAGCCAAAGGTAATTTGGTTTTAACGGGGTTATTAATGATTGAACCAGCTTGAATTCTGCCTGAACCTTGACGAATCGTGGCTCTGCCATCGCTGTAGCCAAACTCGAGGGTGTCACGATCTGGATTGTAATGTGGAATAAACCGAAACGGTTCTGGGTTTGGTACAAATGCACCAACAGCTTGCATCATTTCAAAAACACTGCCTCCACCATTTTGGCGTTCCTCGAAAATAATGGCTTTTGCTCCGCGTTCTTCGGCTTGACGAATTAAATCATGAATAATTTTGCCAACACCAGAAATTTGGTAATCACGCACGGTTAAAACAGCAATACCATCGCGGCGAATCTCGAGCCGAGGCGCTTGACTGGCATTGATAACAGCTCCTTTGAGGCTAATATCAACCCGTTGACGATTGGTGCCTCGTAATAAATTTAGTGTGATTACTTCGCCAGCTTGCACTTTTGGCGTTAATTCAGCCCGAAATTGCAGAAAATCGGTTTCGCTGCTAAAACTCGAGAATAAAATGTTGTTATAACCAATTAAGCGGTCTCCGTAGCGCACACCAGCGGTTTCAGCTGGGCTATCAAATGAGACTCGAATAATCAGTTGTTCACGCAGTACTGTACTTTTTAAGTTTTTCTGCTCATCAAATTCGCATTCGCCATTGGGCGTGTCACAAAAATTGGCAAAACGTAAACCCAACACAGGTCTGGGCGTAATATTTTGCCCAGCCCGATTCGCATTTTCTTGACGCACTGCCTCTGCCGATAAATAGTACGCATGTCCATCTTCTAAATCGGCAAATAATCTGACCAGTACGGGTTCAACTCGAGCATAATCGCATTGCAGAGGTTGAGCGGTACGTAAACAAGTAATGGCTACTTCGACACGGTATTTCTCGAGTAAAGCTGGAATACTCACTGCGCTCGAGCCAAAGTACTGGGTTTGGATAAAATTGGCAGCTTGATTAAACAGTTGCACCGCAGGGCTGGCATTGGCAAACGAGCCAAGGAGCATTACTACCAGCCAAGTACGTAAAAACGATTGCATAATCGCTATCTTATCAAGCTGTTTAACGTTTAACTGTGATTTCCCAACTGTTGATAAACTCATCTCCTCGAGCTTTGTACTGGTATTTGTTGGTAATAGCATGAATCACATTTTCGTAATGCAGTGGAATCCAGAAAATATCGTTTTGCAAAATTTGTCGCATGGCTTTGGACACAAGTTTGTTACGCTCGAGTAAATTAAAGTTGCTGGCAGCTTGTAAAATCAATTTATCAACTTCTTTGTTGCAATAACCAGCCCTGTTCAGCGCACCATAACCCTCTTGCGGGTTCTTACACATCGCTTGTGAGACAAGGGTATTGACAACATCACTCGAAGCCCAACCGCTGATATAAGCACTAAATTCGCCTTTATCAAGTTGTGGGAACAAGACTGTTCTCGAGATAGCATTGACTTTGGTTTTAATACCGATTTGCTCGAGCATACCGCCAACCGCTTGAGCAATCAGGGCATCGTTTTGGTAGCGGTCGTTGGTGGCATCTAAACGCAAGCTAAAACCCGAACCATAACCTGCATCTCTGAGTAAGGTTTTGGCTTTCTCGAGCGAATATGACAAGCTTTTCAGTCCTCGGTCAAAACCCGGTACATTTGGCGCAACAAATTGTGTGGCTGGTGTAGCAAAACCACCCATGATATTTTTGGTAATACTGGTCTTATCTAGCCCTCGAGCAATGGCTTCGCGGACTTTTAGATTTGCAAATGGGTTGTTATTGACTCCTGTAATGGCTGGCGAATTATTGGCATTGCGAACATCCATCACCAAATAAATCACTCGGTTACTTGGAGCTTGCGAAACCAGCAACTCTGCATTACTTGTTAGCCTTGCCACATCTTGAGGTGCAATTTTTTCAATTAATTGCACCTGATTCGATAATAACGCTGCAACTCGAGCTGTGGGATTTGGAATATTTTGTAACTTTAACCGCGAAATCTGCGGTACTCCACCCCAGTAATTGGTGTTTGCCTCGAGCAACAAGTTATCACCCGATAACCAAGAAACAAATTTATACGCCCCTGACCCAATTGGTTTATCTGCCCAATTGGCATTATTTTCAACTTGTTTTTTAGAAACCACTAAAATGCCAACAAATTTATTAGGCAACAACGGATCAGGGCGCTCTGTGGTCACCTCAAGCGTGTAATCTCCAATGGCTTTTAAGGATTTAATACTCGAGACACTTGCCTTAAAAGTGCTTTTGGGTTCGGTGGCAGCCCGTTGCAAACTAAAGATTACATCAGCAGCTGTGACTTTTGAACCATCATGAAAAACTGCGTTACGCCGCAAAATAAAAGTCCATTTGTTCGTGCCATTGGCTTGCCAAACCTGTGCCAAACCAGGTTGGATTCGCCCATTTGAATCTGTTTTGGTAATCGAATCAAAAATATGCTGCTGCCAATTAATGGTGGTTGTCTCGAGGCGCAAAATGGGGTCTAAGGTAGCAGCTGCTCCTTGGAAACCAATTGTAAACAGATCACTTTGCGCTTGCACAGCCAGTAAACCTGCAACGAAGAACAAACTTATCAAACCAAATAATTTCTTTAACACGAGGGCGAAGTATGACTTAAAGCACAATTGTTTGGCGTTATCGTCAATACATGCTTTTGCTGAACGCAGTCTAAGTACCAATTGCAGTATGCTCGAGCTGTGCAAAGCAGACAACAGGTTAGACAATGAATTGGCGTTTTATACTAGGATTACCCGAAAATCCAGTCCATGCTCGAGGTTTATTAACCCTGATGGTAGCAACTTTTTTGATGTGGTCAGGATTTTTTACCATCGTACCTTTAATCAGTTTGCATTATGTGGATGGTCTGCAATGGAGTGCCGCCGCAGTGGGTTTAGCCTTAGGTATTCGCACCATCACCCAACAAGGTTTAGGGGTTTTTAGTGGTGCAATCTCAGATAAAATTGGTGCTCGAGGGCTTATTCTGACTGGTTTACTGATTCGGGCTATTGGTTTTGGTAGTTTAATCTTTGCTAAAGATTTTACGGGATTGGTTATCTCGGCAACTTTATCTGGTTTGGGTGGTGCTTTATTCGATGCACCAAAAAGTGCAGCCATAGCCGCTTTAACCGACCCCGACTCGAGACCAAAAATGTATGCTGTCTTTGGCATGATTGGTAATATCGGCATGGGTTTAGGGTCTTTGGCAGGTGCGGCTTTCCTGAAAATCAGTTTTGAATTTGCTGCCTTATTCTCAGCAAGTTTGTACTTACTCACTTTTCTTGGCAATCTGCGTTACTTACCAGCCATCCAAGTCTCGAGTTCAAACGAACAACACACCATGATGTCGGGTTTAGCCATTGTGATCAAAGATAAACGCTTTGTGACATTCACATTTTTACTGGCAGGGATGTTTTTAATGTGGTCACAATTTTCTTTAGCCATGACCCTCGAGGGCAAACGCTTAGCTGGCACCACCGATGCTGTCAGTTGGATTTTCTTGGTCAACACCATCACCGCTGTGTTATTGCAGTACTGGTTAACCCAAACCGCTAACCGGTATCTCAGCCCACTTCGTACATTGTTACTGGGCGTGTTGGTCATGGCAGCCGCTTTATACGCTGTGGCATTTGCACCCAATATTATTTTTCTACTGATTTGCGTTGCTGTTTTTTCAATAGGCTCGAGTTTAGCCAGCGCACCACAACAAGTGATTATTGCGGAATTAGCTTCTGAACAAGCTCGAGGAGCCTACTTTGGTTTCAGTGCCTTAGCCTTTGCCATTGGTGGAGGACTAGGCAATACACTAGGTGGTGCATTACACGACCTAGGCGCAAAACTTAATTGGTTAGCACTACCATGGTTATTAATCGCCTCGAGTGGAGTAATAACCGCTTTTGGATTAATTTGGTTTGAAAGTAAACTCATGCCAAACAAAACCACCAATCCTTAGCCAAACGCCCCTCGAGTTTGGCTAAGGATTGGTGAACCAGCCCCAATTATGCGGGACTAGCTCTCAAATCTTGAGAAGCCCCCTCTAATACTTAGGAAATTAATGAATCAGTAAGTCACCAAGTGATACCTGGTATCAGCGTCGGAAGACTAATACTGGTTTCAGACGAACACTGAATCTGACGAAAAAAATTTGAACCCCAACCATACAAAGCACCAGTTGAATCCACAAA